>VBBE01000024.1 GCA_005884605.1 Candidatus Bathyarchaeota archaeon
AACACCAAAGGTATCTTCGGTTCTCAGAACCGTTTCGCTGAGCTTGCTGTCGAGGCGGTCATGCAAGTCACCGAGAAGAGCAACGGCAAGGTAAAGGCCGACATCGATCTTGTCAAAGTGATGAAGAAACATGGTAAGAGTCTAGAGGAAAGCGAGCTTGTCAATGGAATAATTATCGATAAGGAAGTCTCTCATTCACAGATGCCGAAGAGCGTGACTGGCGCCAAGATAGCGTTGTTGAATGCAAAGCTGGAGATCGAGAAGACTGAGACAGATGCCAAGATCAACATCAACAAGCCGGAAGAAATGTACCAGTTCATACAGGAAGAGGAAAAACTCCTCCGAGACATGGCTGATCAAGTGGTCAAAACTGGAGCAAATGTCCTGTTTACCGAGAAAAGTGTTGACGACGAGGTTCTATCTCTCCTCGCAAAGAAAGGAATCCTCACGATCAAAAACATCAGTAGCAGTGACATGGAGAAACTAGCGAAGGCGACCGGAGGCAGTGTGGTCGGAACTACAAGGGATCTCTCGAAGGAGGCCCTCGGTTACGCGAAGACAGTTGAAGAAATAAAGATCGGAGATGACAAGCTCGTCTACGTCCGCGAAGCCAAGAACCCGAAGGCCGTTACTATAATGATACGAGGGGGATCTGAGCACGTGGTCGACGAAGCCGAACGGTCACTCCATGATGCGCTGTCCGTTGTCCGAAATGCAGTTGAAGACGGGAAGATAGTTGCGGGCGGCGGCGCGCCGGAAATAGAATTATCCAAGCGTCTGCGAGAATACGCGATCAAGGTCGGAGGCAGAGAGCAGCTTGCTGTCACCGCCTTCGCAGAAGCACTTGAATCGATACCTGTCGCTATTGCCCAGAACGCGGGCATAAACCCCATAGACATACTTGTCGATATCAAATCCAAACACAACACCCCGCAGAACATTTGGTTCGGAGTCAACACCAAGACCGGAAAAGCAGCCGACATGCTAAAGATGGATGTCGTTGAACCGCTGAGGGTAAAGACGCAGGTAATCAAATCCGCAGTTGAAGCCGTAACAATGATCCTCAGAGTTGACGATGTGTTCGCGTCGAAAGGTGGAAGCTCGTCGGGCCCCGGCCCTGGCGGTCCTGGAGGAATGCCTCCTGGAATGGGTGGCGGTATGCCTCCCGGCATGATGGGCGGAATGTAACAAACAAAATCCCATCGTATCCGTCCCACTGAGCTTGCGGGTCGGTGTCGACAATCCGTCGTGTCAACACTCTAAGTATTTTCCAGAAATAGCGTTGAGCTAAATTGAAAGTCGATCTTGCTCGCTGTTGAACATCCGACTTCCAGTTACACAGTTTTTCGCTATGGTTCGAAGGTTCTTACTAGCGATTTTTGCCCTTTTTCGGGCCTTCTCTGCCTGCCATTTTCTTCTTTTTCTTCTGCCACTCTGGACGGGTCATGAATCCTCCTGAAGGAGCTATTTTCAAACTTATACGTTTTCCCAGGCGCATGCTGTCATCGCATTACTGATTGCTAGGCTTTCTTGGGAAGCTGAAAGGTGAAAACCTGTAGTCTGTAGTCTTGGCGAAGCCCGATTGGGAGCCGGGATTGTTGCCGATATACATGTTAATCAGGACCAGGTGATATGACGTGACTCCTCAGAGCATGATGAAGGCTGCGTCGCCATTTGTGTTGTACTAGTTTGTTGGGATGAGACGGAAAAACGGTTATTTTCCAAGGGCACACTCATGTTTTCGCTAAGACGCTTTGACAGCAAGAAACGGAGTCAAACTACTTATTTTCTCAAGCCGATTAGGATGCTCATGTTAACGCTTGACCAGAGTCGTCCAGGATTGCAAGTGGCAAAGGGAAGCCTAGAAGACGCCCCTACTGATGAGGCGAAATGGAAGGCAGTACTGTCCAGAGACGCTCATTTTGATGGGGCGTTCGTGTTTGCGGTTCGTTCAACCGGAATCTATTGTCGACCCTCATGTCCGGCTAGGCGGCCGAAGATAGAGAATGTCGCGTTCTTCGCAATGCCTGATGAGGCGGAACGGTCAGGCTTTCGACCGTGCCGCCGCTGTAGTCCCAGAGACGTCAGGTCTTTGTCTGAGGGATGGGTGTATGGGATCTGCGCTTTCATAGACGCGAACCTTGGCAAGAGTCTAGCTCTCTCAACCCTGTCTGCTAAAGCAGGACTCAGTCCGTTCTATTTCCAGCGGACCTTCAAGAAAGTCCTAGGGGTCTCGCCCCGTCAGTATGTAGAGGCTCGCCGGCTGGCGAAGATGAAGCGTTTTCTGAGAGATGGGGAAACAGTAAACGACTCGCTCTACAATGCAGGCTTCTCCTCTAGGAGCCGAGTATACGAGAAAATTGCAAGCGGGCTCGGCATGAACCCTGGAACGATTCGCCAAGGCGGACGAGGATTGCAGATTCAATACACCATCGTTGACTCGCCAGTTGGACGTTTGCTTGTCGGAGCCACCGAGCGCGGTGTATGCGCCGTGTGTATGGGAGACTCTGACAGGACAGTCGAGACTGTGCTCGCTGAGGACTATCCTTCGGCAAAGCTCCATCGCAACGATGAAGGAGTAAAGGAATGGGCCGGTGCGTTCGTCAAGTATTTCGCTGGCAACTCCTCCGCTCTCAAACTCCCTCTTGACGTGACAGGCACCGCCTTCCAGTGGAAGGTCTGGAAAAAGATCCAATCCATCCCTTACGGCAAAACCGCCACGTATAGCGGAATCGCAGACGCTCTTGGCTCTCCTAACGCCTCACGTGCTGTGGCGAGAGCGTGCGCCACGAATCACGTCGCCCTAGTGATTCCGTGCCATCGAGTGATTGGCAAGGACGGCGGATTACATGGCTACCGGTGGGGTAATGAAAGAAAACTCACACTGCTCAAACTAGAGCAGAAGACGCCAGTAAAGCAGGCCGATTCTTGCTAACGAATCCCAAACCCTTATCGATCCCTTATCTGTAACTAGTCTGAATCGGATGATCGGTCGAGCCTTACCATGCCAAGGGTCAATATGGCCGAAAAGGTATGCCTCGTTACGGGCGGGAATTCGGGGATAGGCAAGAGTGTTGCACTAGGATTGGCAAAGATGGGGGCGACCGTTGTGGTTGTCTCTCGGAATAAAGAGAAAGGCGAGACCGCGGTTACTGACACCGTAGAGAAGAGTGGAAACAAGAACCTCGAACTGATACAAGCTGACATGTCTTCCCAAAACTCGATCCGCCAGTTGGTTAACGAGTTCCGAGCTAGGCATGAGAAGCTTCACCTGCTAATCAATAACGCCGGAGTCTATCTGACCAAGCGCTCAGAAACTGAGGACGGTCTTGAATCGACGTTTGCAGTCAACCATCTTGGACCCTTTCTCTTGACAAGCCTTCTAGTTGACATCCTAAAGGCAAGTGCTCCCTCCCGTATTGTTAACGTGACATCGGACGCTCACAAGGGGGCGAGGGTCAACTTCGATGATCTCCAGGGGGAAAGGAAGTTTTCAGGTTGGCAAGCCTACGGCCAATCAAAGCTGGCGATGATACTCTATACTCGTGGGCTGGCGAAGAAGCTCGAGGGCACCGGTGTTACGGTAAATAGCGCTCATCCGGGGGTTGTCCGGACGAACTTTGCAAAGAACAATGGCGGCCTCGTCATGCTAGGTTTCAGATTCCTCGGAATGTTTTTCATAAGTCCCGAGTCGGCTGCCAAGAGGATTCTTTACGTCGCCACGTCCCCTGACTTGGAAGGCGTCACTGGCAAATACTTCACCAAGATGCATGAAGTGAAGTCTTCTCAAGAATCCTACGATGATGACTCAGCCAGACGATTGTGGCAAATAAGCGAGCAACTAACCCACCTATCTTCATGATTCTATCCACTCACACCTGGCAGGATGCTATACTAGTATGGCAAGATCCTAGAGGCGATATCGCTCTTGCGATCTAATGCCAACCCAGCTTGCTGCCCTGCCTTGACACTGAGTTCCCTGCCAGACCATGTTGCTCGCAGAGTCGTCTTCCTAAGCTGTCTCTCGTCCTCTTGTCTCATGAATTCAAGCCCAACGAACTCTATCTCTGTCAGTTCGAAGGGACCGACTGAGGGCACTCGTTTTTCCCCGCGCTAGTGTCTGAGATGTTTCCGCGGGGCGGATATTAGGCGTCGTGGTACAGTTGTCTAAGGGTCGGTTATTCGGGCGATATATATCAGATGTTTGAAAAGGCCGATCAGAACTAGCTCAGGCAGTTCCCTTTCCTAGGTCTTTTCTTGGCCTAATGACGATTGCAACGAAGAAGAGCGCCAGCGCGATGAAATCAAAGAGCGGGCGGGCGAGCTCAAGCAGCGTCGATGTTGGGTAAAACACATCTAGGACGGTTTTTGCGAAAAATGGCAGAAAAGCTGCTGCGACGATCAATATCGCGGGCTGTTTTCTCTTAGACCATGCGTAGAGAGAGATCGTGAAGAGAACTAATGCGAAGACCCCTCTCGCCAATTCGAGTATCTCAGATGGATCAACGGATAGTCCGGTCGTATCTAAGATTAGGAGCTGGGGAATTATCATCGGTCACAATCTGCCCGAGGTCCTGATTCTCCCCTCACCGGTGCTCCCATTGATTATGTCATGAGGTCGGCCAATCTCTCGGCCCACTTGTCCCAGATTCTTGGGTGATAACTCCTGAGAAGAGAGAGGATCATTCCTGGGTCCCCTTTCACTGTGTAGAATACGAACCCGCCTTCTCTTCTAGCTTCTACAAAGCCAGCTTGGGACAGTCTCTTCATATGCCAATTGGTTGAGCTCGGCGAGATTCTGGCGAATTGGGAAAGCTCCTTCTGGCTCGCTCTTGGGTTCTCGAGGAGATAGAGTATCAGGTCTCTCTCAGTCTCTTGGAAGAGGACGTTCACAATGGCTCGTTCCTCGATTCTTGGACCCTGGTCCGCATAGTAGCGTTTGTAGAGCCCATGACGAGTCGATACTATTCTACGTTCTCGCTCCAGTCTGTAGAGGTGATACTGTATGACACCCATGGCGAGGTTGAGTTCTCGTTTGATCTTTCTAAGGTGGGTGCCTGGATTTGCCTTGATGAACTGCAGTATGCGGACTCTTTTGGAGTCCTCGATCTGCACAACCTCGGCCGCTTGCGCCTTAGCACGCTCCAAGCATACAGCTACTGGTTGGGTGAAAAATGTTTGGGAGGCCTTCTAAAGGCATCTTCTAGGACAATTTTCGAGGAAAGCGGAGTATTCCCATTCGCTTCTATGCGAGGAAGAAGAAAAGAAAGGAAGGGAGAGGGGTCGGGGTATGCTGTTACATTCCGCCGGTAGACTGGAATAGGGCAAAGACGTTCCCGTCGGGGTCCTTGAGAACCGCAAAGTATCCCACGGTTGGGATTTCTTGCTTTGCAGTGACCACTTGGGCTCCTAGGCCTGTGGCTTTGGCGGCAGCTTCATCGATGGAGTTGACAGAGAAATAGTTGACGAATTGTTCGTTTGGAGCGTTGCGTTTGAAGAGTCCGCCCATGGTCTCGTTTGCCGGGGCATCTTTGTGTGCTATGAGCCAGTAGTCTTGTTCTCCCCATTTGGAGAACTTCCAGCCGAAGAGCTGTTCGTAGAACTTGCTTACTGTGGCGGGGTCGCTAGCGGGTATTTCGAAGTGAACTAGACTGTGCAGTTTCGGTTGAGGTCGGGTTGTGACTGTTGATGCTTCCATGAGAGTTCAGTAACGTGATGGCTTCGGGGGCGCCTCTTAAACGTGGCCTCTGCTCGCACAACACTATGCGTTAAAGAGAGGAACCCTGGGGAACCCATCCAGAACAGCTCTGGGACGACTCCGATCGGTGGCCGCGAATAATCACCCATGCCACGTCGACAGCTTCGTTGTCGGTCCGACTGGAAGTTGGCTCCCGACCAAAGCCGAAGGAATTTCGGACTGGGTTCGACCTCCTGTTTTCCACTGTAACCCCGTCGAGTAATTTCCGGTTATGCTATGGATAAGGGCTGACCGAGGTGATCTCCTAGTGGGAACGAGGGCCGGCTCGATCGGGAACAAGCGATGGCAAAGGGTACTGCGGCTGTCATTCTGGCGATTCTCATCATCGGTGCGATTTCAGGTTATTTCTTCTATACTAGGTATGTTCAGGGAACAGTCGTTCTGAGTATCACGGATCCGCCTCAGGTGCAGCTTGGTAGTGGTCAGCAGTATGACCCGAGCATTCTTCATATCTATCTGACGTTCACAATGACGGAGATCCATCAGGGAGGCTTTGGAAACTCTAGCAATAATGGCTGGTACGCGATAGCTGGGTCTCAGAAGACGGTGGATATGATTTCGGTTTTGACGATCGCGAAGACTCTCGGAAGTGCGAGACTCGCCACAGGAACATACGACCAGCTGCGGTTTCCCGTGTCCGCCGCAGTGGTTACTTTTTCCAACATTGGAAATGTGACCTATTCAATACCTAGTGATTCGCTCAAAGTATCGATCACTGGTGGAGGCTTCCAGAGTTCTCCTGGTACTACTGTGAATCTCCGATTAACACTTTCTTTCAACAATAATGAGATCCTTGCGATGAATGGGCACTTGACACCTCATGCTACCGCCCGGATAGTAACCTAGTCTTCCCGTTAGAAAGACGATGCGGCTGTTCTTTCTTCTTCTTTGGAGGCAGCTTACTAGTCCAGTCCAGGGACCGGATGACCCATGTTCGGGCTGTCTCGTGCTGTTTTCGCCAAGCTTTAGTGATCACAACATATTCTTTCATGGGCCTTCCTTTCATCGGCTCGAGCAGTGAAGCGCCCTCTTTCTCTAGAAGTTCCTTGCGACTCTCTTCGGGTAGGCGCACGAATATGTCGTTTCCAAAAAGCCCTGCGAACATGTTTCCGTTTGCGAACGCGGATATGTTCCCGAACATCGGCCGGAGGGTGACTCGAGGATCGTCTGGCAAAGGGATCTGAAGAATTCCTTCGATTTTTCGTCAGGACGTGGAATGATCAAATGAGAACCTCGAGACTGCAGCTGGCTAGGTGACCGATTTCAAGATGTTCAGGGCCTCTCCAACATGCGCGGTCGCCCGGGTCTGAGATGAGAAGATGAGTCTGATGATTCCTTTCTTGTCGATTACGAAACTTACGCGGCCAGCAAACAGGCCGAGTGTCTTCTTGACCCCGTAGGCCTTCCGAACCGAACCATCAACGTCGCTAAGCAATATGAAGGGCAGGTGATGGTGTTGAGCGAAATCTCGATGAGAGTTTTGGCTATCTGAGCTTATCCCAATAACCTCTGCGTCGAGATCCTTGAACGCCTCGTATGAGTCTCGGAAGCTGCAAGCCTCAGCTGTACAGCCTTGGGTGAAGTCTTTGGGATAGAAGTAGACGACCACGTTCTTCTTTCCAAGAAAATCCTCCAGCGCAACATAACTTCCATCGCTGGTGGGAAGGCGGAAAATCGGTGCGACGTTACCGACAGCGAGCAGCTTCTTCACCTTCTAGAATTGTGCGGCGGATCGTAGAAGAAGAGGCTTTCGCTGAAGATGCACCGTAGGAAAGAGCTAAGCGCAGTTCGAAGCCACTTGCCCAGGGAAGATGGGCATCTCAGCGATAGTACAAGCGGGCCTGACAAAAACACGTATTGAGGCACTAACAGACGGAATATTCGCCACAGTCATGACGGTCCTAGTCTTAGGACTCAGTCTCCCCCCGACGATTCCGTCCGAGCAGCTTGAGGGCGAAATCTTGAAGCTTTCGCCGCACATTCTTGCCTACGCTTTCAGCTTCGTCGTGTTGGGAATATACTGGATTGGCCACCACAACCAGTTTCACTATGTCAAACGGACTGACAGGGTATTTTTGTGGGTCAACATCTTCTTCCTTCTAACCATCGGGTTCGTTCCATTCTCCACTTCAGTGCTTGGCGAGTACCCTTTTTCGCCTACCGCGGTCCGAGTCTATGGTGCGAATCTGGCAGCAACGGGGTCGGCACTCTATGCAGTATGGTGGTACGCAACGAGCCAGTATCGCCTCGTTGAGAAGGATCTAGACCCTCACATCGTGAGTCTAGCTACAAGGCGAACCCTGATTGGACCAGCCGTTTCCCTAGCAGGAATCGGATTCTCGTATCTCGATACTAGAATAAGTCTGGTACTTTACCTTCTTCTGATTCCATTCTTTATCCGGCCAAGCCACATTGACATTCATTTCAGAGGAGCCTCTCACGACTAACCTACAAGGCGTTGCTACTTCACAACGCCAAGCTGTCGCATGAGGCCAAGCACATCTTCCTCGATCCATTCCCCGACAGCCTTCCCATGTTCGAATCTTATGATGCTGATTCCTGAGACCTTGAACTTCCTACCTGTAGCTCTAAGCCCCATCAGGTCTCCTCTATGCGTGCCCCGTATGGCAAAACGAGTAACAACTTGTTCGCTCTCTTGAGTCTGATCTTCACAGTAATGTGCAAGTCCGGAAAAGCTGAACGAAACATTTCCAGAATATTTTTGAAATTCTCAACGCCGCGAACTTCACCAGCAGGGAGTAGAGGGTCGTGCCAGATTATTCTCGGGTCAAGAATCTCGTCCAGCTTATCGAATTCGGCGTTGTTTATGATCTCTTCATAGAATCGTCGAACCAGCATCGTCATTTTGGCGGACATTTCGATCGTGCAGGACTCCGCTTAGACTTACTGAGTCGTTCAACAAGGCAAGAAGCAAAGTTTGCGCCCGGATATCGTGCGGTAACGTCCTTAAAGCCCGATTTCAATTCCGGCGAAGGGAAACGCGCAGGAGTTGAAGTGATCGGCTAGCCGCGAATTTCCTTCCATGGTTGAAGCTCAATCAGTATGGAAGGTCTACCAGACAGGTACGCTGAAAGTTGAGGCTCTGAGAGGTCTCGACCTCAAGGTTCGAAAAGGCGAGATGGTTGCGGTTATGGGTCCTTCGGGCTGCGGCAAGACCACGCTTCTCAACTGTCTCTCCGGGCTCGACGACATCACCAAGGGCAAAGTGGCCATCGAAGGCGTCGACCTAGCGACTATGTCCGATGATCAAAAGTCCGGCTTTAGAGCTCGAAGAATGGGTTTCATTTTTCAAGCCTACAATCTTCTCCCTGTCCTGAGCGCGCAGGAAAACGTCGAGCTTCCCCTACTCCTCGCAGGGGTCTCTGAGGCCGATGCTCACAAGGAGGCTTTGGGTGCTCTGAAGATGGTTGGGTTGGAGGAGTGGCGACTTCACAAACCTATGGAGCTTAGCGGTGGGCAACAGCAACGCGTCACCATTGCTCGTGCTCTCGTGAACAAGCCAGCGATAGTTTGGGGGGATGAACCGACCGGGAATCTCGACTCCGAGAATTCCGCAGAGATTGTCAAATTGTTGAGAAGCTTGAACCGCGACTATGGACTGACCTTTGTAATCGTTACCCATGATCCTCAAATCGCCCATGAGACTGACAGAATAGTCTCGATGAGAAACGGGCAGATAGAGAAAGAGACCGCGACTGGAACAAAGTCCTGAAGATAGAGGCGGTTGGTCGACGGCAGAATCTAGGTCGCATGGAAAAGGCCTCCTAAGTCTGATTATTTTCCTCTCGATAATTGCCCTTGGGGAACTTTACGCTCTCTATCTGAACTACCAAAACAACTTCTTCTTGCGTCAGTTTGTCTCAGAAAACCAGACCCGGCTTGTCGTTCAGGCCACTGGGCTTTTGGTGTTGGGGCTTGGCGCTGCCTACCTCTCGTATCTATTCTCTCGGGCCAAGCCAGCTAGCAGAGCAGGAAGATACTCGAGGAAGGTACTCGCTCTCTCTCCATTTATCGCGGGCACAGTTGCCTTCCTCCTTTGGTTCGGGGGTCTAGGCAGTATCGTTGGTGGCTCGAGTATTGGTTTCGAAGTCTACATCGTAATCGTGCTCTTGCTGATCTCCCTCGGCATGATACTTCGGGATCGGCTTACCTTCAGAATGGCGCTCCGCAACTTTGTACGTCGAAAAACCAGCATGGCAATAGTCATTCTCGGATTAATGATCGGGACGGCCATGATCTCAGGCTCCCTCGTGACGCAGGACACCTTCACCGAGCTATTCACAAGAGGAGCCTACTACGGGTATGGTTTCGCAGACGAGGTCGTCTATGTTAGAAACGTCACGAGCTTCGCCTACATGTACTTCCCCGCGAGCGTATCCCCGACCCTCGCTTCTCAGTTAGCAAGCAATCCACAAGCTCGGCCCTTTCTTCTCGGAACTACCCCGGAAATTCTGGACACCGTAAGTATGAGCGATACGAACACCGGGAACGTTCAATCTCAGGTCACTCTAATCGGCACGTTCTCCAACGCTTCAAAGACCCTCGGAGACTTTCATTCATCTAGCGGTTCCGTTATCCCTCCTAATTTTGGAGACACTGAGGCTGTTATCAACGATAGGACTGCCCGAGACCTAAACGCCACTGTTGGTGACTCTGTTGTCGTATACTCCGCTGTTCGCGCTACCTTCAAGGTTGTTGGGATCGCGCTCTCAGACGCCAGAGGCAGTTTTTCAGGCAATGACAATATTTTCGTCACGATAAACGCGGCGCAACAACTCACAAGTCATCCCGGGTTATTCAACTACATTGCAATAACAAACATTGGCGGTCTAAGAGGTTCCATTCAGCATAGCCAAATTGTCGGTCTCGCTGCCAACCAGACCCTAAACTCCATCACCCCAGCTTCCGTGTACAAATGTAAGACGGATCCCTCTCAAGCAGCCGGTCCCGCGTCAACGCTCTGCGCTTATTCCGAGAAACTGAATTCGGTCAACACCGCGACAACCAGTGCCCAAAGCCTGAGTAGTTTTCTGATAGTCTTGAGCACCTTCGTCATAGTTGCAGGTGTCGTCTTGATCGTGAACATCTTCGTCATGCTAGCCGAGGAGCGAAAGTCGGAGATGGGAATGTCCCGAGCAGTCGGTATGAGGAGGGGACAGCTCACTAAGATGTTTCTTTTCGAGGGAAGTCTCTACTCGGCCGGTGCGGCATTCGTAGGAGTGTTCGTAGGCATCGCGATAGCCTATGTCATAGTCTATGTCTTCGCCACAATTATCGCTAGATTCTTCCCTGTCAACCTTTCCGAAGTTCTTGCAAGTTTCACCTTTACTCCCGAAAGCTTGTTTACTGCCTTCACCGAGGGCTTGCTCATCACCTACGTGACTATTCTTTTCACGTCGTGGAGGGTAAGCAAGTTGAACATTATTCGAGCGATCCGTAATATTCCCGAACCTCCACGAGGAGTGAGGACGTACACCGCCCTATCGCTCGCTGGAATCGTCGCGATTATCATCGGAGCGCTTGTGTTCGAGCAATCATATGGTGCAAAGTCTGCTGTGGAGGCGTTGGTCGGGCCTAGCATCGTAATTTTCGGAACAGGGCTCATCCTCTCTCGATTACTCCGTAACCGCTATGCTTTTTCGGTAACAGGCATCGCGCTACTCATCCAGTGGGGAGTGCCCAGTCTCTCTTGGAATAACCCTCTGATTCAGACTTACACTTTCGGCGTCGAGATCTATTTCGCCGGAGGAATTCTCATGGTGTTAGGAGGAGTCTTGCTGGTCATGTATAACACGGATGTGACATTGAAAGGCCTTCATCTGTTCTATCGGGGAAAAAAGACCTTGACACCAATCTTCAGGACAGCTCTGGCGTATCCTGAGAATAAGAGGTTCAGAACTGCCGCCACCGTGGCCATGTTCTCCCTGGTACTGTTTACAGTGGCGGCGATTGCCTCTCTCACAGCTGAGCAGAACGCGGCCCTAAACAATATTGTTAAGATTGATTCCGGCGGCTACGATATCATAACCCAGGGCGCTGTTCCTGTCACGAACTTTGCGTCGATGGTCCGAAACAATACCGCGCTTCAGAACAAAGTCGCAGCCGTGATAGGTTTCAACAATACAATTCTTCTCTCAGCGAACGACACGAATTTACGCCAGAGTTTTCAGCCGGCTCTCCTTCTCGGAGCCGACCCCAATGCTCCAGCCGCGTCAAACTTCTTCCTCACAAACACGTTTCAGATGTCGTCTATGAGCCCACAGTACAAGACCGCGAACGAAACATGGAGGGCAGTTATGACTGACACGTCGAAGGTTGTGTGGTCCTACGGGCAGGTAAACAATCGGGGCCCTCCATCGTCGATACCAACACCAAACGTCGGAGATACCCTAATTCTCACACGTCTCATAGGGAACACTACCGTACAAAAGAGTGTCACTGTGGTCGGGCTCGTTAACGGAGTTTTCCTCAATGGAATCGTGAGCACGAAAACCCTGTTGATGGATCCCTTCAAGGTTGGCACCGGAAGTCTGTCCTTCGTTAAGGTTGCATCTGGAGCTGATCCTACCAGTGTTGCCCGTTTGTTGCGGAAGGAGTTTGTAAGTCTGAATGTGGACACCGTTGTCATTCCGGTCGTCCTGAGCGGTTTTCTCCAAATAGGTCAATCGTTCGAGGGATTGTTACAGGGGTTCCTCGGGCTAGGTCTGGTTGTTGGAATAGCTGGCTTGGGGATAATATCAATCAGGTCCGTGGCTGAGAGGCGGCAAGAGATCGGCATTCTTCGCGCTCTAGGGTTTAGGAGGAGAATGATCCTCGCTGTCTTCGTCCTGGAGAACAGTTACATTTCGTTGCTCGGCATCCTAATTGGAATCCTATTGGGAATTGATGTAGGGTACGCCTTCGCGGTCAGTCCTAACTCGGGCCTTAACTTTGTAGTTCCCTGGCAACAAATCCTTGAGATTGTCGGACTAGCCTATGCCCTCTCTATGCTGGCAACGATCGGCTCCGCGCGGAGGGCCGCGAGAATACCTCCTGCTGAGGCTCTAAGGTATTCGGAGTAGTTTCGGGCCTACTTTCCACGCGTTCTCTTCGTGGTTTCGCTCGCTGCTTCTTTCAGCAGCCGGTTAGTGCTTTCCGTGCTTCCTCCAAGCCTGAGGGTCGCCTCATGTTGGTCGGATAACCGTTTTGTCGCCTCGATGAGATCAGTGCGTCGTGTTTGTTCTGCGTTCGCAGATAATTGGTTCATCGTCTTGGTGGCCTCTTTCAGCTGTCCCGCGGCAAGGTGCTGGTAGTATTCCTCTAGTCCTTGGTAATATGTGAATTCTGAGACGAGGTTGTTGTTGATTCCCTCCGAGAACTGCTCATCGTTTTTCGCCAGTTTGACTTCAATTGGAGCGTTGATAGTCTTCTTCTTGTCATCGATCGTGTCAGCGTACGAGATTTGGATGTTGAGGAGTCTTCCGTTGAACCCGGCCGGTATTTGGACTCGGCCCCAGATCTTCGCGACTGTTTCTACCGCGTTGATCGTAACGGGGGGTCCTTTGTAGTTGAGAATCTTGACATCAGGGGTTCCAAAGTCAACGGTTATGTTTCTGGCACCGACCTCGTTTACCGCGCTCTCCTGCATCAGGCTGGGGAGCTTGAGTTTCTGGGCGTCCGTAATGTTGTGGAGCATTCCGCCGGATGCGTCCGCGAGGGCTTTCAGAATTGACTGGTTGTAGTCTGCGCCGATTCCGAATTCGATCATCTGGAATCCGGTCGGCATTTTTAGCTTTGAGTACTGTTCGGGTTTGGTGACGTCTGTGGGTTCTCCGTCTGTAAGGAGCACGATCCATCCTGGGAGCCGGCTCTTTTGTGCTATTTCGAACGCTGATTGGAGTGCAGCGTAGAGAGCGGTCAGGCCTGACGCTCTGATCTTGGGAAGAACCTCTGAGAGTCGGGTTTCAGGGTATGCTTGGACGGTGCTTGAAAACAGGACGACAGAAACTACATTTCCAGAAGGGATGCTCTTTACGTATTCCTGAGCGCCGTTCTTTGCCAGTTCGATTTTCTGGCCGTCCATCGACTTGCTGGTGTCGAGTACTATTATGTGGTGGAACCCTTTTGCTTCAGTTCGCTTCTCTGCGACAAGTGTGATCTTGAATATTGCGTCGATCTTGGAGTCGAACGAGTAGGCGTGGCTGAGCTCTGTTCTTGCTGATAGGGTCATAGTCTGATCTGCTCCATCTTATCGCCGTCAAGAATTAACACGCCTGCGGCTCCGCCATGGTATTTGCTGGAAAATATCGTGATCACCTTTCCATCGAGGTCTTCTCTGAATCCGTCAACGACCTCGTGTCCTCTGATGATTCCCTTTAGCGAGTTGTTTGCGAGGAACTTTTCAGTTACGTCGCTTCCGTAGTAGTAGGCTCCGTCTCCTCGTACGCTTGGTATGAAGCCCTCGATCATGTCTCTGGGGTCGTTCCAGAGCAACTGGAATGCGGTCGGGTCGTCTGGGTTCAAGTCGGGAAATGGCAGGTCTGCGATCTGAGAAACTGTGTCGAGGGTGGTGGCTATTCCACCGTGGAGGCAGAGGTAGTTGTTGACGACGACAGCGTATGGCATTGCTTGGAAGAACTCTTTGAAACTGTCGTAGCTGGCCTCTCCTAACTTCTCTGTAACCTCTTCTAGAAAGCCGTAGTAGGGGTTTGTCAAAGGGCTCTCATGATTTCCCCTCAACATTATGAGCTTGCTAGGGTCTTCCAGAAACTTTGAGGTGATGAGTCCGAGATTCTCCACGCCGGTCTCTCCCCTGTCAACGTAGTCGCCAAGGAAGACGACTAGGTCGGAATCCCCGTAGAACTTGTCGAATACTGTTTGTGTAACATCGATTGCGGTATGTGTGTCTCCGACGAAGATGACTCTGTTTACTTTTCTGGGCTCGAGGAGTGGTTTTCCCATTTTCTCCTTTGCCTCGTTGATGAGTTGGGGAGTTTCGAGGGCTTCAATCATTCACTGGTAAGCCTCACGATAGTGCCGGTACCGAACTTTACTATGCTGTTCGGTTTAACCTCGACGCTATCGTGAACCTGCTGGAATTCCTTTCCGTTGTAGAGGAATGTGCCGTTCTTGCTGTTCAGATCCTTCAGCATCAGTTTTGCTCCGTTCATTGTTAGTTCCGCGTGTTTTCTCGAGACTTCTTGGTCTGGTATGACGACCACGTTTTCTGGGCTCCGTCCGATACTGACAACTGGGAAGTCGTCGAACTCTATTGGGACCTTTGACTTGATGAGCGACTGTGCGGGAGTGTTCACGAAAACCATGTAGTATCGTCCGTGCCCAGTCGTTGAGGTGGTTACCGAAGGGCTGAATGGAGTGTATGGGGTAGGGGCTGGCAGGAAGGGGGTAATTTCAGGTTCTGGTAATGGTGGCTCGGGATTTTTCTCACTAGTGTCGAAAGAGAAAATTGTCGGTTCAGGAGGTGATTCCTCAGCACCTATCTTCTCCGGTTCTGAAGCTTCTAGTGGTTCAGGTTCCTCTAGTTCTTTCGGTTCCTGCTCTTCAACTGGTTCTGGGGGCTTCGGGGTTGCGGTGTCTCCAGCTCTGGCTCCGCCGCATGATATACATGATTGTTTAGAGTCAGGATTGTCGACCCCGCATGCTGAGCATGTCCAGATTAGAGTCTCCGCGGACTCCGCATCCAGATCAGGGTCTTTCGGCTTCGTCTTACGCTTCATAGATGGACGCTTCATGGCTACACTCTTCGGTCTTACCGCCTTACGGGCATGTAATTGCGCTGGAACGAAAACCGCCGGGTGTCGGTCACACCGTTGATTACTAGGAATTTGAGTATGCCAAGTCCACTCTTAGGAAGGCGCATGCTCCGCGTTGTCGCAGTTGAAGAAAACCCGCAGGCTTCCCTTCACGCGGGACTCTTTCGGACCGTTGCTCACCGTGGTGCTCTCCGTGCCTATTGCCTTCCTCTTCGGTCTAGGAATACAAGGTGATCCCTCAGCGTACATCATCGGGCTGGTCAGCCTCGGCATTCTGACCTCTCTCGATCTGCGAGGCGGGATTCCAAGGGTCGGGGTCGGATTCGTTGTTTCGTTTCTCGCTTCTCTTTATGTCATCGGACACTCAGTTGCCGGACAAAGCTTGTCGCCGTTGTCGCTTGGGGATCTATCCCTACTCCTCGTCGCCCTTCCCCCCTCGATCGCGGTCCTCGCGGCGGGTCTTCTCTTCTCGCGGACGACATCCTACAAAATGATCAAATCAAACGTCGTTGCCTCGGTCGCGTTGGCGATTGGGCTCGGCTTGGGGTCGGCCTTGAAGGCGGGTTCGGCATTGTCAGTAGACTCGCTTACCATACTGTTCTTCATAGCGCTCGGTGCAGCCGCGAATATTGCCCAGATGATTCTGTTCCATCTTCTCGACAAGGTGTGGCGGACCAGGAATCTCTCGATGTCAATGATGCCTACCGCTTTCTTCACGTTCAATCTGTTAGCCGTCCTTGGGTTTGTCGCCTCTCAGGATCTTAACCAGCTCTACCCGTTCGTTTCGTCTCTAGGGTTCTTGCCTGCGTTGGCGTTGGTCGGGGTTGGCTCTACGAATCTCGCTCAGAGAATCTCGTCGGGACCCAGCCTTGGACCAATCATTACCATAACGGGAGCACCGATCGTTCGACAGGGCAAAGAACAGACGATCAAGATCGCCACCCAATTTAGTGGACATGCAAAGAAAATGGCAAGGATCGTGGCGATCATCACGAGACCTGGAGGCAAGACCGAGTCGCTGAAAGTATCACAGGTTTCGATTGGAGAATACAGTGTTCACTATCGACCCGGCGGCTCAGGCAACTACGCTGTACACGTTACTGCTACGAGCAAGGAACACCAAGCAGCAAATCAATCCTTTTCCTTCGACGTCCAATCGCCTCAATCAAGTCCTCCCGCAGCACCAAGTCCACCACCACAGACTCGTCCACCGCCTCCGCCCCCCGTAACGCCCTCACCTGTACAAATCCCTCCGCGTCCTGCGATGTCTTTTGTCAAGGGAAACCTTCCACGCTTGGATAATTGGGATCCGAGAGTCTGGGTTGGACAGGAAGTTCACAGCTACAGGATAACAGAACACCTAGCCACTGGGCTCACCGGCTACGTCTTCCGCGCTAGCTTTGGGCAGGCGGGTACTGAAATGGCGATAAAGATTCCAATCCTCAGAACCGGGACAGGTGCAGCTGCGCTCGAAGAGACCATGTCGGAGGCGACGCGGCTCTTGGAGTTGTCCGAGCAGTCGAAGTACGTCGTCCAGCTCAGAGGAATCTTGGTGGATCGACTCAACATTCAGGAGATCGTGAAAGGAGATACGCAATTGTATCTGCGCAGTCCGCCCGCGATAGTAATGGAGTTGATGAAGGGCGGTGCCGCCAAGGGACTTCTTGAAGATCCGTCCTACGACTCGCTGTACTATTCTGAGAAATGGGGAGGCATAGTCATGTTCATCGGTTACATGATAGCCAGCGGGCTAGAGACAATTCACAACGCGGGTTTCGTGCATCTTGATGTCAAACCGCAGAACATTCTGTTCAACCTCAAACCCCCGGCCACTGGACAGGAGATGAGGAACCAGATGAAGTCTGGTACCCTCGTGCCGAAACTGGCTGACCTCGGTTCCGCTGTTCGTATCGGAGGCAAAGTAGGCCAGTTCACATCCGAATACGCCCCCGGCGAACAAGTCCTGGGAGATAGGACCGCATCTTCCATGGACATCTACGCTCTGGGAGCAACACTCTACAATATGCTGACGAAGACACCCGTTAATTCCAAGAAGCTCATCGAGTTGATGAACACCATGACAAGTAACCCTGGATCTGGGAGAACGGCGAGCGATCTAAAGTCGACTTGGAACTCGTTCAACCCTGATTTCGATAGGATTGCCAAGCTCGCACCGACCGTCCCTGTCCTCAAGAAAATGTTGGACAAAGACCCCCACAGAAGACCGACTGCCGGGACTGCAGCCACGTTGCTCCAAGACCTTGGAGACAAGGCTCTATCCTAGGTTATCGAAAGCCACGAAGAGACTCCCGAAAGGCCGAAAATCGTCGTTTCGCGGGTAAAGAACGATTACCTGGAAAATTGGAAATGAATCTCAGTAAGACTAGAAAAGAGCCTATCCCCACGTTACGCCTCTTGATAGATTGAGGCGCGATGGGTTTCCGGCGAGAAGGCATACACCTTACCAAGATCTTGATTGAAGGCAATGGTGTGGGTTCGAATCTCAGTCGTAACTGTCTGAATCTCTTTCATGGATTTCGCGTCAAAGACTTGTAGGACCGAGGGATCCCCAATGGTCACGTATAGATGGTCGAGATCTGGGTTATAGAATATGGCATCAGGAGCTCCCGCCAACTTCGATGGCTCTGACACTTTTCCGGATTCAAGGTAGACCTCGTAGAGGCGACCTTCATCGCAGGCGCAAAGCAGACGTCTCCCACGTCGGTCCAGATCCAGTCCGTGCGGCCCAGCAGCTGGAATACGATAGGACCCTACTAATCCGTCCGGGTCCTTGGCGTCAAGTATTGCTATCTCGCTCGGGTCAGCGATGTTCACGTAGAACCGTTCGCTCTCGGGATCGAAAACCGCCCATCTTGTTCGTCCAGGAATCGTCACATCTACTATCGTCATTCTCGTACCCACATCGACGATCGACATCGTGACTAGGTCTTGGCTGTTTGGCTTTGGAACGTTGGCGGCAAGGAGAGTGTTCCTCGAAGCATCGAAGGCAAGTCCGTTGGGCCTACCACCAACCTTGATCTTGTGCAATCTCCGTTCCTTCCAGTGGTTGAAGACGCCGACCGTATTCTCTCCACGGTTAGACGTGAATACAATATCTCTCTCGTTCGAGACTAGGACTCCTGCAACACCCATCAAGTTTGGAATCGATCTTAGGTACTTGTCTTGGTGACAGTCGATCACTTCTAAGCTGTCGTTGGAAGTGTGAGCTCTGTATAGGACCGAGGATTTGAGGTGACCTGCTGCGTGATCGAAGCCCCCTCTCCCTTGATTTTTGAGGGAGTTCAATGTATCCTAGGTGTCGAAGGGTGATACTGCGACCCTACCGTGTCGGCTGCGAAACGTTGTACTCGAGCTTCTGTGTTCCCTCGACCTTGAGCTGGCAATATTTGTAGAGCGCATCATAGGTCGGGAACTGAAGTCTCATGTTGTCGAAGTCATCTTTCGCAAGGTTTCGGAAACCGTGAGCTGCGGCCTCGAGACCAGCTGACTCCGGTGGAGCGTCCGGAATCTTTGCGTCCGCTCCCCTCACTATCTTCGCCAGCTCTAGAAGAGCAGGGTCTTTGAGTTTGTACTTCTTGATGATAGCGTCGAAGCTGACGTACTCCTTGCCGTCCTCTTCATAGTGCGTCAATTCGATGTCCTTAGCATCGTAAGGTATCGCCCCAGTTTCCTTTACCACCTGCAGTATTTTCTCCGGGGGGACAAAGAGGAACTCTGGATTCTTATCTACGAACTTTTTGATCAGCCAGGGACAGGCTATCCTGTCAACTTTTGCTTTTTCTCGGGTTACCCATTTCATTCATTTGACACCCTATAGATGTTCTACATAGATAGAACATCTACACATATAAGGCTAACTCACCGATTGAGGTAATCGAGGAATCTATTAGTGTCCAGGCTCATGCCCCATGGAATGAAGATTGGCGCGGTGTCCCTCTGGTTGCTGCTGCTGCTCTCAGAGAAACCGATGTATGGCTACGAGATTATCCGAGAACTGGAGAAAAAATTCTCAGGCTACTGGAAACCGAAGGCCGGAACCATATATCCTGCCCTAGAGAAACTGGAGAAAAATCATTTGCTGACAAGTCGAGTTGAGTTTCGAGAAGAGGCTCCTGACCGGAAACACTATGCGCTCACAGATGCAGGCCGCAGCGAGCTTGCAGGTACTATGGCGTATTGGACGAGAATGACTGAGATACTCGAGACCTACCGGGAAACCCACCAGTCGATATTCCGCCACAAAACCGAGCTCCGAAAAAACCAGCTCTCAGAGTTTTTCACTAATCTTGCGGGGTCCCTTCGCGGGAGATCAATCGATGTCAAGAAGCTGTTTCCCGAATCCAAAGCGCCTGCTCGGATTTCTCCTGGTGAACCAGTCAGGTTGAAGTTTCTTTACGCCAAGGAGAATCACAAGTTCGAGATTCACATGGAACTTGAATGGTTGCCAACTAAGAAAGGAGTCACTTCCCGTCACTAGGGGATAGCCAGATTCCGGGACCGAGTAGAGACGACCCGAGGGAACTGTTTGCCTTTCGACTGGATTACCAAAGACGGAAAGCTCGTCCTGATCGAGAAGGGCGTCCGCACGGTCCCTTACGGTTTTCTGGGAGTCTTATTTTCGGTCTATTTGAGCCAGCTAGGTCTCGACGCTTTTCTCATTGGCGTGGTCCTGGCGTTGACCGTTGCTTCGAGCGCGATTTACACGCTGGTCGCAAGTGTATTCGCTGACCGTCTTGGCCGCAGGCGGACTTTGATCTTCTTCGCGCTAACTGACGCGCTGGCTGGCGCTCTTCTGTTCTCCTCAGATTCAATTTGGGCTCCAGTAGCTGCCGGGATCATCGGCAACATGACTGTAGGAGCGGGAGAGGTTGGCCCATTTCTGACCTTAGAACAGGCGATTCTTCCAGGAGCCTCCGATAGCAAGCGGAGAACGTTGGGGTTTAGCGTATACAATCTGGTAGGGTATGTTTCATCGTCAGCTGGAGCCCTTCTGGTCGGCCTACCTCAATACATCGGCCCGGGTATAGGGGGATATCGCCCGCTATTCATGGCATATCTCGCGTCAGGCTTGCTAGGAACATATCTCTACTCTAGACTATCGACAAAGGTCGAGAAGGAAAAGACCCCCTCCCCCACTATCAAGGTCCTATCTGAGGCCTCCAAGCCGGTAGTTAGGAAACTCTCAGCATTATTCGCCTTGGACTCGTTTGGAGGAGGCTTCATTGGAATAAGCATACTCTCCTACTATTTCTACGAGAAATATTCTTTGCAGCTCAGCTCGCTCGGATTGCTATTCGCCGGGACACAGATCGTAACAGCGATCTCGTTCTTGGTTGCTGAACGAATTGCACGCCAGATCGGCCTGATCAAGACAATGGTCTACACTCATATCCCATCGAATCTTTTGTTGGCCATTATTCCGTTTGTCTCTTCGGCTCCAATCGCCGTTGGTCTACTTCTCTCTCGGCAATCCCTCTCTCAGATGGACGTGCCTACCCGTCAATCATATCTGATGAGCGTGGTGCCGGAGACTGACCGCACCCCCGCTGCCGGGTTCACTAATGTTTCCCGGAGCATCGCTCAGACTTTTAGTCCCTCAATCGCTGGCTACGCAATCGCCACACTGTGGCTGGGATCTCCCTTCGTCATAGCGGGGGGGCTAAAGGTCGCCTATGACCTGTCCCTGTACAAGATCTTTCACAGGCTGAAACCGCTACAGGAAGCCTAGGTCCCTAGGTTTTCGAACCGCACGCGAGAAGTTGTGTCGAGAAGGAATTGTAACTGTCTGATCCATTTGCGCTTCTAATACAGATCTTCGGTGCCGTCGCCCTGTTCGTTCTAGAAAAAGATGTGTTGATCGATTACCGAAGACTCTCGTCTCTTGCTCCCGGTCTGTTGTCTTCTCCCCGGGATAGAGAGGTGAGGATAGCACGCACCAGGTCTCTTGCAGATTGAGGTGTCAGCTCGATTGCGATCCTTGACTCTGGCCCTGCCGTCTCGCTAAGGAGGTCAATGATGACCGCTCGTTCAGCTTGGGCATGATCGGGGTGGTCATAGGAAACGCTCGCCTGGTCCAGGAGGAACCAACCGTGTGGACCTTTGCCGCTGCCCGAGACTCTAGTGTTCTCGACGATACCTGTGCACACTTCTCACACCCTCCGTCCTGGCAAAATGGTTGTCAACGCTTGTCACTAGTTCCTAGGTATTTTTCGAAGAAAGCCCACACCTTGTTCCAGCCATCTACTGCTTGTTCTTGTCTGTATCCCGGCCGTTCGTAATAGAAGAAACCATGCCCAGCTTTCGGGTATACGTGAAACTCGTAGGTCTTTCCATACTTCTTCAATTCTTGTTCATGCTGGGCAACTTGTTGGGGAGTTGGAGACTGATCTTCCTCGCCAAAGAGTCCCAGCAGAGGACAGGACAAATCCTTCGTATAGTCTATTGG
>VBBE01000235.1 GCA_005884605.1 Candidatus Bathyarchaeota archaeon
GACGCTGCCTCATACCTTCGGCAATTGACCAGGACCCTTACTGGAGGATACAGCGGGATATTGCGGAGTCAATGGGATACTACAAGGCCGCCGCAGTCCACAGCAAGTTCTTGCCCGCCCTCACGGGACTCCAAGACAAGATGAGCTCCTCGAAGCAGGAGACGACAATCAGCCTCAGCGACGACGATAGGACAGTGAGGAACAAGGTATACCGATACGCCTTCTCCGGTGGACGGGCGACGAAGGAGGAGCATCGGAAGAAGGGTGGAGACCCCGATGTTGATGTTCCGTTCCAGTGGCTCTACATGTTCTTCGAGCCCGATGACAAGAAAATAGAGCAGATACGCACGGAATACAAAAGCGGCCGAATGCTAACAGGAGACCTGAAAGACATACTCATTGAAAAAGTGACAACATTTCTCAACCAGCATCGGCAGCGCAGGGAGAACGCTCACGACCTGGTGCACCTGTACAAGAAAGACGGTGCCCTCGCCCGGGAAATGTGGACACGCGACTTCACTAAGTCATAGTTGGTTCTGCGAGTCTTCGAGTTGTTTCGAGGACTAGACTTGCTCTCATCGACTCGGAGGATTACCGTCGTCGTCGGGTTCCCCTTCATTGCTTCACCTGAGAGCCCTTGCGCCTCAGAGACCCGTAGTCTCTTCTCGGCAGGGAACGGTCGAACCTCAACCGCCCCCTCACGCCAGTAGCGTGGTAGCTTGGCCAGTTGCCAGGCAAGGATTTTACGGTGGCCAACCAACCGGTTATCCCAGTTCAGACCTGTCACCTGGTCGGAGTCACTCCCCTCATCCTAGCGTGACAGGCTCATACGACGACCGCCTAACAGTGCAAAGAGCCATATCGAGAACATAACGGTTAGAGGGGACCGAAGCTACCACCAAAAACAACCGAAGAATTGACAGTGCCTTCATACGTAAGAGACGCATACCT
>VBBE01000236.1 GCA_005884605.1 Candidatus Bathyarchaeota archaeon
CACAGCTGTGACCGTTTTCTATGACCCCAAATTCGAGCCAATGGTGAAGGCCGCCGATGACGCTCTGCAGAACGCGATCAAAGCGTTCAGAGGGGGAGTCAAGCTATCGGATATTGGACGAGTCATCCAGACGACGATTGGGAAGTACGGGTTCCGGCCGATCAGCAATCTCACAGGTCACAGTATTGAGAGGTACAGTATACACGCAGGTAAGTCAGTGCCGAATGTGCCAGTGCTCGCGGCGGGAAAGGCGAACGAAGGCGAGGTGTTCGCCATTGAACCCTTCGTGACCCTGCCCGACGCCGCAGGGTCCGTGACAAACATGCTACCGGCCCAGATATACCGTTACATCAAATCCAAAGGCGTCAAGAACGATGAGTCCAAAAAAGTCCTCGACGACATATACACGAGATTCTCAACCCTGCCCTTCGCACCTCGATGGCTTGAGGACAAGTTTCCTAGGGAGACTGCCAAGCGCGCGATGCTAGACCTGACTCACAACAAGTGCGTAGGTGGATACCCTGTCCTAGTAGAGGAGACTCGAAGACCGGTTGCGCAATCTGAACATACGGTTCTAGTCGGGCGAGATGACTGTACCGTGCTAACAACGGAATAACAAGTTCTACTTTTTCGGCGGACCTTCGGTGTAGATTCCGTTGATACTGAGTTCTCCGGTGGTGCACTGGGTGCACTTGCCGAGTGTCTTGAAGACAAAGTCTCCCAGGGAGAAGTTCTTGATTTGTATGAAGCTGCAGGGGCCGCATGTGACGACGGAAAGCACTTTTGGTGGCGAGTATGCGCGTATGCGGATTCCTCTCCTCATCCTCGTGAACGATCGGAATACGAATGCGAAGGCGAGAACGGCGATTGTGATGTAGAGAATCTGAAGTGTTGGGTCCAGCTCAGGAGTGTTCAGAGCGAGACCAATAGTGTAGAGGCCGACTACCGCCATGACGGCGGCTACTATGGTTATAACTAGTGATGAGCCACTACGTGGCTTAGGCTGCGACACCCACGATTATCCTTCTATTGACCGATACCGATGGTGTTGCCGATACCAGCGACTATTATAGTATCGCCCGGCTTGCTCCGTTCCAGAATGAGGCTCTTGATCCTTTCGATAACTTTCTCTCCAGCCTCCATTATCTCCTTCTTCATCGGCGTAATCGCTTCCTGAAGACTCTCCTTTACGATAACGGCGTAAACCGGAATTTTATGAAGCGTTGCTTCCTGTTCGATCTTGTATCGTTCCGTTCCGATCCCGCCGATGGCTGCTCCGATGCCTTCGCTGACTTCGCCTGAGTTTTCGCCCTCGAACTTTACGGCCGCGTCCACCATGACCACCATTGAGACCTTACCGACATTTTCTTCTATGATGGTCTTGATGGCGTCCCCCGGTTTCCCGACGTTTCCGCCGGGACCCTCCGCCTTCAAGGCGATAACTCTACGGTCCTCCATCATCGTCTCTGCAACCACCACGTCCTTCTCGACCTTCCGCTTCTCCTTGTCCTTCATCAACCGCGAGGCAACAAGAGGCCCGATTCCATCCCCGATCGGCTGGCCCTCGGCGAAAGCCTTCGCCGCACCCAAGTAGGCCTCAGCCTCCTGGATTATCAACGGAAGCAACGCTTGAAGCTGGATTATTATGAATATACTATTGGTCTTCTTTCCCATCAGATAGAAGTGTCGAATAATCCTGTAGATCGTGTTAAGAGCCCAGGACGCCTCAACCAAGTTCTCCAGATTCATAACCTGCGAAGAATCAGCACCGGGCGCAATCCTGCGAACATCCTCCTTGAACTTCTCATCCCGAACATCTAGCAAATGATCAATCTTACCCACGATCCCAGCCGGATCCATATCGACCGGCGAGATGAGGAACTGTTCCATCAAAACGTTGATCTGTGGGCCGGGATCTGTTGAAGGTTTTCCGATCTCCTTGACAGTCTTAAGCGTAAGATCCTTCGCAGAGTTCCGGAACATGTCCAACTTCCGTAACCCCTTGTCGATATCCCAGAGAAACTGGCGCATCTGCAGCTTCTGACCAAACCCGAAGAACAATGCGATGAATAGAACTGTAAAGAGCAGTTGGCTAATGGTGCCCAGGTTTCCAAGTAGTCCGCCTAGAAGATCATTTTCATGAAGAGAGACTGGCAGCACTGACAAGGCACCGGAATATGCTCAATATTCCCGTCTGAATGTTATAAACGTTGATCCCTAAGACTGACCCAAAGTAATCCGAAAGATATCCAGCAAAGAAACCGCTCGTTCGTTGTCTAGATCAGAAAAATGAGGTTGGCAGCGGTCTAAGCTTCGCGTGGGCGTTAGCACCACACTACCACATAGATCGCATGGGAGATTCACTTCCGTGCTTCCGGTACGAGTCAAGCATCGCCGTAAGCGTTCCTGATTTGCCAGCATCGCTGAATCCGATCCTATCACGGAATCGGAGCAAGTTGTCCCTGCCAAGGATGGCTAACTTCCAGCTTGTAATCGTGCTCCGTCGAACGCCAGCCTTGGTGTCCAAGTACAACTTCGAGTCTATGCCCATTTCGCTGAGTATCGCCCTGATGTCTTCCAGAAGCGATTTGTTTGTGTTCGAGACGAGCACTGCGCGACTGCTGATGTCGCCAACCCCGTGAACAATGCGCCCCGGAATCGGCTAGATAAGCCTTCTCCGAAATCAGGTTTCGAAGCATATGTTGGCGGCTCCGCTTCAACAGGATGATAATATGGCGACGTAGGCTCACGCTTTCTCCTTGATACTAGAGCTATCAGAACTAGGAGGAAAAGAAGAGCTATGCCCGCAATGAGGTAAATGAATGGGATCCCCACGACCTTCAGGTTGGTCAGGTTTGGAATCCCATTTATCGTAACCGTCAGGGTGTTTTGTCCTGAAGCAAACCCGGGCTTCGAGGCCTGGATGTTGACCGTTGGGTTCGAGGCCTGGAGCGGGGTAGTATAGACGGCGGTATAGTTGCCGTTACCACCATCAGATGGGCTTGAGAAGCTCCCACGAGCAGAGGATGAAAGAAAGATCGTAGCCCCTGTCACCGGGCTAGTCCCGTTCGTGACCCGAATCATCAGGACAATCTCACCTCCAGGAGTGATCGAAACGGGATTGGGGGACGCAGCCACGGTCACGAGTATACACCGATGCTGCCCATTACAGGCTGAGTGAAGCCGCCGCCGGCCGATGAGCTAAGAGCTAGATTCACACCGGCCTGAGGAGTCGACCCATTCGTAACCGTGATGGTCAGAATCGAAACCTGTCCAGGCTTCAAACTCGTGACGCTTGGAAATATTGAAGCTTGTAACCTAGGTGCGATTACGCCCAACGCGTAGACCTTCGTATCCCATGACCCAAAGAAGGCCCGAGAATCCGCAATGGCGGGGGACGAAGAGATGCCCGCACCAGTCGTATACTTCCAGAGCAACGCGCCCCCAGTAGCGTTCAGCGCGTAAAGACTGTGGTCGCTCGAGCCAAACAATAAAGTATTCGAACCGAGAGCTAGGGCTGGAGAAGATGAGATCCCCCCGATCGTGCCCGCTTTCGGGTACGTCCAGATCTGGGCACCGGTCGTGGCGTTCAGCGCGTATAGAATGCCTTTGCCTGTGCCAAAATAGACTACTCCATTGTTGACCGCTGCAGAGGTCGCATTGAATGCTCCGATGTTGAACGTCCAGATGATAGAACCCGTAGTCTGGTTCATCGCGAGGAACCTGTTGCTGTCAGCTCCAACATACACTCTCCCGTAGGCCAGAGCTGGAGCGGTGCTTATCGACGCCGCCACTCCAATAGGAACCTTCCAAATTGCCAGGCCTGTCGTCTCGTTAAGCGCTACAATGTAGCCGTTGTTTTGGCCGAAGATGACGCGTCCATTGGCGACTG
>VBBE01000178.1 GCA_005884605.1 Candidatus Bathyarchaeota archaeon
AAACTAAAGCCGAGCTCTTGATGTATTTCCACGACAATCCGGACACGACCGATACAGTAGAGGGAATCGCCGCAAAGATCCGGCGAAGCCCAAAGGAAATCGAGCGCGATGTGTCAGATCTCGTCGAACTAGGCTTGCTTCAGGAGGTGCGAGTCATTTCATTCAGCAAAGACAGAGATCAAGAGTTGCAGAAAGAGATCTCGCAACGACTTGTGTCTGCGGGCTCCTTCGAGGAGACATCAACCTCTCAGAATAGAGACCTCACAGGGGTGGGGATGATTGACTCGCTCCTGCCCGATGGCTATCCATCCTCATCGGTCGTTCTAGTTATGGGGGATCCCGCAACGGGGAAAACAACCCTTCTGATCCAACTTGTCGCCGAGGCTTTGAAAAAAGGCAGGAGCGTGGTCTACTCAGCCTTAGATGATTTTCCGGACAGCATCAGAGAGTCCATGAAACTAATGGGAGTTAATCCCAGGGACTATGAGGTTGAAGGGAGGAGAAAACTCGTCTTCATAGATTGTTACTCGTTCCTCGTGGGCGTAAAAAGCCAGGAACAATATAGCGAAGACCCCCAACGCCTATCCGACCTCAGTATTGTGGTTACGAAAGCTCTGTCCGAAGCTCGTGACTCCGGCAACGTCCTTCTCGCGATGGACTCATTAACGACTCTCATCCAAAGAAGCGGAGTAAGGCCCTCATTCGATTTCTTACATACCTTGATCGCAAAGATAAGGAGCAACCGAGCAAGTTGTGTAACGTCACTTTCGAGAAAAGCATTTCATCCAGCCATAATCGCCGCGATACAAGACAAGGTTGATGGTGTAATAGAGATGAAGGTGGAAGACACAAAGGATGGATTGGCACGGTTCATCAGGGTTTCGAAAATGAAGGGCGCCCAACACGTAACTACATGGACTCCTTACAATCGAGACCCCTCGATGGGTCTGATTATCCCCTATGAAGAGTCTCGCGCGAAGAAATCAGTTTAGTTCTGTCATAGAACGCTCTCGCGTGGAAAGACTTCGATTCCGGTATCAGTAATCCTGTACGGCCTTGGTTGGTTGTCTAGCGGAGTTTTGCGCATTTTCTCCACCTGGATCACTCGTAGCAGCGACTTACCGACTTGCAGTTGCTGAAGAAGTATGACTCCGTGAGCGAGATACTCTTCGTAATCGAGGCTCCTTTCGAAACCAGGCCTTCGAAGTTCGGTGGTAATCAAGCATGTCGCGCCAGTGTCTGCTAACGCCTCCATGAGTTCAACCAAGGCGTTCCGTTGCGCTGCCACTCCTTCGTATTGAAAAACCAGTGTTGTCACAGGGTCGACAACGATTCTCTTGGCCCCGATCTCCCGAACGCTCGTCTTAATCATCTCAATCAACGTTGCCATGGAGAACTCCTTTCGGCCGACGGTTAGTTTTCCAACCTTAATTTCCGCGGGAAGATATCTGATCGGCGAAGCTTCGAGAAAAATTAGTTTCTTGCTATTCTCAAGATCCTGAAAGTCCCAACCGAAGTCGAGCATTTCCTCGAAGACGTGCTGTTTGTTTTCGTCGAGGCTGACGTAGACACCGGTTTCCTCGTAGTCCAAGATCCCGTTGACGAGATACTGAGAGGATAGTATCGTCTTGCCAGTCCCGGGTCCTCCTGAGAGCAGAATGGTTCTGTTCTTAGGCAATCCACCAGTGAGTAACTTGTCAAGGCCTGGGATCCCGGTGGGAGTTCTAGAACTAGCGTTCGGATTGCCTGGGGAGTCGGCCAATAGTCTTCAAAAATGGGTTGAATCAACTTGTAAACCATATTCGTTCTGATACGTCCAGTGTCTCGAACTAGATACAACTCCCGAATATCCATCAGCGCGCGTTTCGCCTGCGAGTAGCCAGAGGCACCTGAGAGGGGTAGAGTCAATAGGAATGACATCCAAAGATAGGCTTACCCTATACCAGGATCAAAGTGTCCAACTACTCCTAGGCAGGTTTGTAAAAGGGGAAATCGTTGAACTCGTGCCCAGCTTTGATCTCGGCCAAACAGCTAGATATCCCGAAGTGGAGGAAGTCGTCGATGGTGATACGACCGCTGCAATGCAACTGGTTGAGAAACTCTGGGACGTGGGAATATTCAAACGCAAGTTCCATGAAAAAATCCTGGTTTGCCCCAGTTGTCTGTCTGCGAATGTCAGCAATGATTACGTGTGCCCCAATTGCAATTCAATTGACATAGAACGCAAGACTCTTCTAGAACACACAGCTTGCGGGACAATAGACAGCGTCGACAACTTTCTGGTCGCAGGTAGCCTTTATTGTCCCAAATGCAATAAGGAGCTGATCGAAGCCGGGGTGGATTATCAGAAGCTCGGTGCCTGGTTTCAATGCTCTCAATGTGGAAAAAGGTCGGATTTGCCAAGCCCAATTCACAGGTGCAGAAGCTGTGGACACATCTTCACTATCAAAGACACGGGGTTTGTGAACGTCTACAGTTACCGTATCAGTGCTGATGCAGAAGAAGAATTCAAGCGGACCTTTCTCGTAATGAAGCCTATCGGTGCTACACTTGAGGATTTCCAGTACAAAGTCGAAATGCCCGGACAGGTCGCGGGCCATTCCGGTGCCCTCCACAGATTTGACGCAGTTGCCTCAAAGGGTTCATCGGAGCTGGTTGTTCTCGACGTGATAGCCAGTGAACGGGAAATCGAAGAGACCCCCATTGCATCGCTCTACGCCAAAGTGTTTGACGTAAGTCCTACTCAAACAATCCTTGTGGCGATTCCAGGGCTAACAGGGAAGGCAAGGAAGCTGGCGTCTCTATATAGAATCTCTGTTATCGAAGCAAGTGACTCGCAGCAGGCAGCGGACCTCCTAAAGGGGCATTTTGGTTGGACAGGCCTGTCGGGAAATGAAGAATCGATAGATGACTTGCAATTGTAACCTAGTTACTACTAGCAAGGTTACACCAGTCTCAAGCTGAACAGCCACTTTGCGGTGGCTAAGTTGACTCCTCGTGCCATTGAAGGTCAAACCTGTCAAGCTTAGAGACAGTCTCTACTTGCTAATCCCCGTGGATATAGCAAGGCTGCTAGGAGTCGCGGCGTCGTCTCATTTTCAGCTAAGCTTGAACGAGAATCAAGAGTCTGTCAGGCTCGTCTATGAAATGAGGAAAGACGAACCGCCAAAGGAAGTCGTTTCGAAAGACGAGTGAGGCGGTGAAAATTAGTTCATCAGATTTTGGACCTGCTGGCGCTCGGCGCTTCTTGCATGGCCTTGCTCTTCACAATTCGAGCCAAGAAAACCTATTTTCTGGACTCGGTTTTCTTCATCATCGCGGCAAACGTTGGTTTCATCCTGTTTCTCTCTGATATTACGTTCTCAGACCTCATTAACCGCCCTCCCAACCCATACCTCGACACCATTTTCATAGCGATGACGGCAATTTCGATCGGTTTCGCAAGTTACCTCTTGAAGGAAAGCGGGGGAAAAGGAGGATTCACGGAGTTTACAACGTTCCTCAAGATGCTTCCGAGACCATTACTCGCGTTCCTTCTCATTTCAATAGTCTGGGCAACGGGAACTCTAATTTGGCGGCCGTTTACCGTGAACAACTTGATGACCAACGGGGAGTCCATCTTCTACTTTTCCTATGACGGCTGGTACATACTAGTCAGCTCTTTGTTGTTGGCCTCGTTCATCGCATTTCCCGTCTTGGCCTTTTATAGGCAGTCGAAACGAGTACAAGATCCGAAAGCCTCGAGCTCAATCAGATTGATTAGCATCTGCTGGGCTTGTTTCGGTCTTATCACTTTCTTCCAGGAAGCGTTTGCTGGAGCCTTTGCCAGTTTGGTCAAGAGTTTTAGTATCGTAGCAGACGGGACGCTATTCGTCCTCGTGTCCTTTGCTCTTAGAGAGCCCACCATCCTAAGCAGAATTGTCACCGGTGGCGAGATGATCTTCCAAGCTGTAAGTTCGAGCACGGAAGAGGACACGGTGGTGTTGTACAACTCAGAATCTGACAGGAAGAGGCTCGTTGAAAGGTTCGTAGAAGATGGACTAGCGACTAGACAAGAGTTGGTCTTCTACGCAATCAAGTCAGAAGTCCCTTTTTACAGAGCAATTCTGAAGGGAACTACGACCGATAATTCGCGACAAAAGAGTCCACAGATGATGATTCAATCCATTGATTTCGGAAGCGGCGAAGCACTAACTGATCTCGTCGTTCCTCCCGGATTTCACCGGACCAAGAGAGAACTGGTCGACCTTGGTGAATTGAGCTTGGACCAATGCAACCTGATAATATCCAAGGTCAAGTCCCTCGACAGTCTTCCCGGTCCTCGGCGAAGACCGCGGATATGGGCTCTCAATGTCGAGGAGGCACAATCTGGTACACTTGAGGCCTTGCGTGAAGCGAACCCTAAGGCTCGAGTCCGCGACCTCGCACTTCAGCAAGATAGTTTTTCGAAGCTGCTCAATACAAAGCACCAAGCGCTTTCAAAAAGTAGAATCCTGCTAGAATACGACCCTACGAGCAACTATGAAGATGCGATCCAGAAATTTGCCCGAGAATTCCAAGCGAACGTCGAGCCAATTGCAATATTCACTAGCATGGGAAGTCCAACGTTTCGACAGTTTAGAGGGCAACATAACCTACGATTGTTCACCTTCAGTGCAAAAACGTCAACTCCTTCAAAGGTTTCTGAGGAACATGTTCTGCTCCCTGAAAGGGATACCTCCTTGCTCCTCGATGCAGTTGACAAGTTGCTACAGGCAAACCATGGCCGTTTGGTCGGAATGGTCTTCGACGTATTCACAGACTTAATCCTCTTTCAGGGATTCGAAAAGGGCTATGGCGTATTGTCATCTGTTGTCGAGATGTCCGAGTCAGAATCCGCTTCAACACTTGTGTTGATTAACTTCACGGCTCTCGATGAGAGGTCTCTAAACGGAATAAGAGGTCTTTTCAGATCACAAGCCAAGTACGACTTGGGTGGATTAAGAATGGTTCGCTCGGAGAGTACAGGATTTTCAAGCTTTGAAAACAAAAAACCAACTTTCGAAGACGAGAGTCATGGTTCGGAGGGCAGGTTGTCCAATTGAGCAGACCCCAGTCTTTCAGTCAGGTACTTCTTGACTGTGTTGACGAGGGACTGGCCGTTCTCGGAAATGAGCCTAGGCAGGCCGTCTACCAGTACCTTGCTACAATTCATTCGCTCGACCGGGATCAGATTCCTGACAAAGTCGATGAGTTCGCAAGTGGGCTGAAAAAGGCGTTGGGTAGCGCATCAAGAGTGATCGAGAGACTCATCCTGAAGAAACTGTTTCAGAGGATAGGATCTACGTTCCGTGAGACCCCGGAACTGGAGTTCGCAGATTATGTGCGGGATGCTAAGCGCAGGTTTGACATTACAGCAACGAAACACGGTGACGCTTTAGAAGGCCTTCGTTCAAAGAAGGGTCAGGTTACCGGTTAGAGAGTCGAGCAGATCGGTGGGAGCCGGGCCAAGCCCCAAACAAGTAATTGTTCCTGGTGGGACTTGTGTTAGTCCTCTATCCCTCACCAAGTGGACCGGAATCCCTTTGGATCTACCCTTTCTCTCTAGCTCCAGAACACTGTCGAGGTTGGGAACTTTCAATGCGACCTTCATTTGCCCTTCCTCCATCCACGACTTCCACCAATCATGCAGGTGGGTGCGTGCCTCTTCCGCAGCCGATACTGCAGCGTGCGCACACTGGACGGCCGCCTTTCCACGTCCCATATCCAGATCCAATCTGACGATGAGCACCTGTTTGAAACGAAAACTCTCTGACATGACCCAGACAAAGTAGGGATGTTATGGTATTTTAACGCGAAGCGACGAACTCTACTAGCGGACTGGAAATGGATTCGTCAGCGCTGGCTTTTTCGGCCAAGATCTCCACGATTATCCATGCAACCGAAGACCCCGAAAAAGTTGCCCAGGCGATACGAAATCTCTCACTAGGCGAGATCCCGGTGGGCTCAACGGTGAACCGAGCCAAGGGTCATCACGGCAATGAAATCGTGACCATGATATTCACGATAAGAAACGCGAAGAACGTCGAAAGCTTTCTCCGAAACATTTGGAACGGTCTATCCCAGTTGGATAGGACTGAGGTAGACTCCAGTTTGACCTCGAGGATTGACAATGCGGGAGCTCTATTCCTGCGGATCGACAAGCAAGAGGCGGTGAAGGGAAGAATTCGTTTGCAAGAGACAGACCCGATCAAAATCGCAATCTCCTTCAGGACAATGTCGCCGAAGGGTGATGGGTTCGTGGACAATATTCACAAAAAGCTAGGAGAGATTCAATCCTGGAATAAGCCTGATGTTGATACCCACACCCTATTATTCAGGCCCCTAGAATTGTGGTTCGGGGAATGACGAAGCCAGTCCCAGCTTGACCAAAAGGATGATGTCCTCAGCGACGGGCCGACCCCAAAACATATCGCAACTTCGAAACATGGCCATGAGAAAGGTTTTAGTACGCAGTCGCCCGTGTCACCGCGATTTCAGCTAGGTGCAATAATTTGTCCATGTTTGCAGTCCCGGGAGCTTACGACCGGGCCATAACCGTGTTTTCTCCAGACGGGAGATTATTCCAAGTTGAATACGCGAGCGAAACGGTGAAGCGAGGTGCAACAGTCCTAGGCATAGCATCACCTGAAGGAGTCGTTCTCGCCGCCGAAGAGCGGGCGGGCTCCAAGCTTCAGGATCTATCCTTCATGTGGAAGATCTTTCAAATTGACGATCACGTTGGAACCGCTGTCGCTGGTCTGAGTTGCGATGCCCACATTCTCGTCGACCAAGCAAGGATTTACGCCCAAAGTAACAAACTGATGTATGACGAGCCTATTGACATTGAGATACTGACTCGGCGCATCGGGGAAATTAAGCAACTCTACACCCAACACGCGGGGGTCCGTCCGTTCGGGATTTCGATGCTCTTTGGAGGAGTCGACAAGAAGGGTAGTAGATTATTCTGGACTGATCCCAGCGGGGCATTCTTCGCCTACAGGGCTTGGGCAATCGGCGCCGGTGGAGATGCGGCTAATGAGATACTTGAAGCAGAATACCGCGACAACCTGACAATGGACGAGGCGTTATTGCTGGGAATGAAATGCATGACAAAGGTCTTGGAGGGGAAGGCTGAACCCCAAAAAATACGAGTCGCCATTATCCCGAGGGAGACGGGAAAATTCCAGAAACTCCCCGTTGAAGAGGTCGATAAGTACCTCCGAAAGCTGGATGCTGGTAAAAAGGCACCGGCTGGCAAATGAGTGATAAGTTCACAACGGCACGCCTATCCAAAGGCCAGGACCGTTTCGAGATCCTAGTAAAACCTCAACCCGCTCTCGACTACAAGCTCGGAAAGCCCATCCCTATTTCTCAAGTACTAATGATCGAGGAAGTGTACTCGGACTCAGGTAAGGGTACGAGGGCGTCGGAAGAGAAATTGGAGAAGCATTTCGGTACCACAGACCCGGTCAAGGTAGCGGAAGAAATCATGAAGTCCGGTGAGCTTCAGCTCACGACTGAGCAGCGTCGCCAGCTGATCGACGAGAAGAGACGCCAAATAATATCGATAATTTCACGGAATGCTATCGACCCGCGTAGCGGAGCTCCTCATCCGCCTCTAAGGATTGAGCAGGCTCTTGAACAGATTCGCATCTCGATCGATCCCTACAAGAGCGCCGAAGAACAGGCAAAACAGGTGATAGAAGATCTTAGGCCGGTACTTCCCATCAAGATGGAGCAGATGAGAATAGCCGTCAAGGTCTTTCCGGAGCACGCCGCAAGGGCTTACAACGCATTCAAGAGCTTCGGCACGGTCACCCGTGAAGAATGGCAAACGGACGGCGCCCTAGTAGCAGTTATAGAGATGCCCGCAGGCATGTATGGGCCGTTCACGGATAGAGTCAGCAAGATGACGCAAGGAACCATTCAGATGAAGGTCCTGAACTAGAGGAAAACATGATGGTAATTGTAGCGGAACCAAAGCAGGTGGTGGCACCCGGTGAACTCCTCGCCGAAGGAGACCATGTGCTCGGCGACAACTCGTTCAAGGTAGGGAGCCGGATATATTCGGCCTGCATAGGGATCTTCGAGGTCGATGGCACCCGAGTCACTGTCGTCCCTCTGAAGGGCGGATATTTTCCGAGGGTTGGAGACCTCGTCGGCGGCAGAATCGTGGATGTAGGGCTGTCGGGCTGGACCGTAGACATACGCGCACCTTACGAGGCCATGCTTCCCGCATCCGAGACTCCAGGTCCGAGAGGACCTCGGCGAAGAGATCTCTCTGAGTCATTTGATGTCGGAGACATGGTGCTGTCTCAGGTGCTCGCGTTCGATAGGACGAGAGACCCTCTTCTCACCGTGAAGGGTCCTGGGCTGGGTAAGATATCCAATGGTAGAGTGGTGGAGATATCCGCCGCCAAGATACCCCGTCTGATAGGGAGGAAAGGTTCAATGATCAGCATGCTGAAGAGAGAAACGGGCTGCCAGATAACGGTGGGGCAAAACGGTGTGGTTATGGTCTGGGGCAAGTCTCCCGAGAATGAAAGGGTCGCAGTAGAAGCCATATACATGGTCGAACGTGAAGCCCATACAAGAGGATTAACAGACAGGATAAGAGAAATGATCGCAAAATCAAACGTGGTAGGAGAAGTTGCCAGAACCCAAACAGCCTGAAAAACTGATAGACGACAAGGGTGTCAGGATAGACGGTCGTCGTCTTGATCAGCTACGGCCTATAAAACTCGAAATTGGAATACTGGACAAGGCCGATGGGTCCGCCTACATCGAACAGGGAAAGAACAAGATTCTGGTCGGAGTCTACGGCCCTAGAGAAGCACACCCGAAACACATTGCACTTCCAGATCGTGCGGTCTTGAGATGCAGATACCGCATGGCCCCGTTCTCCGTAGATGAACGAAAGAACCCGGCCCCCTCTAGACGAGAGATGGAGCTCTCCAAGGTAATCCGTGAATCACTGGAGTCCGTGGTTCTGACAGATCTCTACCCCAGAACAACCATCGACGTCTTCATCGAGGTCCTCCAGTCCGATGGTGGCTCTCGTTGCGCTGGGATTACAGCAGCATCGTTGGCATTAGCTGATGCGGGAATACCAATGAGAGAACTGGTCGCCGCGTGCGCCGTCGGCAAGATTCAGGGACATATGGCATTGGACCTATCCGATGCGGAAGACAAGTACGGTGAAGCAGACCTTCCAGTAGCATGGGTCCCCAACGCAAACCTAGTCACCCTCCTCCAAATGGACGGAATACTCACAACCAACGAGTTCGAAAAAGGACTCACGATGGCGCTAGACGCGTGCAAGACCATCCATGGAATGCAACAAGAAGCGCTGAAGAAGAAATATCTAGTGATCAAGGAAGTCGCTGAGGAGAGAGAGGAAACCGAGGTAGTAGCCTAGTGTCATTCACTCCCCAGCTTCCACCCGTCGCGAAGCTTGAACAAAAAACCGTGGTCGACCTTGTCGCAAACGGAAGGAGGATAGACGATAGAACTGCAGACAGCTACAGACCATTGCACATACAAGTCGGTCTGATAGAGAAAGCCAACGGCTCAGCCCAAGTCCACCTCGGCAAGTCAAAAGTCCTAGTCGGAGTCAAAGTAGAAACCGGAACACCGTTTCCGGACACACCAGAGGAAGGAGTGCTGACCGTGAACGCCGAATTGGGTCCCCTCGCATCTCCACTCTTCGAAACAGGACCCCCGAGCGAACAGGCCATCGAACTAGCACGGGTCATCGACAGAGGAATCAGAGAGTCGAAGGCCGTGGACATGAAGTCGCTCGTCCTGCTGAAAGGCAAGAAAGTCCAGGTAGTTTTTGTTGACATCTACATTCTGGATCACGACGGCAACCTGATCGACGCAGCATCTATCGCGGCTCTAGCGGCCCTCGCGAGCGCCAAGCTGTTGAAGGCGGAGCTCAAGGGCGACGAAGTCGTATACAAGCCCGGGCTTCATCCTCTACCTCTCAACAACCATCCCGTTGCTGTCACCTTCGCAAAGGTTGGCAAAACGATCGTTGTAGATCCCGTTCTCGAGGAAGAGCAGGTCATGACCGCTAGGCTGACGGTCACCATCGAAAAGAATGGCAACATTTGCGCCATGCAAAAAGGAGGCCTGTCAGGCTTCACGCAAGACGAACTGAAAACCGTGGTGCACTTGGCCGTACAGAAGGCGGCTGAGAATAGGACGAAAGTATTGGCAGCTGCGAAGGGCTAATGGGGAAAAAGATAGGGCTCGCAGGGGGCTTTAGCGCCCGGTACGGAACAGTCACTCGTCGACAGTACGTAGAGATAGTTACTGGACTTAGAGGAAAGCACGAATGTCCCAGATGTATGTTTAGGACCGTCAAGAGATGGAGCGTGGGCGTTTGGCTCTGCAGAAAATGCGGCTACAAGTTCGCAGGAGGAGCCTACACGCCGCGAACGAAGCTCGGGGAGATCGCCGCGAGAGCCACAAGAGGTCTCATGAGCCCCTCAACACTGTCTACGGAACTCGACAGTCTCCGCGCAGGCGCCAAGGTTGCAGTTACAGTAGTACCCACAGTCAAAAAGACTAGGACTAGGAGAAAGAAGGTCGCAACTCCTGAAGCCGAAAAGAAATCCGAGGAAGGCCTCGTTGAAGACCCGCAGCCAGCCCCAATTGCAGATGCTGAGGCAGCGGACAAGCCCGTCGAGAACGCATAAGGAATCAGAAATCCTACTATCCATAGATTTTCCCTCTTCAAAGATTGTGCAAACGATTTTCTCCTCGGTGGCCCCTGAGACTCGACAGACCCCAGGCCATCGATCGTTCACCAAACTAGAGGCTAACGGACGTGTGCTGACAATGAGTATTCAAGCCCAAGATTTTGTAGCATTGCGAGCTGCGTCCAATTCCTTCCTGCGTTTCATCGCGGCTAGTTTTAGGGCGATCGAAGTTGTTGCACCCTTTTATAGGACGCGCCAACTTCCCGATCGCCCGGCGCACGAAATTGGGCGAAGAAGTTGAACTTCCACCGCAGTTGCAAGAACAGTTGGCCAGGCTGCAGCAGCTTCAACAGACTCTACAGGCGGTAACCTCGCAGAAACAGCAGCTCGAAATAGAGCTTTCAGAGACAGATAGGGCGCTCGCCGAACTCGACAAGATCACGGACCAGACCCCCGTTTACAAGAGTGTGGGCAGCCTCCTATTGAAATCCGAGAGGCAGACGGTTCTTTCGGAATTGAAGGAGAGGAAAGAACTGCTTGGAACGCGAATAACGGTCTTGGGAAGACAGGAGGAGCGCACGAAAGAGAGGATGAAAGAGCTTCAAACTAAGCTTCAGGAGAAGCTCCGACCTGCAAGTGCCGCGGCTAGCTGAACACCGGCACGTGCCGACGATTTCTGTTAGGACAAAGACGATATGGAGAGGATTTCTACGGTCGCTGTTAGCCTCTGCTCGCCTGGCGGATCGTATCGTTCTCCTATGTCATCAGAACGCGGACCCGGATGCGGTGTGTTCGGCTTTCGCTCTGCAGAAGCTTCTGTACAAGCTTGCACCGGGAACTAAGGTAACGATATCGTGTCCTGAAGGAATCAGTGCTCCGACAAGGCAGTTAATGGAAAATCTCGGGATATCGACACCTGATCAGAAGATTCCCGTCGATGCTGATTTGGCGGTGCTTGTTGATACGAACTCGCTTGATCAGCTTGGGGGAGCTTCCGGTGCTCTACTGAAAATGGAACACGGCCTGATCGTTGTCGACCATCATCATCCACATCCGGATACTGTGAAGCTCGCAAGTCAGATGATTGTTGATGAGTCGGCTGCGGCTGCGGCGGAAGTTGTATTCCGGTTGTTCGAGGCTTCGAATCAAGAACTGGAAAGAATGGAGGCGACGGCTTTAATGGCGGCGATTTTTGTGGAAACGAAGCATTTCCTGCTCGCGAGAGAATCTACATTCGAGGTTGCCACCAAGCTTGTGAAAGCTGGAGCTGACCCGCGACGTCTGTCCGGAATGTTGAGCTCGCCGATGAATCGGTCGGAGAGAGTTGCTCGCCTGAGGGCAGCAGAGCGAGCGAGTGTTGCAATGCTCGGGAACTGGATCGTCGTTACATCTCAACTTGGCTCATATCAGTCCTCAGCTGCACGGGCCTTTCTGGCCTTGGGTGCACATGTGGCGTTTGTTGCAGGAGAAGTGAAGGATAAGATACGGGTCAACATGCGGGCAACGGAAGATTTCTATGAAAAAACCGGCGCGCATTTGGCGAGAGACGTAGCAATTCCCCTGGGGAAGTTGTTGGGCGGAGTTGGTGGGGGACATCCCACTGCTGCAGGATTAACCGCCTCAGGAGCGCTAGAGGATGTCTTGATCGCATGTGTGAAACGTCTCAGAGAGTCTGTCGGTTCGCTCCAGACCTAAAATAGCGCGGACGCTCATCTTACCATTATAGAGTACTAACTCAGGAGTGAGTAGGAGACTTTGGCTGGAACTCAGGGGGAAGTCATTGCTGCTCATGGCTTGGGGTTCCAATATGCCGGTTCTACTTCCAAGGCTCTAGAAGATGTCAACATTGTTATTCGTCAGGGAGAGTTTTTGCTCCTTACTGGTCCTAGTGGTTGTGGTAAGACTACTCTCTGCCGGTGTCTCAACGGTCTTATTCCCAACTTTCACCCTGGTGAGATGTCTGGGGATCTTTTCATCGACAGGATCAGTGTCGCTGCCGAGACGACAAGTGAGTTGTCGCGGAAGGTTGGCTATGTCTTCCAGAATCCGGAGAACCAGCTTTTTGCATTGACGGTAGAGAAGGATGTGGCTTTTGGACCCGAGAACCTCGGCTTGACACGGGAGGAGATTAGGGGTCGGGTTGACTGGGCTATGGATGCGGCCGGGACGGTTGCACTCAGGGATCTCGCACCATACGAGCTGTCGGGGGGACAGCAGCAGCGCGTCGCCTTGGCCGGGGTCTTGGCGATGAAGCCGAGCGTAATCGTTCTGGACGAGCCAACGTCATTCCTGGATCCTCGGACCGCCGAGGAGGTAATGGCTGCGGTCGACACTCTTCGGAGAGAGAATAGAATCACGGTTATCGTCGTGGAGCACCGGTTGGATCTGGTCGGGAGGTATGCTGAGCGTATCGTGGTTATGGATCACGGAAGGATTGTCGCGGATGGAAAGGTCGAAGATGTCCTCGACTCGGAGTTTGACCGGTTGAGCGGGTTGGGTATTGGTCTTCCAAAAGTTAGCGTTCTCTGGTCACTGCTCAAGAGAGATGGGTTGGTCTCTGAACGTCTTCCAACTCACGTCGAGTCTGCTGCTAAGATGCTGTCCGAGAGGCTCCGCAACTGATCCTGGTCGAGAAGGTCTCCTTCACTTATCCGTCTGGTCAACTCGCGCTCAACTCTGTCGATTTGAAGATCGACAGCGGCGACTTTCTGGCGATTATGGGTGAGAACGGTGCAGGGAAGACGACCTTGGCGAAGCAGTTGAATGGTTTGTTGAAGCCGACTCTGGGAAGGGTGACGGTCGATGGAGATGACACCACGAAGAAGAGTGTTGCTCAGCTTTCTAGGAAGGTGGGGATTGTGTTTCAGAATCCTGATCATCTTCTCTTCTCGGAAACTGTCATGGGAACCGGACTATCTGATCCTCGACGAGCCTACGATCGGTCAGGATTACCAGCAGAAGGAGCGATTGCGCAACTTCATCCTGCAGCTCAACTCTCAGGGGAAGGCCGTGGTTATGGTGACTCATGATGTGGAGTTTGTGGCAGAGTGCAACCCGAAGGTTGTCCTCATGTCCAAAGGGCAGATTGTAGCACAAGGGCAGGCGGACGAGGTCTTGTCTGATGATGGTCTGATCGAGAAAGCGTCGCTGGTAAAGCCGCAGATGGCTAAACTGTTCAGTCAGTTGTCAGGGTTTGGTTTTCCGAGGGATGTTGTTGATGTTCACAGGGCGAAGATGCTCTTGGGGGAGAAGTTGTCGGAGGTGAGGGTTCGTGTCGCTCAGAGTTCTTAATGGATTCAAGTTCTCAAGCCTCAAGACCCCGGTTCACCGGCTGGACCCAAGGGCCAAATTCCTGCTGGTGATAGGGATCATCGTTCCTTCGCTCCTGTTCACTAACATCTACCTGCTGGTTGGCCTGTTAATTGTGCAGGTTCCACTGCTCATGGTTGGCCGGGTGACCAAGAGATGGCTCCAGTCTCTCAGAGCAGGCGTGTTCCTCTCAGCCCTTATCTTCGTCGTGAACTTCTTCACGGGACCCTTGGTGAACGCTGTGGCGTTGACCCTCCGATTTCTTCTGTTGATGACGACTTTCAGCTTCTTCTTCATGACCACCTCCCCCGACGATCTCGGGTTGGCGATCGACAAGGTCGGGTTCATTCGATGGCTCTCACGTCGTTGGCTAGGCTATCCGAACGCCCTCTCCTTCACATTCACGACCGCCGTACGTCTTGTGCCCACGATGGCGGTTGATGCGCAGACAGTGGTGGATGCCCAGCGGTCAAGGGGGCTGGAGCTGGACAAGGGAAACCTGTTGAAACGGGTCCGGAACTACATTCCGATACTAATTCCACTCCTGCTGATCGCAATCAGGAGAAGCCTTGAGCTGGCGGAAGCGCTTGAGGCGCGTGGGTTCCCCGGAAAAGAAGGACGGACCTCGCTGTTCGAACTACGATTCAAGCCTGTAGATCATCTTCTACTTGGAATATCACTAGGGGGGATTGCTCTGTCTTTGTGGGTCTTTTTCCACTACCACGTCCCAACGATCTAGAGAAAAGAACCGTGGGGTACACACTGCTCTTGCGTCGCGAGGTGTGCTCTCCAAGACCCCCTCTTTTCTGAGAGTTTTCTGGTTGTTTCGCGCGGATTCTGGGCGAGTCTCACGATTCGGGGTGCAACCTAGGCTTGGATGCCCTAGCGATTTAACGAGTCGTCAAGAAGGGTTTGCTATGCATTTTAGCGACGAGGCGCCAGATTCGAAAACAGGGCTGATAATGGGGGTCGAGAAAAGCATGCTTCTTTTTTCGGAAACGGAGGAGTCTTCAGGAATCAAACCAATTGTGAACCAACTGTCTCCAGGAAGGGGCAACGCCGAAAAGCGTGACCCGTTCTCGGCGCTACCGGTGATAGGCGCCACGGGTACGCTTTCAGTGAAATAAGCCTGTCTTGAATTGGGTCTTACGGTAGAAAAAAATGGCAAGAAACGATCAGACAGGATACATATTCGCCAAATGCAAAGGAGAACGTGCACACATCATTTCCCAGATCCAAC
>VBBE01000179.1 GCA_005884605.1 Candidatus Bathyarchaeota archaeon
CCCCTGGCACCAGACGTGCCCGAGTCACCAGCATATGCCAAGCTGTCAAGAAAACGAGGGGGACTGCGGCTGCCTGTTCGAAGCTGAGTTTGTCGGGGATTGGAAGAATATTTGTTCCAGGAACAGTAACGTATTCAGCATAACCCCCCTGGGTCTCGTATCCTATGATCCTGTAAGACTCGCATAGACTGTCCCATCCGTTGCTGCAATAATCGCAGATTCCACAGCTTATTCCTGGAGCGATCAAAACTCTCTCCGCACTAGAATGTCCGATGACGAGACTTCCAACCTCAGCGATTTCTCCTGAAATGTCCGACCCAGAAATGTGCGGCAGGGGGATCCTTTCGCTCCTCGTTCCACGTCTGGCCCAAATGTCCAAGTGGTTCAGTGCACACGCTCTCACTTTGACCAGAACTTCCGTCGGACCGATCTTTGGGTTAGGTGCTTCCTCGAACTGAAGCTTCTCGGGTCCGCCGAATTCGTGGAATCTGACTGCCTTCAAAACGGTCTTACGCTATCATCAGAAAAAATGACTGTTTTAAGTTCTCATAATGGGTCGTGAACAGTCTACCCTTAACTACCCCGCTCAATCCCTAACCGAAATCTAGGTCAGCTAACCATGTCCACGGGCTCGACGGAGGTCAGTGCTGACAGGATTGCGAGCGAGCTCAAGGGTAACACGTTAAGGGTATACTGGTTCGTCATGAACGCCTCCAACCAAACAGTCGGCGTCCGGGAAGCTCAAAGAGCCTTGAACTTCTCAAGCCCCACTCTCGCCCTATACCATTTGGACAAGCTTCGAGACCTCGGCCTCGTCTCTCGAGACGCTGGAGGGTACAAGCTGATCAAAGAAGTGAAAGTTGACGTTCTCAAGCAGTTCATGAAGCTCCCGGGCCAGTTCTTCGTGCCCCGGTTCTCCCTCTATGCGGTCCTATTCACAGTCCTAACCATCTATTATGCCCTAAACCTCGTCACAGTCGATTTCTTCGCTTTCTTTGGCCTGCTATTCGGCGGGCTGGGCTCGACAATATTCTGGTTTGAAACCATCAAGACTTGGAGGCAGCGACCCTAGAATTCATCAAAATATAGAACAGGTGTTCAAAATCGTTGAGTTAATTGGCAGAGTGACCCTAACGTGGGAAGAATAGACTGATGGACCTAGCAACCAGAAAGATGGTCTACTATGGCCTGGTAGGTCTACTCATAGCAGGGTCAACAATAGCCCTCTTCCAAGCTTCACCGGCCCAGATTCTTCCCAGAGACGGAACTCTTTCGATATACTTGGCAAATATACAACCAGATATTTCAGGAAATCCAGGGATCACCCTTAGCGCGTTACCGTCTCCAATCCTCCAAACTCCCCAAAAGCTGTTCGGCAGCCTCCTTAGCCTGAATGTCACAATCGATTCAGTGACAATTCATAGCAACGGCGACTTGAATGATGCTGGTATGACTACGAATACCAAGTTCACGTTTGACGTCATGAAACCACTCGATGTGTCAGCGCTAATCTCCAACGCCAAGGTCCCAGTTGAGAATGTAACAATGGTAAGCTTGCATGTTGGCAGCGCTACAGCAGCGGTCCAAGGGCTTGTTGGACTTCAACCCGTAAAAGTTCCAAGTGACGAGCTAAAGATTCCTGTGAGCCCTGCGGTTCACATAAAGGCCCAGATGAGCTCAAGCATAGTAATTTCCGGAACTGCTCACGTCGTATTTGCAGGAGCCAGCATAATCTTAACACCCGTTCTGCATGTAGAAAAGACAACTGGACCACAATAGCAAATTCATGGTCGTTCAAAAGATTTGGTAGCGGGGGGTGGATTTTCGGGTCCCACACGGGCCCTTCGAACCACCGCTTGAGGATCGAACTCGGGCCGATCAATCTCAGGGTTATGAGCCCTGCGGGTTAAACCTGGCTACCCCACCCCGCTACGCGCTTCGGCGTAACCATTTCGGGTATTAAAGTACGAGCACGTAGCATGAATGCAATTTTCCCCTAGTCGGAGCATCACGCCAAGATACACAGACGTAACTGTCAGACACTTAGTATGAAGGACATGAGTTTCATAAGAGGGACTCGAGCATCACGGGTGACCCGCTCGTCGTCTGTGGATATCTGTAAAACTTCAGTTGCCACGCCTCGTTCAGTTTCGCATTTCTCTATCCGTCTTATTATTGGTGTGTCCGGTGGACACCTGGATGCTTAGTTCCCAAAATTGGAAACTGTAAAGACAGTTGTTCAAAACCATCGACCGGAGCCCAAGCTCCTTGATCTGGCCGAACGATTCCGACAGATAGTCAATCTATCCATAACGATTGGATTGGAGAGAGGGAGAACTTCGCTCAAGTCTCTTTGTCTAGTAAGCTACCACCGACTGAAAATCTTCAGACTCCATCCAAGTACCGTTTATGCTATCTCCAGAGCAGCAGGGATCCTCAAGAACTATCGTAATCTTTCGAAGAAACATAGCGTTGGTGGGCCCTACTGTCGCCGACCAAGTCTGATCATTTGTTATGACCTGAAGATCAAGAATAATGAACTCAATCTACCCGGGGGTTTCCATATCCCACTGAACAATTACACTTTGAATGTTCTCAAACAACCAGGCATCAGATTACGCTCCGCAACTCTCACAGTTTCAAGAGTTTGTATCTCTTTCTCGAAAGAGACATCGGAGGTGAACTGTGAGGGAATGCTTGGCATTGACAGAAACCTCAACAACATCACCGCCGCGGACTCGTTTGGCAACATCATTGTCAACGACCTGTCGAAAGTTACTGTTATCAAGTCGGCCTCACGGCGGACGATAGCCAGATTCAAGCGAAACGATAGCCGGATAAGGCGTCAGATAGCTAGTAAATACGGACGTATCCAAACGAATCGGACGCAATGGTTAGTCCATAATGCCTCTAAGGAAATTGTCGGACATGCCAAGACTAATCGTCTGAACATAGCCCTAGAGAACATCAAACACATCCGTCGCCTCTATCGCAAAGGAAGCGGTCAAGGACACTACTATCGTGCTCGATTGAACTCTTGGCCTTTCTACGAAGTTGAGCGTCAAATATCTTACAAGGCATCTTGGGAAGGATTGTCGGTTGTGCACGTGAGTCCGAGAGGAACAACGAGGAAGTGCTCGATATGCGGAGACCATTTAGCGTTCTCCAAACAGAGCAGCAGAATGCTTGGTTGTTCCTCTTGCGGCAATCTCGTAGACAGAGACGTAAATGCCGCACGGAACATTTTGTACAAAGCAGCAGGGCTGAGGTTCGGCCCGAAGGGACTATCAAGTGAAGCAGTGAAGGGGAACCCGACGTCTACGGTAATCCCTGGAGTCGATGTCAGTCAGCCAAGTCCAACAACTCAGTTTTGAAGGCTCGAGGACTTGACGGAATCAACTTGGGTAGGCTTCTTCGGAGGGAGAATCTACTCCACCCCGCTACAAGAGCGAGGCCGCCTCTGGCGAGTTTTAGAAGGTTTGACCGAAAGAAAATCAATGCAATTATCGATTCTCTGAGTCATCAAGATGCAGTCGAAATTGAAGCTAGTGACTCCAAAGTCCGATCAATGTTGGCGTTGTCGATCTCGACGGAAATGGGGCGGCGAATCCCATCCCTAGAGGCCGGTTTGGTCAAATGTCGATGAGCTCTAGGCGGTGGAATGTAGACTCCTAGCGCGATTTTTCGATGTTCCAGCTTTTCGACCCTTGTTGTTCTTGGAAGCCGTGCTTTGCATTTTCTACATCTGAATCCTTGACCCCTACCCATTGATTCACACCGGGTGCCGCAGTTTGAACATGAAGGATTCTCCGTTCGAACCGTATCGACCAATCTGGTCAGCTCCAGTTTCTCGACATTCAAGGTCAATTCTCCAAGTGGTTGAAGACGAATGCCACCTGAAACAGTAACGGAGTCCCCAGGGGCTAGCTGAAGGGCAGTTTCGTGAACAGATCCCGTTGCACGGTAGGCTGCGCAGTCGACCGCGCCCGTCTCGTCACCTGTTCTGAAGATTACGTGGCCTCCTCGAGCGATCCGAGGGGGACCGCTGACTCTTCCGGTAATCACCGTGGACTGGTAGGGTCGAAGTGCTTCGATTCTTCTGTGACAACTGAGATGAGCATTTGTTCCTTGATTTGTCTTGAAGATCATGACCCTTTCGATAGGCTCATTGATCTCTAGTTGATTGAACGCTCTAGTGACGCTGGTAGGATCATTCCCTCTAATGCCAAGAAGAACAGGGTCTGGACCATGAGGGCAAATGAGCACTCGGCCTGTTTCAGGGTCTATGTTGTTGAAAGTCAATTCGTGGAATAGTGTATCCATATGTCGAACTGAATCGTGGCTCACCCTTCTTGTCGTTCCAATATTTTCTGGCGTTCGGTATGCAATGATTTCGAATGTGTGATCGTAGTCGAGGTCAGCTCCGACACTTGCCAGTGCTCCGACGAGTCCCCGGGACCCTTTGAGCAAGTGCATTTCTGCGCGGGCACACTTTGCGATCTGCCGTGCTTCTCTGACTGAGAGAACATCGTGTAGTGCTCTGGCGGAAAACTCACGTAACGGATTTGACACTCCGCCCTTGAGGAATACCACGGCGGGGTCCGTCGCTCGCTGCGCAAGATCTGTAGTGCGCTCGACAGTTGCGACAGCGATTTTCTTGACTTCTTCCAGTTGTTCTTCTTCGACAGTGAAATGTAGTGAGAGGGCTCCGTTTCCTCGTGTTTTCCAAGGAATGTTGGGGTTGAGCCTGACTAGCCAGGGAAAGTCGAGGGGTTTGAATTCTTGGGATACTAATTCTTGGAAAAGAAGCGTGGCCGTGTATGTGGTGCAACCAGCAAGTCTTGAATCGGTGTCATCGATTCCGATGTGAAATTCAGTTATCACTGGGGCAGAATCTCCTCAAGAGGATTCTAATGATGGCTTTTGAAAGTGACTAGTTCTCGATAACGATCATCGTGAGGGTGGACTTTACCTTGTTGAGATGGCGGACCTTCCAGGTAATGATCTCTTTTAGCTTGTCCATGCTGTCGGCGGCGACCTTTGCCACAATGTCGTATACCCCGTAGACCATGTAAGCCTCTTTGACCTGCGGAACCGACTTCAGTTCCTTTACAACTTGGTCTTCAGAGCCGATCTCTGCGTTTATCAGAACGAAAGCCATAGGCATTCTTGAACAGCCGAACTGGTGGTCCGAGCTGTTTAGTTTTAAGCTTTCGGCCGAATCGTGCGGCACTAATGCTGAGTAGTACCGGGCGTTACTAGTGTTGGTTTCAGAATTGATATTCCCAGTTCCGATGTACAGCCGAAAGATTGAAAGTCGATGAGTAGCACGACGCCGTCAAGCATCGATCTGACAGCTCTCATAGTCAGCTTGGGAGTGCTCATAGTGGCGTCGCTTAGCGATCTGAAGACTCGAGAAGTTTCCAATAGATTCTGGACTATCTATGCTCCGATAGCAGCTGCCCTATTCATAGGGCGAATCGTCTTTGCCCCAGATACGGCTGCGATTCTCCTAATCTCCTCGGCCGCAACCATTGTAGTCGCGTTCCTTCTCTTCCAGTTCGGAGCGATGGGCGGAGCCGACAGCAAAGCGTTGATGTGCATTGCGCTCGCTCTCCCGGTCGCCCCAGCGTTTCTATCGCCCCTCTGGCAAGCTCCACTAATCTTCTATCCCTTCCCGATCGTGGTCCTCGTCAACTCATTCCTCCTATCCATCAGTATGATGTTCATTCTACTCGGGAAAAACCTCCTGTCGAGGTATTCCACTAACAAAGGTCTCTTTCAGGGGTTCGAGAAAGAGTCGATCTTGCGAAAAGCTCTGGTTCTTCTCACATCGTACAAGACCAGTTTCAATGTGCTGCAATCAAGCACACATCTCTATCCTGCGGAACAAGTGGCTGTTGTCGATTCTCGGCCCGTGCGACAGCTGCACCTCGTTTCTTCGGTTGACGAGGAACGAGACAAGCTCGTGGCCGGACTCCAAGGCTACAAGGATCAGGGACTCTTTTCCGATGGCGTCTGGGTCACGCCAGGTCTTCCCCATTTGGTTTTCATGACAGCGAGTCTGATCGTGACCGTTGTGATTGGTGATTTGTTGATGTGGCTCTTCTTCAGAGCCGTGGGGGTTTCATGATGACATCGTCGATTTTAAATCCCGCAGTAAACGACAACGACAGAAGCCTAGGAGTGAAAGTGTTGGCTGCAGACGAATTCAGCGTGCAGTCCCTGATGAAACTAGGACTGACAGAGTACGAGGCCCGGATCTACGTCGTACTGACGAAAATGGGGCCTAGAAACGCCAGCGAGATCAGCTTCCTCGGCAAGGTTCCGAGGCCAAAAACATACGGTGCGATCAGAGGACTAGAGAGCAAGGGTCTATTGCGCATTGTTCCCGGCAAACCAGAGAGATACATGGCCGTCTCGCCAAACGATGTACTCATTCCCCTAGTTGAGAAATTGAACAAGGAAACAACGGAGTGCGTCCAGGTCGTGGAGAACTTGGCGATGGCCTTCGAATCTTCAAGATACGTATACACGGAGAAACCCTACGAGAGATACGACCTTTGGAGCGTCAGGGGCCGCGACAAGGTCTACAAGCGCGTCCAGGATATGATCGGTGAAGCCAAGGTCAATGTTTTCTTCACCACAACAGCGAACGGGCTTGTTCGTATCTACAAGGCTCACTCAGAGGTGCTGGAGAAAGCTGCTGAAAGAGGGGCCAAAGTCCGAGTCGCGGCGCCTATAAACCAGATCAACCAGAGCGTCGCCCGAGAACTGGGAGAGGTCATAGAGGTCAGAAATTCATCGGGCCCGATGGTGAAATTCCTTACAGCCGATTCGGCAGAGATTATCTTCACGGAAGATATTCCTGACGACACAAACGTCGCAACGGGACAAGACGTAGCAACATGGACAAACGACCCCTTGCTAGTGAAAGCGCACGAAAAAATGTTTGATCAACTTTGGCCTACACAACCTCAACAGAAAGAAGTAGTGAAGGCCAAAGCCCGCTAGGCATCACTCATATTCGCGACAAACTTTCATCTAAGACGGATTTTCGCCGGCTAACTGCTGGGGATATCCGGATATCCGGTTATCTCCCCGGAATGATACACGCGAGTCTCCATGTAACTGTTCGACAATTTTCGAAGTTACATGATGCCTATGTTGGATGCGGCCTTGAGTGTAGTTAGTGGCTTGTGGGCGATATCCACACCACGACCCCAGAGCCAAGAGAGCAAATGAGTCGATTGAACAGATCAAAGGATACCTTACGCGACAGAATAATGCACGTGCTCTCCGGCGCTCCAATACCAATGGATGTCGAGAATGTACGGATCAAGTCAGGGCTAAAAAACTGGGAAAGCACCAAAGCACTGCTCCTCGAGCTCGTAGTGGAGGGCGTCATCAGCGGTCAGAAGACCACCAAGT
>VBBE01000237.1 GCA_005884605.1 Candidatus Bathyarchaeota archaeon
CAAGGATTTTACGGTGGCCAACCAACCAGATATCCTGATCCACGCCTCTCACCTGGTCGGAGTCACTCCCCTCATCCCAACATGACAGGCCCATACAACGAACGCCCTAGCCCGATGGGTCATTCCTCGAACATAACACTTAGAGATGACCGAAGCCACCACCCACGACCAAAATGAAGGGCTTACAAGTGCCCACACTCCCATTGCAGATCAGCGAATTCAAGGCTGATGACTACGGGAAGTTGGCCTACGTCTTCGGCTTGATCTTTCCAGACTATGACCGGACGCCGGAGGAATGGAAGTTTGAAGACGAGAGTCTTGACAAGTCGAAGTTCCATTTCAAACGATACTCGTGTATGACGAAAGACAGCGAAGAACCAGTCGGGTTCGCTCAGTGCCAACATGTGCCCTGGATGTATCATGCGAAGAAGCTCTGGTTCGACATCTGGGTCGACCCACAGCATCAGGGAAAAGGCATTGGAAGCGCGCTCTACGAGCGGCTGAATCAGGACTTCAAGGCTCTTGGCGCTGTCACTTCTTGGACTGGTGTGAAGGAGGACATGCGCTATGCGATCAAGTTCGCTACCAACCGCGGGTTCCATGAGAAGATGAGAGCTTGGGAATCACGCCTCAACCCGGCCACGGTCAATCTCTCAGCTTTCCAAAAATACGCAGAAAAGACATCCCAGCATCAAATCCACTTTGTCACGCTAGCCGATGAGATGAAGAGTGATCCTGAATGTTACACGAAACTTCACGCTCTGGTTCAGGCAGTCTCGGAAGATATTCCTCGACCTGAGCAGTTTACACCCGTCTCTTTTGAGCAATGGTCAGCTTTCGAGATGAAGAGTCCCAACCTCGTCCCCGATGGCTACATGATCGCGAAGGATGGCGACAAATACGTGGGTATGAGCACGGTATGGAAGGCTCAGAAGGATCCCAAGGGACTCTATCAGGGACTAACAGGGGTCGTACGGGATTATCGTGGACGTGGAATAGCTGTCGCTTTGAAACTCCAAATTATCGAGTTCGCAAGGAACAACAAGTACGAGAAGCTCAAAACCTGGAACGACTCGACCAACGCACCGATGCTGGGGATCAACGTGAAATTTGGCTTCAAACGAGAGGTCGGCTGGATAACTCTCGAGAAGAACCTGGCATAGATCATAATGAAATCAAAGCTCCCTGTTCTAACTCTCAAAGGCGCACCCCACCAGATCGGATACGATCACGGAAGGAATGCTCGTCCCGAAATCGAGCATAACCTAGAGGTTTACTTTCGTCGCTTCAAAAGCGAAACCGAACTCTCACATGAGGTCGCTATCAGTCGAGCAGCAAAATTCCTAGAGGTGATCAATAAGGTCAGCCCAGAATACGCCGAAACGATGAAGGGCGTCGCCGCTGGCTCTGGCCAGGAAATCCTCGATATCACCGCGTTGAACGTCCGTTACGAGCTGATGTACAGTCAATTCTCGAAGATCGGACTAAAGCCGATGCCGAAGACCTTCGGCTGCACAGCCTTCGCTACACTCCCGACAGCGGTCGAGAACGGACATTTGATGATGGCGCAAAACTGGGACTGGATACCAGAGGTCAAAGGGTTCTTCCTAAAAGTCAGAAACGAAAACGGCCCTGATGTTCTATCCTTCACTGAAGCAGGTGTGGTCGGAGGTAAGATCGGTTTGAACTCCGAAGGACTCGGCTTACTAATCAACGGAATTGTATCCAGCAAAGACGACTGGGCACGACTCAAGAAACCCTTCCATGTAAGATGCTGGGAAATCCTCAAATCGAAAACCCTAGGAAAAGCAGCTAGGATAGTCTCGCAGGGCGATCGGAACTGCTCCGCCAACTTCATCCTCGGACAACAAAAAAAGACCGGAAAGGGAAAAGTGATTGACATCGAATCAGCTCCGGAGGCTGTCTGCGAACTTGGCCCAGACAGGGGAGCGGTGGCTCACACCAACCACTTCTCAAACCCGAAAAAACTCGGCGTTAAACAGGTCCTAGATGAGGAACGACTGTCCACGCTTCAACGTTACAGGAGAATTCAGAGGCTCTTGGATGGAACGGTTCGAGCTGGACAAAAGCTGGTCAGGGTTCAGAAGGTTACGGAAAGATCGCTTACTATACACAGAATAACTCGAGATCGTTTGCAGCTTTAGCCTGATGCTTGAATTGTGCTTACCGAATCATATTTCAATGAGAACCGCCTCTAAGCTGGTTGAACCGTTCGATGCCCTCTCCTCAGAAGTTGCGAATCAAAGAGAAGGCTCGTAAGAGGGAAAATCGAGGAAGAACTTACCTCATCGCCATGCTTCTGATCGTTCTAGCTGTGGGCATTGGCTGGTATGTCTACGCTTCAGCGACGGCAGGCAAACCAGACTTCATGATCGCGGCTCCCATTGGGGTAACGATTCATGCGGGAACTCCGACGATTACAACGATTAATGTGACATCTGTGAACCAGTTTTCTGGAACGATACTTTTGACGGCGAAGGGGTCGCCTGGGCTGACTGCAACAATCAGTCCCTCCTCGGTGACAGGATCGGGCACTGCCACCCTAACCACATCCTCGGCGACCAATGGTAGTTATACCGTGACAATTAACGCGACAAGTGGAGGTCTTGTCCACACCGTGACTCCCAAAGTAGCTACACCAGTGTTCGCGACACTCTCTACGTCAGCCGGAACAATAGTAGTCGTTGGCTCTCTTCATAACAACGCGGGTTACCTCGGAATGGCACGCTCCACCGATCCGAATAGTGGCAGCTCCCAGTTCTACATCAACCTAGCAGACAACCATTCTCTCGACGGAGGTTACACGGTATTCGGGAAAGTGATTAGTGGCATGGATGTGGCCCTGGCGTTAGGGAATACTCCAGTGAACTCCCAAAGTCAACCGATTAACCCAGTGTTCCTTACTAGCGTAACTATTTCCAGCAGTTCGTGAGTAGCGACTCCGCGCTATCATTTTGTTTACGGTCCCGCTGCTGTTCTTAGATAGTATGCCCAGTATCCCTTCCATCGTCCGTATTTCTCCGCGATAACATGAAGCCTCTGAACACTCATCGGTTTTCCATAGACTCTGCCTGTCGCAGCAATTAGTCGTTTTTCCAAGGCCAATTTTTCCATTCGGCCTAGACCTCTCAGAAGAATTAGTCTTGACGAGAAGTCTCCTATTCCTCTGATGTTTTTCAGCCATTCCTCAACCTTGTCATAGTCAGCTGTTCTCAAGAACCTCTCATCGACTTCGTTGAATGCCTTGATTACGTGACCGAGGTATTCTTCTCGGCGCTCATGTTTGATGAGGGTCTTCAACTCTTCTTTGGAGGACTGTGCGAGTTGGCCAGGCTCTGGGAAGGCTCGGTAAACATGACCGTTTACTTCGAGGCTCGCCCCGAAACGCTCAAGCAAGGCCTGCTTAGCCTTCCGCGCTGCATTCAACTGGTTCCGTTGAGAAAGAACGGCCCAACAGGCGCATTCGAAGGGAGTGAAGAACTTGACCTGGTGCAGGCCGTAGAGCTTTTGAAGGATTGGTGCGAAATTGGAGTCGTTGATTGCTATTCTATAGAACTGGTCCAGATCGTCAGAGAGGCTGAGAAAGAAGGATATCCGGTCGATCACGACATCTGTAAGTCCGCGAGAAAAAGGATGGTCGGCAAAGAGGGTGTACTTTAGCCCAGGCATTTTGATCGTTCCCGTAGGTTTTAGCTGGAACACGATGGCTCGGCCACCAACCCGAACCGCTTTGGTCATCAATAGCTCGCTTACAGTCTGGTCTTCTCGCATCGGAGGAAAGATTCCCAGAAAGTCTAGCGACTTCGCAAAATCAAATGGAGGGGTTGGCCTGAGCGAACCCTCTTCAGAGTACAACCCCATCTTGATTACTCGCCCCAAGATTATCCATGGGATTGCCTCCATTAGGGTGTTGTGGGAGAACGACATTCAGAAGTGCTAAACAGATTTAATAGAAATACAAAACCGGAAAGCCGGTACGGCCGTGATCGGTTGGACTTACTGAAAGAAGCGGCGGAGATCGAACCCGAGATTATCAAGGTCCGACGAGAGATTCATCAGAAGCCCGAATTGGCCTACCACGAAGAAGTCACGTCCAAGCTGGTCGCGGAGAGACTCGAAGCTCTCGGAATACGGGTCAAGCGAGGAGTTGGCGGAACGGGAGTTCTAGGGGTTCTCGAGTGTCCAAGTCCGGGGAGGGTCGTCGCTCTCAGGGCGGACATGGATGCTCTTCCCCTGGATGAGATGGCTGATGTCGAGTTTAAGTCCAAAGTCAAAGGAGTAATGCATGCGTGTGGGCATGATACGCACGTGGCCATGCTCCTCGGAGCGGCCCAGCTTCTAGCCAACCATAAGAACGAGCTCCAGGGCACTGTGAAATTTCTCTTCCAACCTGCCGAAGAGCATGGCGGAAGGGGTGGAGCGAAACCAATGATCGAAGATGGGGTCATGAAAGACCCTGAGGTCGACTATGTGTTCGGACTCCACATTGATGGAGACCACAATTCCGGGGTCCTCGGCTTCCGAGCCGGTCCTTTCGCCGCATCACCTGACAGGTTCGAGGTCCGAATAATCGGGAAAGGAGGCCACGGATCCTCGCCGCATCAAACGATAGATCCAGTCTACGTGGCCGCCCAGGTGGTTATCTCTCTCCAAGGTGTATCCG
>VBBE01000239.1 GCA_005884605.1 Candidatus Bathyarchaeota archaeon
CCAGAGGGCGAACTTGTTCTCCTCGATCAAGGTTACAGGAGTCGCCTCGGCTAGTTCCTTGATGTCCGCTCCTGCGGAGAATGCGTCGTCTCCCCCGGTCAAGACCGTTGCTTTGATCCGGTTGTCTTTGTCGAAGGCCTCGAGGGCTTCGACCGTTTCTCGGATAAGTTCGAAGTTGAGGGCGTTGAGAGCCTTTGGACGGTTCAGCCGGATTATTCCGATAGGCGGCTCTGTCTCAACGAGTATGTGTGCGTACGGCAATCGTCATCGTGTGGCTCGTGGGTTGTGTTCTGTATAAAGGGTTAGGATTTCTTGTCAGCGTTTTATCTTGAGGTATTCGTAGTATCCGCCCTTGCTCGCCTTCTTTCTAGCAGGGTCGCCGAGGTATCCTTGTTGGACCATCTCTCTCAGAAGCTTAGGCGGTATCCATCTGCTTTCATTCGTTGACTTGTAGAGGGATTCCAAGTTTCGGAGCCTAGTATCAAGTCCGATGAAGTCGGCTAGTTCGAACGGTCCCATCGGATGGTTGTAGCCGAGTCTCATGCACGTGTCGATGTCAGAGAGATTTGCGACGCCATCTTCTAGCAGTTTTGAAGCTTCCATGAAGAGGGTGAGTCCTAGACGGTTAGCGATGAAACCAGGCTCATCCAGAGCGAGGATAGGGGTTTTACCGATCTCGCGGACAATTTGGGACACTTTCTCTACAGTTTCAGGTGATGTCGACTTTCCTCGGATGATCTCGACCAGTTTTGTGAGCTGGGCTGGATTGAAGAAGTGCATTCCGATCGTTCTACCTTTCCTTGAGATTTTTTGGGAGATCTTGTCGAGGCTCAACGTCGAGGTGTTTGACGCGATGATCGCTGTTGATGGTGCAGTGGATTCAATTCTTTGAAACAAGTTCTGCTTGAGATCTAGATCTTCGAAGGCTGCCTCGATCACTAAATCGGAATTCCTGCAAGCATCGTCCAACTTGGGACTTGTCCTAATGCTCGCTAGGGCCCTGTTTGCTTGTTCTGGAGTAAGTTTTCCTTTTGAAACGGCCGCATGTACTCCGTAGGGTCCATCTGCGATTTCGTTGATCCCCGTCTTCAGTGCTTGTTGATCTTCATCCGTTGCCTCGATCTCGTGGCCATGTTGGGCGAATACCTGGGCTATCTGCCGTCCCATCATGCCGAACCCGACAATTGCGACCTTCGTTTTTGACCGACCTAGGCTTTGCCCTTCCTCTTTCGATCTTGGAGGATCCTGAGACGCTCGGCCCTTCGCGTTTTTCCTTCTCTCCAGCGTCGTTTTTCGTCAGGTGTCTCCGGGATCACGTCGGGGATTTCGACGGGTTGCCCGTTCTCATCAATAGCAACGTACGTGAGGTAGGATGAGCCGGTGTGCGTTATCCTCCCTGTCTTGAGATCTTCGGCTTCGATCCGGACCCCGACTTCCATTGAGGTTGTTCCAGCGTAGTTGACTGAGGCCTTGAAGTTGAGGAGGTTGCCGACATAGACTGGATGGTAAAAGTCCATACGGTCGATGCTTGCCGTGACCACGACAGTTCTCGCGTGTCGCAGGGCCGTAACCCCCGCTGCAACATCGACAAGTTTGAGGATTGTGCCACCGTGAACATTTCCCATTGGGTTCGCATCAACAGGCATCATCTGACTAGAGAGAATCGTCTTGGAAACGCTTACCGGCTTAGATGGCCTACTCATAACTCGTCAGCTCGAGGAGTAATCTCGAGACTTTAGCTTTCCGGTTCTGTTAAGTCTTTGTTGGATGGATTGTCGTAGCGTTGGTTTGTTGACTTAACTTGCCTCCATCGACTCTGAGGATTACCGTCGTCGTCGGGTTCCCCTTCACTGCTTCACCCGGAGGCCCGTTGGGGCTGAACCTCAGCCCTCTCGCAGCCAGGTTTCTAGCCGCGTTCTCGTCCCTGTCTAGTATGGCTCCACAGTGTGGACACCATAGTCTTCGCTGGGTGCTCTCTAGGGTCTTGTACCCGCATGTTGAGCACCGCTTGGATGTATCCCTAGCAGGAACATAGATTAGTAGTGGGGCCACATGGTTCCGCTGTTTTTCCCCGTACTTGCGATGAATTCGTGTTCCTATTCGGGAGTCGTTTCTCTTGAATCGGCTCTTGACAAACCGGTAAGTAGATTTAATCCTGGTCGCTTTTGACAGGTCAAATGCTTTGACCGCGCCGTCGGTTGCTGCAGTTGTCACATTATCGAGGTTCCGATCAACCCCGACGTATCCGTCCGGTTCTATCTCGATTGTCTCCTTCGAGTAGGTTATTCCCAACGAGTTTGGTGTCAGAGTTACCGAGCGAACATTCAGCCCGGAGAGGGTCTGCAAAGTATGAATGTTTAGCCTGACGTAGATGTGCTCTCGTGGTTTGACAGGTAGTCTGAGAAGGTCGTTCTGTATTTTGAAACCGTAGCATGTAGTCAGCATCAGCTTCTTGGCGTACGGAAGCATTGTTCGCGGATTCTTCTTCTTGGCTTTTCTATAGTTGCGAAGGATCCCTGTGGCTGTGCTTGTCGCGCAGAGCCTATAGTAGCTGAGCATGTCGTGGCTGAGTCGATGATACGCCTTCAAAGAGAGAGTCTTGAGACTGGAAACATTCTCTTCGATTCCAACAGTGATGCAGACGTCAACCATCCATCTAAACTCATCCAGTAGCTGTAGGAGTTCGGTTGAGGCTTGATGCTTCTGTCTGACCGTCTTCAATGCCTGCGTCTGAGCACGCCCCAGACAAGTCAACGCGGGTCTAATCAAATATTGCACAGAGGATGGTGAACGTAGTCATAGACAATCGTCATCGGGGAAGAATTAACACCTTGAAATGAGATGAGGAGCTAAGAGCGCCTCACAGGACAAAGCCTATGTTGCGGTATCCTGTTTCTAGATTGAGACTTGAAGGTCGCTGTTGGAAGCGACGAGAAGACTGTTCTAACAGATTTTGTTGTCGCGGAATTGAAGAAACGAGGTCACGAAGTCATGTTATTCGGCCCTCTCAAGGGAGAGGTGATGGGTTGGCCGGACGTTGGAGAGAAGGTGGCTGTCGAGGTTAGCCGCAAGAGATCAGACCAAGGTGTCGTTTTCTGCTGGACCGGGACCGGAGTCACAATAGCAGCTAACAAGGTTTCAGGAGTCCGAGCTGCGCTGTGCTGGGATGCAGAAACCGCGAAAGGTGCTCGCATGTGGGACGACGCTAACGTCCTGGCCATGAGCCTTAGAAGCACGTCCCATGCTGTTGCTAGAGAAATCTTGGACGCTTGGTTCTCGAGTAGCGCGGCGACCACTGGAATTGATGCTGAATTGATAGAACGTGCGAAGGCGTTGGACGTGAAACATCGCCATTCAAAAGCGACGTAGTTCCGATGGTGGGCACACACACGCAGAAAAATATTCACCAGCTCATTCTTGACTGCCCCCACCTTAGGAGATACCCGCGAACTCTATTGTCCAATTCAGACTTTCTTTCGTCGCGATCTTGCTTTGTCCTTCCGGTCGAGATTGTTCAGTTCAGTGATAAGCTGGTTTATGGTGAAAGCGTGTTCGGTCTTCTCCTCGCTTAAGACTGATCTTAACATAGGTAGGCTCTCCTCCAACGTCCTAGCTAGCCTAGCAAACCGCTGCTTACGAAGCTTGATTATGTTTCTTTCTAGCCTACGGATTTCTCTCTGCCATGCATCCTAGTCCTTGAAATAAGGCAGCAGTTTTCTGAGATTCCTGACGGTATCCTCCAGCTCTAACTGCCTTTCTCTGTTCACACCAAAGGCTAGGT
>VBBE01000181.1 GCA_005884605.1 Candidatus Bathyarchaeota archaeon
AACGTTACCGAGCGAACCTCTAGCCCTGAGAGGGCCTGTAGCTTGTGACCATTCAGCTTGACATATGCGTCACTCTCCGGGTTTGGGAGGTAGTCTGAGGTGACCATTCTGTATCTTGAACCCATACCATATGCTCAGCATCAGTTTTTTTGCGCATGGGAGCTTTGTTCGGGGGCTCTTCTTGTTGGCCTTTCGATGATTGTGAATTATTCCAGTGGCTGCGCTGATTGCTCCGAGCCTGTAGTAGGCGAGTATATCGCGGCTGAGACATGGATAGGTTCGGGAGGCGAGGGCCTTGAGAGAAGAAATGTTCTGTTTGATTCCTATCATTACGCAGACGTTCACCATACGCCTCAACTCGTCAAGGAGCTTTAGGAGCTCAGGTGAAGCCTCATATTTCTGTCGGACCGCTTTCGTCGCCAGCAACGGCCACGCCCAAACATATGAGACTTTTCCAGCCAGATAGTCCAGAGAGGATGGCGAACATGACCCATCCAAAAGACGTCGGCCACGGGGACTCCAATTTTTCATGTATCACGGACGACCTCTAGTCGGCTTTGGGGCAGCAAAGAACCACTGCTCGTTCTACCTCATGAGTTCCAGCATTATTCCCAAGCTAGCACGAGCGCGAACTGGCAAGCTCAAAGGGTACGATGTCAGCGGTGCCACCGTCCACTTCACACTTGACAAGCCGCTCCTCGCCACGCTTGTGACAAAGCTCGTCAAGGAACGCATAACCGAGAACGAGAAACGCACGAAAAAGTGAGGCGGTCTAGAATGTTGTTCTTCTCGTCTTGCCCTGTTGGGCTATGTTCTCTTTCAGGACTGACCCTTTTGGTCCGTAACCGTAGGTTTTGAGCCATAGCTTGATTATCGCGACGCATTTTTGACAGCGTATTCTTTTGGCCTGGACCAGCTTCCTCTTCCACACCTCTCGAGTAGCGTTCCAGCTCTCCTGGCTGGCCTTTTTCAGCTGCCGACTCCTATTGTAATAGTGTATCCAATAATCGACCCAACCTGCGGGTGTAGTGGGTGCGGATTTTCCATGTCCTACTGGATGGTGGCCGGTCATTCGAACTCTCTAGTCGATGCTACGTGGACACCTGTATGACCCTTTCCGTACTGCTCTCCTTCCGACGATTATCGTCCGAGACAATTTGCGGAAACTTATCTTCCTTCAATCTTGTTGTTCAATCTGGTCTGATCTTGCTTGGGAGAAGATACTGGGAAGCGTAGATAGCCAGCTCGAAACAGCAAGAGCAGGCGTAGTCGTAGGAAGAGACGGTTCGAATCGGGGAAGCACAAGAAGTGGAATGCTATTCTTGAATTCCGTGAGAATTCGTCCTGCGAGGTCCCGCCCAAGTGTCCCGAAAAAAATTCCTAGGGGAAACCGCGCTTTCCTCGAACTCAATGGCGAATTCGAGATCGTTCTCAGGTAAGTGTCAAACTATTGATCGGGGGATCGGAATCTAATCGGGTCTAAAAAAGGGGGGAGGTTGACGGAGCTATTATCGGATGATTACGCTTTGAAGAACGGTGCATAAGCGAGAAGTGTCTCGCTCTTGAAGATACCATCAAGCTGACTAACTCTCTCAACGGATGTCTTCACAATGTCTTCAGAGGTTCGTGCTTGCCAGAGGGCGACTATGTCGAACTGTCCGGGTACCGTAGATGCTTCTACGAAGCCTGGGATGCTGCTGAGCTGCTTGATGATGTTCTCGCTGGTAGTGTGCTCACATGTTAACAAAGAAACGCCGAGGGCCATTTGGTTCTCGAATTTCTTGGTCGGCTGAATACCGTCGAAGCCGGTGTGAGTGTCTGTGGTGATTACGTCGCTGATGTTGCGGATTTCTTTGACTGTCTGGTATACGTTGTGTGGTGTGTTTGGTTTCAGGCGTAGAACTAGGTCGTATCGGCCTGTGACCGGTGCGATCATGTCAATCTGGCTGTTTCGCTTTAGCTCCTCAACCACGTTGGTGCTGCGGCCCGGATTGACGGTCGCGAACACGTAGGTCGGGAAATTCATATTGGTTTGCATTGTTGTTTTTTCTACTGCATTTTATTGCAATACAGTAACACTTGTTACTTGCATATAAGGCTTTAATTATGGATCCAACGATATATTACAGTGAGGGGTCACTGAGACTTGACAGCCCAAAGAAGCACTGTTAGCGTCCCAGAAGCAGTACGCGAGATTCTGACCAGAAACTGCCCCATCTATCAATGCTTGAAGATGAAACTCATGAACTTCCACTCCCTCGCAGAACTCATCCAACCTCAAGTCAAACAAATGAGCGGGAGAGGCAACAATCAACACGCTAGTCGTAACGATCAAGCAATTCTCCGACACCCTATCCAACACGAAGAGCCCTGATGCTTCAAGAGTTCTCAAGGACGCTAGGATCTCCCTTTCAAGCGGCATAGTAGATGTGACAATAAGAACGCCTAGGACAAAATTCTCAACTATAATCAGAGAATTGTCAGAAGTCTGGAGCGATCTATCCGAGTTCCCACACATCTTCCCGCTTTCAAGCTCGATCAAACTGATTCTGCCCGGCGAGGACTACGCTCTAGTCCGGGGAAAACTGGAGCATCTTCGAGAGGCAACGACTCATGCGAACGTGGCCAAGTTGACACTCAACCTCTCGCCCCACGCCGAGATGACCCCTGGAATAGCGTCCTATATCACCGAACTACTGTTCAGAAACGGCGTCAACATCCTAGACGCGTTTCTGGGCTACGGAGACGTCATAATGGTTGTCGACGACAGAGATGGACCACTGGCCTACGACGTTCTACAAGGAGAAATCCATGGCTCCACCAAATGGAGAGGTGGAAATCATGAGCCCTCACGTTGAAGCCTTACAGATCTCATAACTAGGCAAACTTTCTTCAACAAGAAAGACACTCTAGATTTCTATGCCTATTGTTAGGGTTTTGATGTATCCGGGGAGAACGCAGCAACAGAAAGACGAACTAGCCAAGGCGATCACGGATGCTGTGGAGAAGATCGCGAAAGCGCCACGGGACCAGACAATAGTTGTCATACAGGAAGTTCCAAAAGAACAATACTACATTGCAGCAAATCGGGCAGCGTAAATGAACTATCTATCGGTTCGCGGAGGAAAGCTGTACTACGAAACTGCAGGGGAAGGGCCTCCTCTTGTGCTAATACACGCTGGCTTTCTCGACAGCAGAATGTGGGACGACCAGTTCCAACTCTTCGCGAAGGGCGCGCGAGTCATACGGTATGACGTGCGAGGCTACGGGAGGTCAAGCAGGCCCAGTGAAGAGTATTCAGACGCAGAAGACTTGTTCGCTCTGCTCAAGCATCTCAATATTGAGAGCACTAGCATTCTTGGGGTCTCCAACGGAGGCAGAATCGCGCTCGACTTCGTTTCTGTCCACCCTTCTATGGTAAACAGTCTGATTCTCGTCTCGCCCGGGATACGCGGCTACAAGAGCTCTGGTCCAGAGGAAGACAAAGAATGGAAAGAGCTTGACAAGAAGGGTGACCTACAGGATCTCGCAATTAGCGAGAACAGAATAAATGACGCTGTCAATATGGATCTCGAAATTTGGGCCTCCGCTCAAGGAGCGACGAGCAAGCGTCGTATTCTCGAGATAGCAACTGCAAACTCACATATTCACAAGAACCCGCCGAACAAGTTACAAAAGTCGCCTGAGCCACCGGCCTTCACAAAGCTGAGTCAGGTCCGCATACCCACGATCCTAATCGTGGGAGATCAAGACGTTAAGGGTATGCAGTTGATGTCAAAGAGGTTGCACGAGCTGATACTTGGATCGAAACTCAGCGTCATCAGTGGCGCGGACCACATCGCCAACATGTCCAGACCCGAAGAATTCAATGCTCTTGTATCTTCGTTTCTAAAGCAATTGGGTCAGGTGTCTTTTGCATCGTCTCACGTATAGCCTATTTGTCGTCACATCCCCATCTGCATAACGAAGACGAGGACTGCCTAACGAAGCTACTTGATTAGTCCAACATTTCTCGCAATATAATGTTCGAGCAGAGAGCCCCCGACTAGCACGACAAGCAGGTTCTGATTTCCGACCCAGACCACTGCGCCTATAATCTCCGATATTGTCAGTACAAGCAGCCCGACGAAAACAGCCCTTGTGCTTGAGAGCTTGAAGAAGGAGAGTCCCTTCTTCACATTGTCGGCGATATGGTGCTCCACAAACAGGGCCACAAGGAAAAAGGTGATCGCGAGAATCCCGTTGACGGGTATCAGTACTAGCCATACAAGCCAGATCACCGATTCGAGACTGCTGAAAGTCAAAATCTCCACAAGTTGCTTTCCCGACGCGAACCGTCCCGTCGCGTCCACCTGTGTAATAATATGCTCGACTAGCAGGAATACGGCGAGGACTATCGCTGCGAAGCGTGTTATTCCTACTCGGGAGGAGATGGCTCCCACTTGCAGGACCGGGTAGGATTGGCCGAGAACGGCGGTATGGTTCTCTCCGTTCGAGATCGCTAGCCACTCGATCAGCCCGACGATCTCTATCCCGGTGAATATCACCACCACAAGGAAATGCCCGAGCCCCGGGAAGTGTAATAGTCCTGGCTGCTTCTTGCCAACCTCTAGGCTAGTCAACAATTCACTCCCAAGTGTTCAACAGCAACGATTTCCCTTGTCAAGCGGGCCTAGATTCTCCGTACCCTTGGGAAGTCTTCAAAAGACTTCTCCATCAATGCAATCT
>VBBE01000180.1 GCA_005884605.1 Candidatus Bathyarchaeota archaeon
GGAAACATCGGCCACGAAGGACGCTAAGAAGGAAAAGCCGGCAAATCCCATGTTCAAAGCTACCATGAACGATGCTCGACTGTTCCGCAACCTCATAGGTGCGATCTCAAGCCTCATCGAAGAGGCTGACTTCAACGCATCACCCGACGGGATCAAGCTGCGATCTATGGATCCCTCGCACATAGCCATGGTCGACTTCGAGTGGCCCAAGACAGCCTTCGACACTTACGAGTGCACAGCTCCAACGAAGCTTCGTCTAAGCGTCTCAAACCTCCTCAAACTGTTGAAAAGGACGAAGAGTGACGAATCCATCGAGGTTGTCTATGATGATGCGAACAAGAAGCTCAACATCACACTCAAAGGCAACATTGTCAGGAAATTCATAACACCCACCCTCGAACCTTCCACTGAAGAAGTTCCAACGCCAAAGGTCCCGTTCAACGCAAGGGTCAAGATTACCGCAGCAAGCCTACGAGACATTATCGATGACGCACAATCCATCAGCGACAATGTCAAACTCGAAGTAACACAGGAAAAATTCGTCGTCAGAGCGGCAGGCGAGCTGACCAGTGCTCTGATAGAATTGGACAAGGGATCCGATGCGATCCTCGAACTCGACGTCAAGGAACCGGCCAAGGCCACATACAACCTCAACTATCTAGGAGAGATAATCCGGGCCGGCTCAGGCGCCTCAGAGGTTACATCTCTCGAGTTCTCCACCAACATGCCGATCAAAGTCGAGTTCGAAATGCCCCAGCAAGGAAAGCTTCTCTACTATCTCGCCCCAAGAATAGAGGCTGAATAAGGTTCTGTTGATTCTTCGTCGGTGGACTGACTTAACTTGCCTCCATCGACTTTGAGGATTAGGGTCGCGTTCTCCGGTTCCCGTTCCTCTACCATTGCTTCACCTGGAGGCCCGTTGGGGCTGAACCTCAGCCCTCCAGCAGCCAGGTTTCTGGCCGCGTTCTCGTCCCTGTCCAGGATGGTACCGCACTTGGGACCCCATAGTCGTCGCCCGGCGCTCTCTAGGGTCTTGTACCCGCATATTGAGCACCGTTTCGAAGTGTTCCTAGCGGGAACGTAGATTACCCTCACTCCTTCCCACCGTGCCTTGTACTCTATCTGTCGCTGTAGCTCTCCATAGCTCCAACTGTTCATTCGAGCTCGATAGTTTC
>VBBE01000182.1 GCA_005884605.1 Candidatus Bathyarchaeota archaeon
ATGTGGAGGAACGCTTCGGCAACACTGGCTGCAAAAGCCCCACCATACACCAGAATGGAAATTACCCAACCCCAACGCTTTCCTTGCAAGAAACCGATTCCACATACGACAAATCCGATGCTGGTGAGAGCCACCAAGGGATACCAGGGATCAGTCTGTGTAATGTTGGTGATTGAAGCAAGGGCTAGTACTGCGAAGGTTAAGACCGCTCCGAAGATTATGCTGAAAATGCCGAATAATGTGATGTGGACAGGCTTGGCAGGATGTCGCTGGGTGCCTGTTTCGGGGATACTCAACGCTAATTAGAATTAGACGTTGCGCGAATAAAAATCTAGATACTATAACCTCGCAACCGGTAGCCGCCTAGGCAAGACACTCGCCACTAGAAGAACATCAAGCCATCGACGCTATCGACTCGAAGGCTAAGGATATCCTATGAGTCCATGGCTGTTCTCAGATTGTTGGGAGGGAAGTTCGGCTCGGAAATGGTGGAAGGCGGACGTTCCGGACTGCTCGATGACGGTGAGGACGGCGGTAGTGTTGACGGTATTGAGCCCGTGGCACGGTTTCGCCTCACCTCTACCCTGTAGAGGGCTGCAAACGTGATGGCCGTAGCCAGGAGCATGACGGTGATGGCGAACCCCCAGGTCTCCCAGATGCTTAGAGGGGCGGCTGGGAAGTAGCCGGCAGCCTGCAATAACTGCCGGGATTTTGTGAGGTTGAAACTGTATGGGGTGAGAGCGTTGTTGAACCCGTCGGTGACCGCGAAGCCTGTCCGGTAGTCGCCGACGACCGGGGTCGTTATCCCAGGATTGCTGTATCCGGCGAGAAGCTGTTGTATTATCAGATCTCTCGGGATCGCGTAGCTGATAGCCTGACGGATATATTTGGCGGCAAGAGAGGCCTTCGAAGGATCACTAAGGCCTAGCGGGGTATTGACGCCTGTTCCAAATATTGGGTGTCGCATGTTGAAACCCAGCTCCTGGACCCCGAACGCGTCGTAAGACGTCCACTGGTTTGATGGCCAGGTGGCGAGGAAACTCGTCTGGGTCTCCAGAGCGTACTGTGCATCGAGAACGCTTACCGAGCCTGTCTTGAGCGCCGAAACAGCATTATCGGAGCTCGGTATGTGTTTGACGTAATAGTCCTTGACCTCGAAAGCTCCCCTATTCTGAAGGGCAGTCTTTCCGTTCTCTGGAAAATCAAAGTAGTTATCATTCCTTGTCAGATGATTTGTCTCGGTCGCCGGATCATAGCTGACAAACTTGTAGGGGCCCGTTCCAATGGGCCTGCCACCAATTCCAGTGTTAAACGGGTCCGTCCTCCAGTTTGCATAGGGAACACTCGCCAGCACGTGGGCGGGAATGATTGGTGTGGTGAGAATATTCTCCACAAAGTACGCGTAGGGATTCGGGAGAGTGAACCTGACAGTATACGGGTCCACAATTGCTACACTGTTTTTTCCACCGACTATGCCCTTGATGAACGCCTCATTGTCCGCTGCCAGCGTATCATCTTGAAGCGCGTCAAATGTGAATTTCGCATCTGTAGCATTGAACGGAACCCCGTCGTGCCATGTCACCCCAGGACGCAAAGATACAGTCCATGTCTTCTGATCCGAGGCAACAGACCAGCCGGTCGCCAGCTGCGGAATCATATTCTTGAAGATAGTATCATTCCTCTGCGCCAACGCACTGAACATTGCTCCATACACAGTCTGGTCGTAGTAGGAACTGCTCAGTGTCGGGTTGAACCCCTCTGACGGAGCCGGTCCGGTCTGCGCTAACGTGATCGAGCCGGTTGTAGACCCGCCCATCATCGACAATTGTTCGATCGGCGGCCAATACGGAAAGTGGTAGGTGCTGAACACGTACTGGGCATTCGGCATGGTATAGTCAAAGGCAACAATTTCCTTCGTGTAGAGTATTGTGGCGCAGGGTTGCTGGTCATATGCGAGCGCTTGCCACTGCTTCACCAAGTCTAACCGTTGCGTTTTGTCGATTGTTTCCTTGATCTGTTTGGTCAGTTGGTTATTCTGGCTGTTATTCCAGAGATAGTAGTTGGAACCTATCGGAGCAAATTGTGAACTGTGGTAGTAGGACCATGGATCGGCATCTATCCCGAGAGCATAGCCGAGAAATAGGGCGTCAAAGCCGCCGTTGTTGTAGCTTCTCCCGAGAACATCAGAAGCAGGAGTGAGCGCTCTATCGTATATCGTGGGCCAGTCAAGAACAACTCTCTGCGCGTCAATTCCCAACGCCTGAAGGTTGCTCTGGACGAGTAGCGACCAGCTCTGTCGGGCCTGATTCGGCTGCGGAACCATCAGCGTTATTCTGAATATTCCGGCAGGCGCAGTATCTGCATGGACCCATGCAGGACTGGTCGAGGTGAGGGCAAGCCCAAGAAACAATAATGCGAGGGATCTAATCCGGGCGCCAGTTCGGCCGGTCATCGCGAGATCACGGCGATGAGCAGGCGATCGGGCGTAATGGCTACTGTGTTCCTCTCTTCGTCAGACTGTGAGTACTAGACCGTTTTTTGTCAGAACCAGCTTCCGCGGCCCGACCTCAACAGTCGCGGTCTTCCACTGGTTTCTCTAACGAACCTTGACCTCGTGCGTTTTGGCCATGAACCCGTCTTTCTTGTGCATCCCGTCGCAGAAAGGCATGAGCGTGGATCTGCCGCACCGGCACCAGGCCTGAACTACTTTTCCATCAACAATAACGAGGTTCGGCCCGTTCTCGGTGGATCTTATCACAACGTCAGAGGTACTCACACTATCACCTCTCGTCTAATCATTGTCCTAGGATCTTAGCCACGCGAGTCAAGACCACAAGCTGTTCTCCATGAACCAGATTATTCTGATCGTACTTACCGACAACTCTCAAGAGAGCACCCACGACTAGATCATTCGCTCCGCCCATGATCAGCTTGCTCGTCGGCCGCCATTCAACCTCCAGACGCTGAGATGTCCGAGGGAATGCCTGATTGGTCCCCGTTTCATCAGGGAGAAGGAACACGCCTCCCAAAACCTGTTCCCTTGGCAAGTCTGTCACTGAGAAAAACAGGTCCACCAACGTTCCCGGGGCAATTTCCCCTAGTTGTTTCACCGTGAGCAACGGGACTGAATGTATCTTCGGAGGCGCTGGTGTCGTAGTTTTGGCTCCTTCAGCTACAGGTTGAGCCGGAGTTTCGCGTGGCCTCAGAGGTCTATCCTGATCGTATCGTAATCCAAACTGCAATGCGGTCTGCGCCTTCGCCAGTTCCTCGCCCAGGTAGCCCGCGTGGCTCAGCTGTGTGACAAGTGCGTCACGCAATAGACCGAGTAGCATCGAGGTTGCTCCGCGTCCCCGCATTTCATGAGCAGGCGTGTGATCAGGCAGATAGTGTCGTAGCAGAATCTCCTTCTGCTCAGGCTCGATGCTGATAACGAAGTATCCCTTCGGATCATATAGCAACGGCTCGCGCTGACCACCCGGTCGAATGGACACAAACTCCTCTTGCCTTCTAGTTTCGCCGGTTTCCTTTTTCTCTGACGTGAAAACTCCCGGGTTACGATCAGAGAGACTCCTCACTCGCTCCTGTAAAACCTGGAGATCTTCTTCACCGGTCCAGTCAAGAATCTCGACCTGGTTCCTGAACTGTTGTACCTGCTCAGGATCAATGGAGGGTAGAACTGGATCATACCCTGCCGCATCGATGATCCGTCTCTTGTCATCAACACCCCTCTCAGCTAGAGCAACAAGAGATTGTCCCGGCTTGAATAGTGCAGAGTCTTTGCCGCAGATGAGCAGGAAACGAATCGCAGGATTAGACGTGATGTTGACAATAATCCGAGTAATGCCGAGATTGGCGGTGTAGACCATGCCCGCAATGGCGACTCCCGGCAGGGCTACGAGGGGACTGATCAAACGTTCCGAGGTAAGCGCACAGACCGCGACGGGACCATTCGGATCGCCAACCTGATAGGTTCCAGTCATGACGGGCCATGTTGCGCCGCTCTTGCTGCTCAAAAGTCGAGATCCTTCCTATCTGATCGAGTTTCTCGACGCGTAGCGCTGGGCGGAGTACTTCCAATACTCTATTCGAGGCTGCATTTTCTTCATCACGCGTGAATTATGGAAATCACCGAACGCCCTATTCCCGGCTTCTCCCGTATAGAATCCCATTCGAGTGGTTGCGTTTGGATTGGGTATTGATCGCAATTTGTCCAAGAACTTGGTCCCAACAAGATCAAGCTTGCTGGAGCCTGGTCTAGCCCTTTTGCAACCCATATGATGGGCGCAAGGTCCCACACAAGTACTGTTCATTTTTCTCAGTAACGGTAATGTACGTCAGACGCTAATAATTCTGAGCGGAAACCCAAGTCCACAGTGGACCCGAATGTTATCTTCGATTCAATTTGTTGTAGCGGAATTTCCGGGCGGAGTTTGATCACTTGCGGGCTGACTTGGACTATTTACTGGACCGAGGCGGTTCCAGAGCAGGCTGACCACCGAAACCCCTACGACCGCCATTCCGAACCAGAAGAGATAGTCTAGAACAACCATGAACGGATTGTAGTAGAAGCCGCATCCATTGAATGGATTGGGCAAACAAGTGATTGGGTTTGGATACGCATACGGGAAAGGAAAACCATCCCACACTCCCCAAGGTTCACGAGTTGAGGATACGACCAGCCCGACAAGACCGAGAATTATGGAGAGCAGAAAAACCTTGATGATCCGCTGCATTTGAGAGGATTAGTGCTCTCTCTGAAATATAGTCGTTTGGCGCGAGGCACCTCCGCGTTTGACGGTCACAGGTAGAACAATCGAAGGTTGAGAAAGGTCCCGCAACTAACGTCTGTGTCCCTTTGCTGCTTATATCTCGGGCTAACCAGTTTACACTAGATAACATTGAGTAAGTTATCGTCTAGCTGCCAACCCGATATCTCAAGCATTATATCGGGAAAGAGCGAGCTTTGCAGGAGAGACATCTGCGCGGTAATCAAGGCGGTAAGGAAGCTAGGCTCAGAGTGGAGAATCCTCATCTCATACTATCTTCTCGACAACCCCCTCCGATTCAACGACCTATTGAGGAAGGGGAAGCCTGACGATCTGAATGCGCGAACTCTTTCTCGAACTCTGAAGTATTTGCAGAATATGGGAATCGTTGAGAGAAGAGTAACCGGCACAGAACCCTTCTCAGTCGTCTACAGTCTCACCGAGAAGGGACGAGATCTAGGCGACATTTTGTCCGCGTACCGGAGATGGGGAGAGAAATGGACCCCAAGCATCGTCCATCCTCTACCATATCCGAAGGTAAAGGCAACCGCTCTCACTCGGTTGAGTTCCCGGTAAAAAGGCAAATCTGAAATTCTGACAGAGACGCATGGTCCCAGTCTTGCAGCACACTCGGCAGACCCGGATAACCGCGAACCTCGTAGGAATGATGATATTCGTTCAAGTTATTCTTGGAGGCAGTTCTTTCGTCCTAGGCTGGGATGTTATCTATCACCTTGTCTGGGGAACCCTAACCTTCATCGTGCTCATAGCCGCGACCGTGCTGGCACGGAGAGATTTCGGTGTCGATTCCACCCTGTTCAAAGTTGGCCTCGCCGCCATCGTCGACTTTGTCATTCAAGGAATACTGGGATTGTTCTCTTTCGGATCAGGCGTCGCAATTGTTGTCCATCTTACCAACGCTTTCCTGCTCGCCGTCATCGTGACCTATCTGATCAGTTTCGCAGACAGCGCCGACAAGGCCTCCACTACCATAGCCATGCAAACTAAGACCGCGCCCTCAGGGAAAATGCCCGCTTAGGCCATACGGACCAGGAGCAAGGCAAGCCTCACACTATTGTAAGTTCTCGATTTTTATCAAGGGAACCGAGCGGGAGAGAAGGATCATGCTCGACCGCGACGAAGAACTCAAACTACTCGCATTCCTCGCAAGCCTGCCGGGCTCGGGAATAGTCGTCTCGGTGAGCAACTTCCAGATCGGCTCCGCCTCCTCAACCACAGTCAGAGCGTACTTCACTGAACCATGAGAGAGGGCAAGACGGCCGCAGATGTCGAGAAGGCTCTCCAACACTGGACGAGCTCGGTGATCGACCCTCAGCTGAAGCCTGTGCAAGCTAAAACAAGACAATTAGCCGAGGCTGCGCTTTCCCTAGCTTCATCTCTGGAAAGTCGCTGCCGAGAATTCATTCGAAACACCAAATATGACATGTCTGGCTTAGGCGACTCCCGAAGGCTCCGAGCAGCCATGGCACTAAACCGCGTCTCCGGAGAGATCGTCACCGCATCCGGTGAATTTCTGAAATCAAAACCAAACGAGTCGACATCGAAGCTGGAGACGAGCATTACGAGACTGTTGCGGGCCGCTGGTTCAAGCTACAACGAATCGGTAAAAGCGATGGCTTCACACTACGCTTCAGAGAGAGGATGGCTCAGAGCAGAGATAGAAGGACTTCAACGCATCAATCACCAGACGTCCCAGTTCCAGACAAGAACCCGAGACATCACGTCGACCCGTGACCAAATACAAGAACGCTCCCAGACCCTTGTTGAGAATCTCACGACTCTGCAGAATCTTGAGAATTCCCGCCTCCAGCTGGGAAAAGAGATTCACCAGCTTGCATACAACGAGGGCTCACTTCTAGAAGCTATCGAACGGATTGAATCTGATTCTGAGATCCGAACTCTCAGTGCCAAAGAGGCGGAACTTAAAGCGTTGAGGAAGCGGCTCTTGAACGAAGAAATGTCCAGACTCGGCGGAGTATTCACGAAAGTTCTGTCGTTGCATCATAGGGGAGAAGTGCATACCCACCCACAGGCAATAGAAGTATTGAGGCGATATGTGAAAACCCCGCTGACGACTCTGGCCAAGGAATCCGACGGCTACCCGGAACTAACCGATTTGCTCGAGGGACTATCCGAATCCATTGAATCAAACAAGCTACCTCTCGGCGAGAAAAAAGAGAGAAAGACACTCGAAAGGGCAAAACGTATCATAAACGGTTCACTCAAACCAATTCAGAAGGAGGCTAGAGAGGCCTTTGTTGCGAGGAGTCAGATTCTACGCTCCTCAAACGTGAGGAAGCTTAGATCTCAACGATCCGACTTACGAGCAGAATACATTAGATCCCGAGCTTCGAAGCAATCGTTGGAATCGAGGATGAAGAGCATCGCCGAGGAAGCTTCATTGCTGAAAGCCCAAGCGAAAATCCATCTCGGCACAATAGATGAGCTCGCCACCAAGAACTTCAACAAAGGCGTCCCGCGGGAACTGCGTGAAGAGGTCCTATCCCTAACCCACTAGACT
>VBBE01000183.1 GCA_005884605.1 Candidatus Bathyarchaeota archaeon
GTGGGTCGCCCAATTCTCAATTCGGTGGGAGGCAACTAGGAGGCTCCACTTCTCAGATTCCCATCCAGAGTAATGTTCAAAGGCGTTGAGGACAAAATCCCGATTAACCTCCCCGACTACCCGCTCGAACCCCTTCCCATCATCAATCGGTGGTTCGTGCCGAAGCCCTAGTCGGTCCATATCCTGAACAATGAACTGAATCTCCCCCAAGTGTGATAAGAATTGGGCGTAGACGATGCTGTCGCTAGGAATGAATGATACTACAAGTTCGGCAAACTGTTTGCGGGAAGGGGCGCGATAGCTCCTGAACAGACCGAATAAATGAGATTTGATCTCACCCTCTGTGGGTTCCCAGTGCACGCTCATCCACGAAGCGCCGCTAACCGACCCCTCGATCTCTACGATGCGAGGGTTATCTCTAATTCTTGAAACGGCAAGCTTCATTCCCACACGACTCCTATCCGTTGTATTCGAATCACCAGCATCAAAAATTAAGCATGTTTTTCTCGACCCCCGCGGTGGTCCCTTTTCCCGCGCCTCGCCCTTCATGGCCTGGAATCTTCTCGGACAAAAAATCGCCCATTATCAGCCCCGATCCCAAATCTAAGCCCGCGATTTCCAGGACCATACTATTCCACGCTTATCCCTAGGGGAATCCACGGGGATCGAAATAGGCTAGACAAGCCGATAATGCACTCGTCTCAAGGAAAGAAGGCCGGAATCCCACCAAGACAGAAAAAGCATCTCGATAAGAACTTCCTATAACTTTTGCAAACTTCTCGTGTTCGAGAGCGGCGACTACGGAACCAAAAAGATTGTGAAATCGCCTATTATCAGCCCTGATCTCGAATCTGGGACACGCGCCACATCTCGCCCACAATTCGCTCGGGAATCGTTCTAGATTTCCCCGACTTTTTGCCTTTTCATCTAAGCCCGGACCCTGCCCTAAATCGCGGGACTCGCCGATTATCAGTGCCGGACAGAAAATCTTCTCTAGAAAAAGGGGAGGGGGGGTATTGCGCAGGACATCTCACGACGTGAGAGCGGTTTCTCCGCTCCTTCCACGCTTATTGTTCCTTCCCCTAAGAAACGTAGAAACGAGTATTCTAATGGTCCCGAAAAAGTGGGGTTTTGGATCTCCAGAGCCCTGAGGCCCTGGGTCTTTTCTTTTGCTAGCTCGTACAGTCTAGTTGTTCGTGGAGTGCTTCGTGGCCGATGGGCCTTCGAGCGCGTGTACGATGTTGATGACAACTCGCAGCGTTGGAAGCAATGCTATCAAGAGGAATATCAGCGGATAAGCCCAAGGCGCGCTGGTAAAGTACTGACTCGCAATACCGTTGCTCACGCTGTAGAGAATGACGATCGCTATGATCTGGAAGATGTACGCTAGCAATGGCACCCACGCCTGATAGTTCTTGTACGCATCGGAGACTGCTTTCGAGAGTTGTGTTCCGAACTTGAAGACGATCAGAGCCACGACAAGCCCGATCATGAACACCACAATGTTCGCGATCGAAATGGTACTGCCTGAGATGTTCTGCGTGATCCCTGGAAAGCCGAGCACAACTGCCTCGATAACCACCAGTACAATGACGCCCGCGATCAAACGTATGAATGCCGGCATGACTGGAGTAAATGCTCCCCACGTGCTGTTCGAGCCGCTTGATGTATTGGTCATTTTTTCTTCACTGTTAGAGAAACCTACCAAGTGCTATCCGATATTGCCCTGTTGAAACCCGAGCCATCAGAGTCCGGTAACAGTCTTCTTCATCTGAATCTCATATCGCAATGGAAGCCGAGCCATTCCTGTCAATCACGTATCTTGCGCCGGGCGGAATGACCAAGGTCGAATCGTAGTCCTCAATCACACATGGTCCCTTTCCCTTAGTTCTAAGCCGCAAGGTGTCTCGCAGGAGAACTCGACACTCGATACTGTGTCCATCCATGAACCAGACTCTCCGGCTTTTCGGTGGGCCTTCCTCTCGTGCAAGCCGACCCATTACTCTGCCAGTCGTTCCTGGCTTTCCTCTACAGTAGCTGCGAACATTCACGATCTCAACAGACTCGCCCGGTTGAGAATATCCATACTTCGTTTGATGTATCCGGTGAAAGTCTCGAACAGCAGAACGAACCACACCTCGAGTAACAATCCTTCCCAACAAGAGGACCGGTAATTCGTATGATTGACCCTGATACCGCATCTCCAGTATTCTCTGACACTTGACATCCCTCTGCTTCACTCCCTCTTTATGCAAGAGATCCAGAGCTCTCCCCTCCATCTTGCGGAAGATCCTTTCCAACTCTCCCGGGTTCACATCTTCTGCATCCTTCAGCACTGTTCTCACTGAATCGTGCAGTGGCTCTGCAAGAAGAAGTCCCAGGCTCGACAGCAATCCCGCAGCCAGGGGCACAACTATCTTCTCTATCTCCAGTTGTTCAGCAACCTCGCAGGCGAACATTGGTCCTGCTCCGCCAAACGCCACGAGCGTCATTTTACGGGGATCAAGACCTTTCTCCACCGTCGCCGCCCGCAACGCCTCCACAATCTTCGCCACAGCGATTCTCAAAACACCGACCGCTCCATCGATCACATCCATTCGAAGAGGCTTCGCAACCAGCTCAGCAACGGCCGCGTACGCAAGCTCTGGTTTCAACGGCAGATCTCCCCCGAGCAGAAAGCTTGGACTCAAACGCCCGAGTACGAGAGATGCGTCCGTTAGCGTCGGCAGCTTTCCACCCTTCCCGTAGCACGCCGGACCGGGAGACGCTCCAGCACTCTGAGGACCGACATGTAGAACAAGAGCATCATCAATCCAAGCAATACTACCTCCACCCATTCCAACCTCGACAAGATCCACTACTGGAAACCTGACAGGGTATCCTGATCCCTCAACTCGTCTGCTTCCATGCAAACGGCCGCCGACCTCATACTCGCTGGTCACCTCGAACCCGTGGCCAGACCACACCCCCGCCTTCGACGTGGTCCCGCCAACATCAAGAGAAACAATGCTTTCAGATCCGCCAGCATAGAACTTGGACGCGACTGCACCAGCAACAGGTCCCGACTCTATCAGCCGCGCTGGCTCCAGTGAGGCCTGGTGAGAGAGCACCGTTCCACTATTCGATTGCATCACAAAAACAGGCGCACGAACACCAAGCTCCTCCAATCCCTCTTCGAGCTTTCTCAGGTAGACAGCGAATAACGGCTGAAGACACGCATTAACGACTGTAGTGCTCGTTCTCTCGTATTCTCGAAACTCGGGAAGAAGATCCGAAGACAAGGACAGTCTCGCGCGTGGATGTTCACGTTTGAAAATCCCCCCGACCCTCTTCTCATGATTCGGATTCGCGTAGGAGTGGAGAAGGCAGACCGCCACCGTTCCAATCCCGAGCCTCCGTACCCTTCTCGCAATCCGGACAGCCTGCGACGCGCTAAGCGGTTCCAGGACCCCCCCATCATACGTGATCCTCTCCTGGACCTCAAACCTGTATCGTCTCGGGACCAAGGGAGGCAGACGCTCAACCTGGAGATTGTAGAGTTCAGGCCGATTCTGTCGCCCTATCTCCAACACGTCTCGAAAGCCCGAGGTTGTGACGAGGGCGGTCTTGGGAATGTTTCCGGTCAGAAGAGCGTTCGAGGCAAGTGTCGTAGCGTGACTAACAACTCTAACAAGACGAGGATCAACACCTTCCTTCTCCAACAATCTTCGAACCGCACCCAGCGCTCCTATCGATGGATCGGTCGACGTGGTCAGGACTTTGATCTTCCAGAGGCCGTGCTTCTCGTCTACGGCCACGAGATCCGTAAAGGTTCCACCGATGTCAATTCCCACTCTGATCAGATTCCTTGCAACCATTTCCCTACCTTCCTTCAGAGTGATCTCACACATCGCCTGCTGTGTCCAAGATTCGACAGGTCACGTTCGGCTATCTCCAACTCTTAATATCGTTCCAGTTCACCCGAAGACATTCCCGGTTGACATCGGTAGCTAGACTATGACAATTCACGTTCTTCTAACGGCCGACAATCACCTAGATCCCTCAGCTGTCCAGTATGGACCCAAGCGCTTCGAACGTAAACGCGACTTCCAGCGCTGCTTCGAAGTCCTAGTCAACTTCGCCCTAGAGAACAAACCAGACATTCTTCTAATCGGCGGAGACTTCTACGATGGTATTCTTCCCGGCAATCCCACCAGAGCGTTCGTGGCAGAGCAGTTCAAACGCTTACATGAGAAGAATATCAAAACCGTCCTCGTAAGCGGCCACCACGATACGCCACGCAGCGCAGAGCAGGGAGCCTCCCCTCTTGCAGTCCACGCAAGATCCGGACACATCTACTTTCTGCATGAGCAACATCCAGCGAGCAAAAAGTTCAACCTCGGAGGCGAAACTGTCAACGTAATAGGGATGAGCCTCAATCCATCCTTACCGACCGATGCAGATCCCCTTGCCGGTCAAGAGGTCAACCGAGACGGAGACACCAATATTTTCCTGACACACTATCCGATCGAAGGCTTCGACGGCTACTTCGGCCAAGAAACCCATATCCAGAAATCATCTATCCCGAGAAACTTCCAACTCTTCGCCTCAGGCCACCTCCACAATTATCAGAGAAAAATGATCAACGGAACCCCAGTCATCTATCCTGGAAGCACCGAACGAGTTTCGTTCAACGAAGAAGGTGAGAAGAAAGGATTTGTCTGGCTCGAACTCGACAAGACAGGAATAGTCCAGCAAGAGTTCCATCCAACCCCCGCTCGACCCGTAGAAACCCTTGAGTTTCGTGTCACCGGTGAAGGAAGCCTCACGCGACAAATAGAAGCAGCCTTGGAGAAGAGAATCGGTGACGAAAAGATACTTCGCGTAAGAGTTCAAGGAAAAGTCACGCTGGATCAGCTCTCAACCTACAAGCGATCCGCACTCTACACTTACGCACAGGACAAGTTCTTCCACATCGAATTCGACGAAGAACAACTGAATGTCCTCACGATGGTCCCGCTGGAATCGCTTCCAAAGACCACCCCGCTCCAGGAACTAGACCGGACATTCCAGAACCTACTAGATAAAGCGGGAGACCAAGAGAGACCTTTGGTCCAAGAAGCCTGGAAGCTCACAGTCGCGAAACTTCAGGAGGAAGGAGTCGACTGAAACTTCTAAGCCTCTACGCTCACAACTTCAAGAAACTCAAATTCTCCCAGCCGTTACCCTTCTCAGAAGGCATCTCGCTAATCACAGGATTGAACGAGAGCGGTAAATCCACCATCCTCGACGCGATCCTCTTCGCTCTGTTCGGTCGCATGATCCGTCCCAGCCAGAAGCCGAGCAACGAGGAGATCCTCAGCTACGGAACCGGCGAAGCCCAAGTAAGACTCGAATTCGCCATCGGCGACCTCAGATACCGAGTAGTACGAGAGGTTCACAAGACGAGACCGAATCGGGCACAGCTCTACGAGCTCGGCGGTGACGGTCGACAGAAAACCCTAGCCACGACGGTGAACGACACGACGAGTGAAATCGAACGACTCCTAGGAGGCATCACCTACAACGAAATTGTCGCAAGTAGCGTTGTCGCACAGAAAGATCTTGAACGACTGATCAAGCAGAGACTCGACGATCGAAGGAAAGTTGTCAACGTATTCCTGAACCTAGACAGCTTCAACCGGGTACAGGACCAGCTCGATGCTGAGAGGTCCCGCATCGAGGGCACGGCCAGAAATCCGGGCCACCTAACTGTTGAACGTGAGCGTCTCCAATCGCTTCAAGACCAGTTGAAGCGATACCGGGAAGCCGAGACCCAGCTCGCAACTCTGGCTGAGAGGATTCAGAAACTCAAGTTAGAACTTGCAGATGTAGAGCAAAGGTTTGCAACCACCGATTCCCTGCACAAGACTCTGAAACAATACGATGACGCAGTGAAGCTTCAACAATCTCTTCGTCAAGAAATTCAGGACAAGTCGCGTCTAGCAGAGACTCTCCAGCAACAACTCGCGGGGATCTCTTCCCAGAGAGAAGAACTGGAGAAAGCTCGATCGGAAATCAATCAGTTCTCTGAACTTCCCAAAATAGAATCCCAGCTTGCACAGGCATCGAGTATGCTTGACGAACTTCACTCCGCCGAAATTCGGCGAGTTCAGTTGGAGGAGTCCAAAGACATCCTGCAGGCCAAGATTGCCGAGAAAACAAAGGAAGCTTCAGTTCTTGGGAACCCCAAAACGTTCGAGTCCAAGCCGAGAAGGGTCTGGACATATCTCATCTCCACCTCGGCGCTAGGCACCGGAGCTATCCTATCCTTCTTCCTCGGACTCCCCCAAGTCGCGATTGCCTTCGGGTCCTTAGCCATAGCCTCCCTCCTCCTGCTCTCCCGACAGATTGTCTCTCTCTCGCAACAAGCTAGCAGCTCGAGACTTGAGCAAGAGCAAATGGCCGGCCAGCAGTTAATCCGCTCATGGGAGAACGAGCTTGCAGAGACTCAACAAAACCTGATGGCAATCGAAACAGACTCTGCTGGAAGATCCAAAAACCTTCTGGAAAGACTAAGTTCTATCTCGCGATACTCTGCAAAGGTCGAAGGGACCAAGGATCCTAAGGCCGTCTTCGAGACCGTTTCCGCCTTATTCGACAGCGAGAGACAATCCCTACAGTCTCTCGAGGCTAAGGTGAAATTACTTGGCCAGCAGTTGAGAGAAGAACCGCAGGTTAAAGAGCGGCTCGACCTTATCCAGAGCGAGATCAAACAGGTCGAGAGGAAATTCAGGTCGGCTCAGTTACCCAATCTCCCGGAAGGACTGATCTTCTCCGAGACGCTCCTTGAAGAGACCGCTGAAGCGAGAGATTCGCTAAAGGAATCCGTTTCAAGAAACAGAGCCCAGATCGAAGACTCGATCTCGCGACAACTAGAGCTACACCAGTTACTGGAAGAGAACATCGGTCTTGATGACCAAGTTCAGATGCAGATGAAGAGGGTGATGCTTCTGGAGAAGGACTGTG
>VBBE01000238.1 GCA_005884605.1 Candidatus Bathyarchaeota archaeon
CACGTTCCCGGCCTCCCATAACTGAGGCGCAAGGCGGAGCAGTTGAAGCAATGAAGGGGAACCCGACGTCTACGGTAATCCCTAGAGTCGATGCCCTGAAGCTAACTTAACAGACGAAGAGTTAACAGAACCGTGAACTCTACCTCTGCAAATGTCGGACGCTGGCAAACTACCCGTGCCGAACACATACCAGTCGAAGGAACAGTATCTCTCCCTGCAGAGAGATTCTCTCCGGGACTCAGAATCTTTCTGGGCCGGCATTGCGGGTCACCTTGTCTGGCACAAGAAATGGGACGAGGTTCTGAAATGGGACCCGCCGTTTGCCCAATGGTTTGTCGGGGGATTGCTGAACGCATCAGAGAATGCTGTGGACAGGCATGTGAAATCCTGGCGTAAGAATAAAGCGGCATATCTCTGAGAAGGTGAAAACGGAGAATGTCGGACAATTACCTACGGAGAGCTCCATCATGAGGTGAACGGGCTAGCCAGTGTCCTTCAGAATCTTGGGCTCCAGAAGGGTGACACAGTGGCGATCTACATGCCTTTGGTCCCTGAGTTCCCGATAGCAATGCTCGCTTGCGCAAGAATAGGGCTACCGTTCACCGTTGTTTTCTCGGGGTTCAGCGCGAAAGCCCTAGCCGAACGTATCCAGGATTGTGAGGCCAAAATCGTCCTTACCGCTGACGGTGGCTATCGCCGAGGAAAGGTCTTGGAACTAAAGACCGTTGTCGATGATGCTGTAAGAGAGACTCCTAGCGTGAAGCATGTTGTTGTTTTTCGGCGGACTGGACATGTTGTGCCAATGATTGAGGGTCGGGATTATTGGTGGCACGATCTGATGGCGAAGGCTTCCACTTACGTCGCGCCCGTGCCTGTTGAGTCGACTCATCTTCTGTACATTCTCTATACGTCAGGGACGACGGGTAAACCGAAAGGCGTTGCTCATGGCACTGGCGGCTATCTGGTGTTCGCCTATGCAACCCAGGAATGGGTGTTCGACGCGAAAGATGATGATGTCTACTGGTGCACTGCAGACATAGGATGGGTCACGGGGCACACGTACGTTGTGTTTGCTCCGTTGATGCACGGTCTCACTTCAGTGATGTACGAAGGGGCGCTGGATTATCCGGAACCCGATAGATGGTGGGACATAGTGGAACGTTACAGGGTTTCGATTCTTTACACTGCACCAACTGCAATCCGTTCGCTGATGCGATATGGAGACAAGCTCCCCGGGCAACATGATCTTGATAGCTTGCGCCTGCTAGGGTCGGTCGGCGAACCTATCAATCCCGCTGCCTGGCAATGGTATTTTGATGTGATAGGCCAGGGCCGCTGTCCCATCGTTGATACTTGGTGGCAGACTGAGACTGGCGGGATCATGATCCAAAGACCCGGAGCGATATCGTCAGGTCTATTGGACCCGATTTCCGGGGCTCTACTATCCAGGGGACTATGCCATGCGCGACTCGGATGGTTACTTCTGGCTCCTCGGGCGAGCGGACGAAGTCATCAAAGTGGCGGGACATCGACTTGGAACAAAAGAAGTGGAAGACGCGCTCGTCAGCCATCCATCCGTAGCAGAGGCTGCAGTCGCAGGCAAACCCGATCCGGTGAAAGGCGAATCTATCGTTGCCTTTGTGACGTTAAGAAAAGTGGCTAACCCCTCCAATCATCTCTCTGAGGAATTGAAGCAACATGTCCGGAGGATGATAGGTCCTATCGCGACCCCTGAATCCATCTATTTCGCTCGGCTTCTCCCGAAGACGAGGAGCGGCAAAATCATGCGACGAGTCATCAAAGCAGTCGCTGCCGGAGGCCCGATTGGAGATCTTTCGACACTCGAAGATGGCGCATCAGTAGAAGAAGTTCGTCAAGCTATTGAAGCGCTTCAGACGGCGGAAAAGACAACCCAATAGAATGAGGCAGGCTTTGCAGCGAGTGCCGATTCTCTTCTATGTGATGAAGTTGAAGGTTATGAACATCGCCCACAATGGAAGGGCTATTGCAAGTGCGACTGGGACGCTCTTCCGGAAGATCTTCGAGCCGTCTAGGGGAGGGACTGGCAGCATGTTGAAGGATCCGAGTCCCACGTTAAGCAAGAGCCCAAAAAAGGCAACTGTATAGAGGAAGCCCACTGGAACGGAAAACAACAAGACCAAGAAACCGATGGCGAATCCAAGATTGATTCCGGGTCCGGCTGCCGAGATTATCATATTGTCCTCTTCCGGATCCCTGCTTCCTCGACTTGAATCGTACCCGTAGAACCCTGCCGCGGAAGGGGAAATGTAAACCGCCCCAGGAGCACCGAAAACGAGTCCCCCGCCCGAGATTGTCACGATGGAGATTGTGAGCACAAGTCCCCAAATCCAGAGACGGAAATGGGCGAGATATCCTCTTCTTATCGCGACAAACTTGTGTCCCATTTCGTGAAGAATAAATCCAGTCGCCGTGGCAACAAAACCCGCTATCACAACGTCAAGACTACCCGTTCCGGTCAGAAGACCAACAAGTTTCTGGTAGGTGATTGCAACCGAGAGCACGATCCAGGCGACGATGATAGAAAGGATTTCTCCAGAGCTGAGTTGAGACGACAGAGTGTAACTACCGGGGGAGAGGAGCTTTGGATCTCGATATTTTACTTTGCGATTGCACGGAGAGCTCTTGCCCTTCGGGA
>VBBE01000184.1 GCA_005884605.1 Candidatus Bathyarchaeota archaeon
TTCGAAACGTGATTAACTGGGCGCGAATGTACTCTCTATGGCCTGTCAATATTACAACTGCCTGTTGTAGTGCCGAGTTCGGCGCAGCCAGTGGCGCACGACATGATCTTGAACGATTCGGAGTTCTGCCGATAGGTTCTCTCCGGCAGTCAGACCTGATAGTGATCGAAGGGACTATCACCAAGAAGATGGCGAAACGTCTCCGGATGATCTACGACCAGATGGCGTTGCCTAGGTATGTTATTGCGATGGGAGACTGCGCCATGTCTGGCGGCCTGTTCCATGATTCCTATAGTATAGTGAACGGTGCGCACGAGTTTGTCTCGGTGGATGTATACGTTCCGGGTTGCCCGCCAAGACCAGAGGCGTTGGAGCAGGCGATCATCATGCTTCAAGAGAAGATTCGACGGTCAAAGGTGTACGAGCAGGGATGAGCCTTTCTCACGAAAGAGAAGATGTTCTCGTCCAGAAGCTCAAAGAGAGCTTTCCCTCCGACATCAAGGACACGAACATTATACGTCGCGGTAGACTTGAGGTGACCGTCGCTCCCGAAAAGATCAAGGACATCGCGGTATTTCTCCGGGACAAACTCGGGTTTGACCATCCGAACGGGGTTTCTGCTGTCGATTATAACCGAGAAAACAGGTTCGAGATTGTGTACCATGTTTCATCGATGGGCATCAAGGAAATGCGAGATCTCGTTCTCGACTTGAAAGAGTCGGTTCCAAGAAACGCGCCGAGGGTGGGGTCTCTGGTTTCGGTCTGGTCGGGCGTTGAGAATTATGAGCGAGAAAGCTTCGAGATGTTCGGAATAACATTCGATGGCCACCCGAGGTTAGAGAAGCTGTTTCTAACTGACAACTGGGACGGGCCCCCTCCGCTCCGGAAGGATATACGATTCCCGACGGACTGAGATCTGCAATGTCAGCCCCTCCGAAACCTGTTCCCCTGACAACTGTCGAGTCCACTGAGACTTCTGAGTCTGGGGCTCAAACGCTCACGTTGAGTGTTGGTCCCCAGCACTCCGGCTCGGGCCACATGCGGTTGATCGTGGAGGTGGATGGAGACATCATCGTCAATGTTGCCCCGGACCCTGGGTATGTTCATCGAGGCATCGAGAAGATAATCGAGCTCAGAAATATTATCAAGAGTATTCCGGTAATCGAGAGACCCTCGATCATCGATGCCTCCAACCTCAATCACGCATGGGTGAGGTCGATCGAGGAGATTCAAGGGGTCGAGGTTCCTCGAAGGGGACAATATCTCAGGACTCTTTTGAACGAGATGAACAGGATTATGAGCCATCTCTACTGGCTCTCTATCTACGGCGTATTTCTCGGCCACACGACCATGTTCATGTGGCCTCTTGGTGATAGAGAGCTGTTCATTGATCTAGCTGAGAAGCTTACTGGAGCGAGAATCACATATTCGTATCTTGTACCCGGTGGGGTCCGGCGGGACTTACCACCCGGGTTTGCTGAGGAGGCTGTCAAGAGAACGGAATACTTCGAGAAGCGTTTGAAGGAGTACGATCGGATCTTCTTCAACAACCCTCTATTCACCTCCCGTGCGAAGGGAATCGGGGTCCTCTCCAAGGAGAAGGCGATCGAGCTAGGGTGTACGGGGCCAACGCTTCGAGGTTCAGGCGTTGATGCGGACCTTCGAAAGGACGAGCCTTATGCTGCCTATCCCGAACTCGACTTCGAGGTCTCAACCCGGCCTGACGGTGATTCGTTCAGTCGGGCGATGGTGCACATGGATGAGATGCGAGAGAGTTGTAAGATAATTCGCCAGATTGTCAAGAAGATTCCATCAGGACCAATCAGGAGAAAGGCTCCGATAGTTCTGCCTCGTGGTGTTGCGTATGGGAGGGTCGAGTCGGCAAGGGGAGAGTGCAGTTTCTATCTTATCGGGGAGGGTGGCGACAAGCCTTACCGGGCGCGGTATATCACCGGTTCCTACCGGAATATGGCGGCCATCCCTGCGGTTCTACTTGGAAACCGTTTGGCGGACATGCCTACGGCATGGTGGAGTATTGACTACTGGCCGGTAGAGGCGGACAGGTAGAAAACAGATGGCCCCGATCATCGGCAAAGCGAAGGCGGCAGTCGATATCTCGATCGCGTACCTAACAGGTATCCGTCATCTATTCCACAGACCCTACACGTTGAGGTTTCCCCAGCAGAGATATGCGGTTGAGAAGGGATACAGGGGACGCCATCTGCTCCACCTCGATCGCTGTACCGGTTGTGGGATATGCGCGTGGATCTGTCCTGAGAAATGTATCACGATCGTGCCTCGGGGCCAGCGATGGTACCCACAGTACTTCTACGGACGCTGTTGCTTCTGTCACTTCTGCGTAACTCCTGATACACTTGTATCGACGAACCCATCTGTCTTACCTATTATCCAGATACAGCCCGGCGACCGGGTCTTGACGCACACCGGGCACTACCGTCGAGTGCGCAAGGTCCTTACACGAAACTACTCGGGAAGACTCTACAGCATCAAACCATTAGGAACGCCTTTCCTGCTTAGGGTGACGCAGGATCATCCCCTCCTAGTATCTTCTAGAAACATCGGCAAAAAGGGAAGACTTGAGAAGAAACCAGATGTCCCCATGTGGAAGACACCTCTCGAACTGAAACGGGGCGACTACCTGACGATGCCTATCGCCAAGGAGGTTCGGGACATCGACGTTTACGAACAGCAGGTCGTAGTTGGTCAGCCCAACACCGGAAAACGTCTCAGAAGCAAACTGAGCCTGAGAACCGGGCCTGATTTGTTTAGGCTAATCGGGTACTACCTTGCAGAAGGCTACGCTGTAAGGAGAACTGTCGGCTTTTCATTCGGAGAACACGAAAAAGAGTACATTGCCGACTCAGCCCGACTCCTCGAGAAATATTTTGGCCGGGAAACCAAGAGGTCAACGATACACAATTCGACCCATGTCCTTCTGCACTCCGTAATTGCCCTTCAATTCTTCGAAACCTTTGGCCTAGGCGCCGAAAACAAGAAACTTCCGGATTGGGCTATGTTTGCGCCGGCAGAAAAACAGCGAGAACTCATACGCGGAACATGGAGAGGCGATGGTTACCTTCACAGACCAACCAAGGGCAATCGTTCAACGTTCTTCGAGTACGCAACGATTTCCAAGACACTCGCCTTCCAACTGCAACAACTCCTCTTCCGGGCAGGAATCGTTGGCCAAATCGCATTTGCCCCCCACCCAAACAAGAGACCAACCTACGTGGTGACAGTGCGAGGCCGTTTCGTTTCGGCAATGGCAGATCTGATGCAGATCGCATTTGAGGACAAGAGGGTCAAGACGTTTTCTCGCTTTGAAATGGACACAGATTATGTCTACGCACCGGTCGAGAAAATATCGTCAGTTGAAGTTCGTGATCAACCCGTTGTGAATCTCTCGGTTGAAGGAGATGAGTCTTACGTGGCGGGAAACGTGACGGCCCACAACTGCACGGACTATTGTCCGGAGTTTGCGTTGGAGGAGACGGTCGAGTACGATATCGCAGAGTATACGCGTGATCGTCTCGTATGGAGTCCGGAGAGGCTTTCCAAGCCGCCGGTAAAGAAGGACGACAAGTACGTGTTCAGCGTCGACACGATCGGGGGAGCGTCGCAGGTGCCTCAGAAGGAGGAATAGACACTGTCAGCTCAACCCGCTCCGAAACCCGCAACGCCCCTGGCGGTTCCCCAGACTACGCCTCTGAAATCGACTGTTGAAGGTGAGGGTTGGAAGGCGCGGCCGGTCAAACTCAAGATCTTCGGCAACCTCATCCAAGAGGTTGTGAACAAGAACCTCTGCATGTACTGCGGAGCCTGCATCGCCTCCTGCCCGATCGACATCCTCTTTCACAGCGAAAAAGAAGAACCGGTAATGAGGGGCACGTGTGCTGCCTGCCAGGTCTGCTACTACAGCTGCCCGAGGATCGAGCTACCGCTCGCGGAGATCGAGCAACAAGTCTTCGGACGATCAAGAACTGCTGAAGAGGCGATTCTCGGAATACACGTCGGATCCTACTCGGTCAAGTCCAAGGACCCTGACGTGGTCAAGCGCGCCCAAGATGGTGGTGCCGTAACTTCTCTTCTACTCTACGCGCTCGATCGAAAAATCATAGATTACGTGGTCAACTCCGGCCTCACGTCAAACAAACCATGGCGGCCTGAGCCCCAGATCGCGCGGACCAAAGAGGACTTGTTGAACCACGCCGGGTCCAGGTACACGCCGGGAGGGCAGGTAGGGGGGCTTGCTGAGGTAGCTATCCCTAACCGGTCCAGCGTGAGTTTCCAGGAAGAGCGTATTGCTCTAGTCGGCTTGCCCTGTGAGCTTCAGGGGAATTGGCGCATGGCCACCCACTGGATAGCCGCACCGAAGCTCACGAGAAATCTTGTGTTCACCATTGGGCTGTTCTGTTCTAAGGTATTTGATTATCAAAAGATGATGGTTGACTATGTCCAAGGCAAGAGAGGAATAGACCTCAACAACGTCACGAAGGTCAATATCAAGAGAAACCGGTTGCTAGTCTACACTGGTGATAAGCTGGCGATTGACGAGCCTGTAGAGGCGGTCGCTGCTGCGGCGCGTGAAGAATGCAATGCTTGCGTCGACTATTCGGCCGAACTGTCCGATATTGCGGTAGGCGCTATTGGATCTTCTCCTGGCTGGAGTACCGTAATTACTAGAAGCCCTAGGGGTGATGAGATACTGAGAGGCGCTGTCGAATCAGGCTACCTAGACGCGAAGCCGTTAGACCCGATAGGAAAGGGGATAAAGTTCCTCGAGAAACTCTGCGAAAAAAAACGGTTACGAGATCCCTCCGCCTATATGCGCCATGAGACTGCGTTCCCGAAGCCAGAGCCAACTTTGGTTCCGCTCGAGATCCCCGGCTAGAAACTCGAACATCCTCAACTGTCCTTGAGGAACCAGTCTGGTCTCAGCGATTCCCAGACCTGAATTATCCGAACCGCCGCTGAAGATCACTTTTGCAAGGGTCCGAGGAGGGCTCTTCTGCGTCGCGAGATGCGCTGTGCAAGACCCCCCCTTTTTGCTTGAGAAAATCTGCTGTCTGGCAGTGATTATGGGCGAGTCTTGCGATTCAAGGTTCAGTCCAGCCTTGGATGTGATGGCGAAAAGACGGAAAGTCTAGCTCCATTCCCGAACGGTTCCGAGCCAAGTTTGGACCTGTGGTCTTAGATTCGACATTGGGGCTTATTCTGGGTGATATCTTCTCCAAGGAGGATAGCCTTAGTGTGACTATGGGAGGCGCCTGTGCGGTGGGCCCAAGTCTTTGATGATCGAGGAAATCGGACCCATCGATCTGTGAGCATGACGACGGCCAAACGCTCTCGGAGGAACAAGCATCTGCAACAGATTTCTAACCGACTGCGTTGAATCCTCTTCCTTGGCGTCATCGGAGCCCTCTGTCTTGACTGTTTCTACCTTGACTATCTTCGGCGGGCCATCCTTGTGAGAGGGACTGCCCAGAAAGTGTTCGGCCAGCAACGATTCCGGCGCCTGCAGTCCACAAGAAGGACAAGTATCGAAAGATGCCACCGTTGCAGCAGGAATCTCGAGCACCTGGCTCGGTTCGGGTGCTGCTCGATGCGCCTTCATCCTTGGCTTTCGAAGCTTTTCAGCGAAACCGATATTGTTCCGTCTTCGCTTGGGGTGAGCAGAATTTCTTCTGCGGCGGGCGGAGGATGCTGATCTAGGTTTTCGTACGGCGAGCATCGGCATTGTTTTTGGAGCTGAGTGTCTGATTCTAAGCGCCACCATAAACCCCGCTAGAGTGCTGCCTACCTGCCTGCCAAGGAAGTTGAAGATTACCGGTGCCATGTTTGTTCTTCTCCTCAAGCGAGTGGAACGTCTAGGTAGGTTTCTTGGGCGCACTGTTGGCAGACAATCCTTCCTCTCGGGGTTCTCAGGACCTGGTCATCGTTCAATATTTCTCGCTCACAGGAGGGACAGATTATGATGCACTGGCTCATGCGCCTAACCGTCAAGAAGAAGATTGGCTGTGCTAAGGTATTGCGCCGGTTGTAACCAATCCCGAATGTCTCGGGTAACACCCGCCTTAAATAGGGAACAGAAAATTCGCAAAATCCTACTCTCGACAGAGACTGGTCTCACAGACCCGAAGACTTGACTCGGGCAAGCCATCGGGAGTCGTCGGGAC
>VBBE01000101.1 GCA_005884605.1 Candidatus Bathyarchaeota archaeon
ACGTCCAGTTTGGTTCGTACTCAAAGGAACAGAGTTACTGCTGCTGCCCGTAACAGGCACGAACTCTCAATGGTACAAGAACATCCTCCAAAACCCTCAGGTGAAGATCACCTCCAGCGGACAAACCCTTGCAGGAAAGCTTCGCCCTATAACGGGGAAGGGAGAAGTTGCCGAGGTTATCCAGCTGTTCGAAGAGAAATACGGCGGTAGAGATGTTAAGAAGTATTACCCGAACCCGAACGTAGCGGCTAGCTTACGCCTCGACTGACGCAGTACTCCTTGGGATACTGTCCTCGCAAACTGATCCTAGAGTGTCATGGACGTCCGACCCTTCCAAGGCGAACGGCAGGTTTGAGCGTAGATTCAGGCTCCGAACCGTAATCCCAGCATTGGACCGAAAACGAATACTAACAACATGAACACTAGTGGAAATACGCCGAGCACTAAGAACAATATGATCTTGCCTGACGCACCTTTGTCCTGTTCGCGCCGAGACATCGCTGATCAAACCGGTTCATCGGATCGCTAAAAACAATTGGCATACAAAGCCGGTGAGCAAAGAGTGTTTTGGTGACCTCGGTGTCCGTGTTGATTTCTCTGGGAGGCGAAAGGGTTTGAAAAGGGGCTGAGTTGCAACATCACAGATTGACTTGAGTCTTAACGATGCAATATTCGATTTTGCGCTCAACTTGCTCTATCAATGGAGCTATCCTGGGGTCTTCCTGTTGATGACCCTTGAAGGTGCGACGCTCCCCGTTCCTAGCGAAATCGTCCTTCCACTAACCGGGTTCCTAGTGTATCAGGGTCGACTTGAGTTTTGGAGCGCAGTTGCCGCGGCAACCCTGGGAAGTCTCGTCGGAACAATCGTGGACTTTGGGATCGGATACTACTTGGGAAGACCCGCCGTTCTCAGATACGGAAGGAAAATTAGATTGAGCGAAAAACATTTGATGATCACCGAGAGATGGTTTGCAAATCACGGCAGTGCAGCTGTCCTCTTAGCAAGGTTCGTCCCACTACTACGTACGCTAATAGCCTTCCCGGCGGGCACAGCTAAGATGAGAATCGGCAAGTTCCTAGCCTACTCAACCGTCGGCATTGTAATCTGGGATATCATATTGATCTACCTCGGCGTACTTGCTGGCCAGAATGCCAGCTCAATCGTCAACACTCTGGATGCAATACTCCCATTGATCGGGTACATAGCCGTCGGAGGGGTCATCGTTGCGCTGTTGATACTCTCAAGAAGGCGTGGAAGGAATGATGAGAATCCGGGATCGAGCGATCTTTCGGTATGAGCATCCACACTATCTCATGATTCCGGCTAGCATTACAGAGGCAGTATGTGGATTGAGCCACTCTGGGAGTCGATCGAAGCTATGAGGGGCGTGAGGGCGAGCCCACGTGAGAGCAGTGTCTAGAAGGCGTTCCCTTAGGCTCCGGTTACAGGACCCGTATAGTGGCGATTCGACAGAGTATAGGTCAAGGGTTGAGCTCGGAGGAATGTACCACGACTCTATCCATAAGGCGGGTCCCTCTCAAGGCCGCAATCCTGCTTCTAATCTTCGCTCTTGGTTCGTTCACGGTTAGCGGAACTGTTCTCCTGTTCACCATCAGTGATGCCCACAAGACCACGGGCACCTTTCTACTAACAACCAGCCCCTCAGGAGTGACACTACCCCAAGGGGCAAACGCCACCTCGACCGTTTCCATTATCAGCGTCCAAGGTTATTCGGGAACAGTAACTCTGGTAGCACAATTCACCACTGGAAACATATCAGTCTCATTCAATCCGATCGGAATCAGCTTGCAAGCGGGACGAACGGCATCATCGGCGATGACAGTAGTAGCCGCTAAGAACGCGTCGATCGGAACGTACAGCATCATCGTAACGGGAACCTCTGCACTCGGGAGAAGGGTTGTCTCCAGCTCAGCTATGTTTACGGTGACGGTGAACCCTCTGGCAGACTTCGGACTATACGCCTACCCCTACTCGATCAACGTTGTAGCAGGAATGACCAATTCCACAAGCATTTTCCTTGATAGTAAGAACGGCTTCGAAGGGTCGGTTACCCTCTCTGCGACGGTACCGTTTGGATTTCTTGGCGTGATGGGAGGTCAGAACCCGGTATCGGTTAGCCCTGCGGCGACGACCTATACGAGTTTGCAAGTGTCGGCCACCAGTTCGACTCTGTTAGGCAAACACAATATTACCATTACTGGAGCCAGCGGAACTGTCAGTCATTCTTGTATTCTGACTGTAAACGTTGTGGACCCACTTCCAGAATCATTGACACTAACAGGATCAGCGCTCCTATCTCCTACTAGCATGACATTGTCTCTCCAGAATAACGGTAACACTCCGATAACCCTTGAGTCGTACATCGTGACAGACGTCTCGGGAGACCAATGGATCCTTGCCAATTGGACTGGTCCAACCATACTACCAGGTACGACTACTGCCGCGGTGATTTTCATAGGCACCAGTTGCGAGACTTGCACCTACAGCGGGATATTCGGACTCTTCCAACAATTCGTTCCAGCCCACATCTATACAGTTACAGTCACCACAAAACTCAACAACCAATTCACGTTCACAATTACTGCATAGTGCGGCTGACGATCCGAACTGGAAATCGTCAGCTTTGAACCATTATCATTTCTGATCGGCGGAACGGTTAGACGGGGTTAGGCGGAACCGGATCTCGAAGATTGAGCACATTCAATACAGGAGACGACAATTGGGTGCTAGCTGGTCCCGCTGGATCTTGCTACCCTGGCTAGAGAGGCTGGGGAATGCTGGCGCAGATACAACAGCTGCGAGCGCGCACCCGTTAGAAGCAACTTTCGAATAAAGTCGGCCTTCGAAATCATTCCCTCGCGGTTACGATGCTCCTCGTACAGCGCATCCACCACTGCCCAATCGCTTTCGTCCAGCTTGATCTGTTTAGAGAACTGGGCCCAGTCCTTGCTCGCCTTCGTATCCGACATCGATGGACGAAGTAGCTGGAGAGAATATCCTCTTTAGCCTATAGTTACCAAACACTTCTTGGAAACATAACGGGCTAGGATTAGGGGAAGGTTTGGAATCGTTCTATTGACTCTGCTCTCGGAGGCTCAGACTCGAAAAACGGTCTAACCTCAATCTCTCTACGTGCGAAAATCCTTCGATGGGAGAATCATCACTGATTCTTCTTCGACTTCGACGCGATCACCGTGTGTAAGGGAGGTGTTCTAGCGCCTGCTCTTGAAATTCGTTTCCGATGTCTCTGTGACTGGCTATTTCCTCCATCGTGCGCTTCGGCGAGTTTCAGCCAGTCGGGTATGACAATCGCTCGGATTAGCTCCTGCACGGTAATATCCCTATCATCAGCGATCTTTCGCAACTTTGTATACGCGGAGTCTCCTAGCGATTGCATGAACTTAGACAACACGGCTTCCTCCGACGGACATATCTCTTCTAAACTGCCAGACCCTCAACTCCGCCGATAGAAACATGCCCCATATAAGTTCGAGTAATTCCCATGGGGACTGACTCGCCTTTTGCGATATTACGATTCCCGCGGATACATTATTCAATCTCAAGAGAACACGAGCAAAAAGAGGCTACACGACATTTGTGTTGGCGACCAGCGGGACACTATCGCACGCATTATCGACTAACCCGAACGTTGCAATAGTCACGATACACCCCTGACGACTTTAACGAAAGATTCGTGGAAAAGTAGAGCTAGACAGACATCCACAGATTACTTGGTTAAGGACGGATAAGCTACTTCGCGGATGCTCGCTGTGTAGAGACCTACACGATTGGCCTGCAGAAAGATCATGAAGGTCACCTGGTTGGGAATGGCCCAGCCTTGAACGAGCCAAGCTTGGCTCGGATCAATCGAAGCAGTGGTCCAAGCTGAAGCAGCAATGGGAATTATTGCCGTTGCGTTGTAAGCGGAGGGAACAAATGTCGGCTTCGCGGTTGCGTTGGAGAAGAGGTAGGTGATTTCGTGAGCGCCGTCCGTCACTGTCACGCCGAGGATAACCTGACCGCCAGTGCTTGTTGCTAACGGATCGAACAGGGAGAGGTTCACCGTTGTAGCGTTGAGAAGAACCTTCTGAGAGATTGTCACTCTCTCAAAGCTGGTCAATGAGCTCGTGTAGTTGAGCTGGAGCGTTATGCCCGCCGTCTGGTTCTCATCCAGGCCCTTAATCACCGATGTGAGGGGATCGACGTTCGTCTTGGTAAGCTTCCAGCTGAACGGAACTCTTGTTCCCGCCCCGAAATCCAGTGTCCACCATCTAAAGTGGGGATTTGCCAAAGTTGGCTCGGGAATGTTTGCGATATATGGAAGAGATTCACCGGCCAGGTTTCCTGTGTTCGCGTCATAGACATAGACTCGAAAGTTCGCCGACCTGGGCAGGGCTGCTAAGGCGTCGCTCGCCGTTACAATGTACATAGCGGTCCCCGATGGTGAAAGGTTCGAGGCTGAATTTGACGTCCAGAGGTATGGAAGAATACTCCATTTAACGAAAAATAGTGGAGCGATGGGTTTCGGGGTGGAATTGCTGAGTGTGATATTCAAAAGCGTCCCAGCTCCTACTCCGTCTGGATCGGATACGGAGTTGATCCGAACAGCAAACTTGGAAGGTGGTGAGCTAGAAACATACGTTCCGTAGGCACCCACGAATATGGTCGTGAGAAGCAGGCCGGCAAGGAGTGGAACTCTTAATCCCCCGCGGACCGACCGCAAACCCACTGCTATGGCCGGGCGCCAGTGTGTTCCTTTGAGAGGTGAAAAGTGCCAGAAGTGCAGCACGGGTCTGAACCTGAAAAATTCGAGAGCTAAAGGGAACGCCCAGTAGAAGATATAGTTGGGAAACGATCGGTAGTAGAAGAACATGATTACAACCGGGAAGATCCAGACGTAGTATCTTGACTTCGCGAATCGCGTTGCGTAGAGATAGACAGAAGCGATGCTTACTAGTCCCATCATGATGGTAAAGAAAATTGGTGAGGGGGGTATTCCTAGGTCTAGGAAAATCTCGGAGAGCCCGACTCCTCCGGGAACCATGGCGGCGGCGCCCGGGAAGTATGGTACTATTGTTGAGGCCCACCAGGCTGAGGGGGAAAACAAAATAAATGGGAGGTTGGGTCCGAAAAAGCCGGCAGCGACGACGCCCACGCCGACCATTGTATTCCTCAGTTTTGATTGGGAAGATTCCTGCCAAAGACGGATCAGTAGAAACGGTGCGGCGATGAGAGCGATCTGTTTCGTAGCGCCTGCAAACGCGACCATTAGGAGACCTAGGTTCCGGTTTCGAGTCCATAGAATTGGGCTTAGTAGGAGGAAGAATGCCCATACGCTGTCGGTCCAGCTCGCAGCGACGAAGGCTGGAAAGAACACAAAAGGAGCCAGACTCAACGCTTTCTGACGTGTGGGAACAAGCCCGAAAATCAAGAGAATCGATACGAGATGGAATATCAATACACCATCGCGTAAGTCATGGAGTCCTGCTGCGTACAGGGGTAGGAGGCTGAGAAAGTTGAGGGCTCCATAGTTGAGGTGGTATTCGTACGACCCGTCAACGTGGGGCGTGTACAGAGAAGGGGGAAAGCCGAACTGGTCTAGAAGGGGCTTCATAGAGAAGCCGTAGGGATTCTGGAGAGATAGAACCTTCAGTACTCCCATGTAAGTTGCGATGATGCTGTCTGTCGTATACGTGATCCACAGGATTCTGGTCATGAACAAGTAGAGCGTTAGAGTAGCGCAAACATGGCCAGTCAGCGATAGTAAGTTTCCTCGGCCAATCGACAACGTCGACCTTTTTGAATGAACAAAATTGAACCCGGCGAAGAGGAACAGGGGAATCGCGAGAACGACTAGGAGGTCGGAAACAAGAACGATTAGCAGCCCTACAGCGGCGAGGAAGGCTCCGGAGATGAATAGCCCGGCTCTAGTCCCCAAACTGGCCTTTGCAGCCGTGTCTTGGTTCAAGCCAAAGAATTGACCAGCGAGCCCTCTGATTAGGTGAAAAATGCGAGTGCCGGGGACAATCGTCAAACAGATCTACCGGTTACACTTCAATTGAGGACTGAGGACGCCTTCGTAAACTGGCCACTTAAGAATTATGTGAGAATTCAGAAGGGGCGTGATTTTGTCTCGCATCAGTTTTTGGGCTCCTTCTGTTCAAGGGCTACGGCCGTCGTGTTGCCTCTATTTGACGGTGATGTTCTCGGAGGGTAATACCCTTGAGCATACGGAAATTTTGTTTCGGGCAAGTCTACGCGAATTTGGTTCCTCAGTTTTGTTCTTTGTCGATTTGGAGTTTCGTTTTGCTTCGAATCCATGTTCGTACGATCGCGGCAAATTCATTTAGAACGATCTTCGTTAGTCTTCGGTTACCGTACACCCTGCTGCCGCCAGATTTTCTATTCCTATAGGATACTGGAACCTCGACAATCTTGTAGTGAGAAACTGCTGCCAATGCGGTGAACTCGGTCCAGAAGTTGTATTTGGAGTAGTGAACTCTAGAGGCCAGCGCTTGGGCTATCTCTCTTCTCATCAATCTGAATGCGCTTGTAACGTCTCGACAAGTTAGACCGAACATTTTCTGCTCCAATAAACTGACACCTGTGGAGAGGAATATGCGCAAAGGAGACTCTGCTCGCGATAATCGTCTGCCAATTATGATGTCGACGTATTCAGCGGGCATGACCAGCTTCTGAAAATCCTTAGGATCATACTGTCCGTCCGAGTCCATGAACAGTATGTAGTCGGCCTCTTTCCCAACGGACATTATGGCGTCTCGGACAGCGGCGGCGTAGCCCTTTCTTTTCGGTGAAGAGTTTACGTGGACGCAGGGCAGGACGTGCTTAAGGAGAGAAAGAACTTGGAGGGTACCGTCGGTGCTGCCGTCTTCAGCTACCATGTATTCGATGTTTGGATGAATTTTGGAGAAGTAATTGTTTGCTTCCAAGATGGTGTCTACGATCGTGGCGGCCTCGTTGTATGCTGGCAGTACAACAACGATCTTGTGTGATGTCGGGCCTGGCTGAGGGTCTCCGGTCTTGAATTGGAGTCGCGGCATCGATTACGCACGTTCTGTGAGCAGTAGGTCATTCACCCGGCCTTCGTACGAGTGCGTGTCAGTATACCACTCAATTGTTAGTTAATGGCTGTCCCATCCTCGATTTTCTCTGCCGCGGTGACAGTGCCAGCTACAATGTCAGAGACATAAGTGAAGTCTCTCTCTTGGTCTCCAGTCCCCCATATGACGTAGGGGTCGGCACGCTGGAAGGCCTTGTAAATTAGAGCAGCAATCGCGTGGCTCTCGTTCTCTCTCGGTCCATAGGCAGTGACGAATCTCATGCAACATCCTCTCAAACCATACTGTTTGATGAAGGCTCTGAGTTGCATTTCGCCCATGAGCTTTGCCCAGCCGTACTCCAAATCCGCGCTGAGGTAGTTTTCGAGACTGGTTAGATCACTATCCTCCTCTCGGAGGAGATACCTAGACCCTGGGTCTTGGAGTCTGGGCGGGTATACGCAAGCGCTGCTTGCGAAGACGACTTTCTCGACGTTTGCCCCGCAGCTTGCTTCCAACACGTGGTGATCGATCGAGAAGTTTGAACAAACGTCGGCTGGGTGACCACCAATAAATCCTCTTCCTCCGTGAGTCGCGGCAAGATGGAAGACGACGCTGTTGTCTCGGAAAACAGGCAGTAGCTCTCTTAGATGGGAATACTCCAGATCAAATTGGGAAAACCGTATTTTGTCTCGGCTGAAAGCTAAATTCTCGAATTTGCCGCTACTAAGATTATCGACTACGGTCACATCAGCGCCGAGCCCAACTAATTCGTCGACCAA
>VBBE01000025.1 GCA_005884605.1 Candidatus Bathyarchaeota archaeon
AAACAGGCGAAGCCGACCTTTGTTCAGTATGACATGCAGAGGCTGATCGATGACTCTCTTTCCTCAATCCCGGTACCCAAGTCCGTGGAGGTCTTATCCAGCGTTGAGACGGGCTTTCCGAAACTGAGCGTCGACCCGGGCCTGCTTCGCCGAGCTTTTACCAACATTATCACCAATGCTCTGCAAGCGATGCCTGACGGTGGGAAGCTCAAGATAAGCGCGTGGACGAACCAGAACATCGCCGCGGTGAGCTTCCAAGACACGGGGATCGGTATTCCGGAGGATGTCAAGGCCAAGATGTTCAGCCCGCTCTTCACAACCAGGGAGAAGGGGGTGGGACTCGGACTGGCCGTGACCAAGCGTCTGATTGAATCGCACAAGGGCGAGATCAAGGTCTTTTCCAAAGTGGGTGAAGGAACGACCTTGACAGTTGAACTGCCGATTGACCTGAGGAGGTGAGCATCTAAGATGGCAAAGAATATTCTGATAGTTGATGATGATCGGGGGATTCTAAAGAGCTTCAAAGATATTCTAGAGCCGGAGGGCTACAGCGTCGATACTGCGGAGACTGCGCTGGAAGCGGTTGAGAGGTGTAAGGCTCGGCCGTACAACCTTGCGATTATTGACATCAAGCTACGGGATGTCGACGGGACAGATCTGTTGGCTCAGGTTCACGAGATTCTTCCACGGGCGAGGAAGATCATGATCACCGGCTATCCGTCACTGGAGAACGCGGTTGATTCTGTGAACTTGCAGGCGGACGCGTATATCATCAAGCCGGTAAACCCGGAGACCTTCCTCAAGGTGGTCGCGGAAAACATGGACAAGCAGCTGGAGGCAGAACAGATGACCGAGCAGAAAGTGGTCGGCTGGGTAGAGTCTCGATATGAGGAGACGAGAAGGAACAGGAGCAAGCGCAAGCCTATGGGGCCAGAGCTACTGCCGAACGCCGAGGAGTAGAGAACCGTCCCCTAGAACGGGTTGAGAATCAGCATGGGAGATCATAGAATGAAAATAGTCAGTTGAAAAACGATTTTTTCGGAAACCAATTTCTGGAAACGATTCCTGAAACAGGAAACCGGTGAATTCTAGCCGCCCCCTGGGCCCTACTAGAGTCTCGCGACCCCATAGAAAAAGTGGTCAAACGGACAAGAACTAGCGATCTTACATGTAAATATTCGATTTCCCGAGCTTGTCGATGTCGAAGCCTAGTCGTCCGACCATGTACTTGAAAACGTCCCTGCCAACCTCCGTCGCCTTCGCCAGGTCCACCTCGTCCTTCCGGAATTTCGCCAGCAAACTAAAGAACGAGTATTCCTCCCGTCTAATAAGAAACACCACAGAGGAACCAGAGAGATGGAAAAAGCCCGACTTCAGAACTTCCTTCATCTCGATCTTTGGCTTCATCCTCGGAGCCTGGCTCATCTTCGACAGCGTACGAAAACTGTTCACTGGCTACCATACTGGGGAACGGTCGATAAGACTGGGACCCTGGGCAACAATAGTCTCCGCCCTTGGAATACGGCCGGCAGACATGGCCTTCCTTTTTCTCTTCCTCGGAATGGTCTGGATGGTAAACGGAGTCATCGTCCTGCTAGGCGCCAGTACCAGCTACGAGCGCACTATCGCAATCTTCATCGTCACACTCTTCTGCATTCTACCAGGAACCCTCGTCGGCATTCTCAACATAGTCTTGTCTTGGAGAGAAAAACGGCTCGCGAAACCCTCCAATTAACGACAGGTTCAGACTGCCTACCCGCACCACCGGATCCTAAAAGGGGAGTGACTAGCGACCTGGTCGATTCATTCTTCGCCTGGTCCGAGCGAGACTCGCTCGCGCTCTAACAGTGAGCAAAACAAGCGAACCAATCAGACCCAAGAGCCCGCCGATAACGAGCAGCCACGTGCTGGTAGAGAGTACGGGGAGCGTGCCGCACAACAAGCAACCACCGCTCGACCCTCCACCTGAGCCTCCGGCCGCGGCCTTGCTATTGACTGTTTGAGAGCTTGTCGCAGTCTTTGGAGCAATGGACGAGTCCTGAACGGTCTCGGTAACCGTGTACGACTGAGCACCCGTATAGGTATGCTTAACCGCAGCTCCGGTGGCGGTTGCACCATCACCGAAATCCCAGCTTACCGTGTAGGGCCCAATTCCTCCGACTGTGGTTGCTGTGAAGGTCACTGGCGAGCTCACGACAGGACTGGATGGAGAAACCGTGAAGCTCGTTGTCAACCCGGGAGGAGTTGATGTTCCAAAGATCTCAGTCATCGGGGCGGCAGCCGCGTCGTTAGCGGTTAGAGTTGGCAGAGCCCAATTGTTCTCCATCAGGTGCAGAATAGAAAACTCATCATATAGGTCACTGGAAGAAACGTACGCTTGCTTGACGACTCCCGGTTCATAGAACAAAATAGGAGCAGGGTCGTACTCATCCCACCAGAAAAGCAGCAACGTTCTATGTCCCGACTGGAAGATGTTGCTGGCGAGAAGAGAGCCACTTGCCGGGCTTCCGAGGCTTCCAGTTGAGCCGACAAGAAAGTTGTGGAGATAGGTATCCCCGGTCTGAATGCTGTTATCGTGCATGTTATGACTGTCCGTCGGAGTAAACCATAGGAAAACAGGTGGACTGGCTGAATTGGCAGCTGCGACAAAGTTCGCGGTCGAAACGCTGCCGCCGGCAAATATGTTCGGGCTGTTGTAGATGCTGGTGAAAGCTGTGAACGGGAAGTGGTCGTTGCCTCTTGGACATCCGCTTTCGCAATAGGCTCGCCATGTCATTCCTGCTGAGGCCATGCTATCCATTAGGGTCGGAGCGTTGATGCAACAACTGTAGCCATCAGAGATGCCCTGGTCAGACCCCGAGATCTGGGCGGTGTAGCAACCTGCCGAGCACCCGTTGATGCTTCTTCCAGCGGCACCATAACCATGGTATAGGGGAATAGTCGCCCCGGCGGTCAACATGCTTGCAATGAATGGGGCATTGGAACTTCCAGTGCCCGTACCCATAACATCAGCATAATTCTGGTTCTCCATCGCCACAACAACGATGTTGTCGAAGTAGGTTCCGGATGCTGCATGTGCACGTGGCAGACCAGGCACCGCTATCATCCCAATAACCAGTAAAGCAACCAGTAGGTGAGTTCTCAACTTCAAGGTCCACGTCCGAGTTTGAATTCAACAGCGAAGCGCTGCGGGCACAGATCTAGCGATACGATTCTTGTTTTCATTCTCAACTTTCTTTCACGTCCTCGGGCGGATCGTTTTGGCCCGAGCCGAACTGTCCGTTCGCGTTGCCGAATGAGAACCAGACTCTTTGTTGTGAGCGAGTTCTTCGGCAAGAGACTAGTATAGTACGCATTTCTTGTATAGGCACTATCGAACTTCGTGTCCCAGTTTCGAGTTCATGTGCCCAGTTACCACTGCAGTCCTGCGTGGAAGCACAATGCTCGCCGGCCCTTGAGACGGCCCTGAGACTAAGCGACCTGAGAAACAGCAGGGCCGGAATAAAAACCGGGTTGTTCTACTCGGGTCTCGACTCCGAAGAGTTCGGTTTCAATGCGGGCCGCTCCTACCCGCGAGGCCGAATCCATCGTGTATCGAAGGAAGAGTTTCACGAAAAAGAACTCGTCCCCAGCGATCGAAGAGCCTCGAGGCTCAGCGGTTGGAGGAACTACTAACGACTCCATCGCTCCTGACGGAGCAATGTTCCAACCTCACTCATAACCCTGTGGTACAGACTTCGGTTCCTTCGTTAACTTGTCGGGGTTCGAGACCCGACCCGCTACACGATTGCCTTTCTTCCACCTCGCGTGTAATATCTAACGAGGATGAATGAGATAACGGGGATTACGACCATGCCCGCCAGCAATGGAGTCGGATCCGCGAGAATATTCTCCAAGTTCGCGCGTATTTCGAACTGGAACAATACGAACCAATACGCTAGGAGACCGATACCGATAGCAAATAATGGAACCTGAAACGGTTTCAACTGTGGAAGCTTGGGAAGCTTGTCTCTCCTCTGAGTTTCACCTGCCGCAAACAAGATCGCGACCGCTACGTAGCCGATCGCCCAGACAGGGTTAGACTCTATGAGCTCCGAGAACTGGTGCGCATGCGCAAATCCAAACGGGTAAGCCAACCAGATCGCAATAACCGCCAAAGAACCAACTAGGAAACCACGATCTAGAAGATGACCGTTCTGGGCGAACCCGTAGACTCGCCTCCAAGGCACGGGCTCGTCACCTTCCCTGAGATCAGGGTCGGCAGCGTTGACGTATCCGAGAACGTCCTCCTGATAGAAGTAGACTTTCACGCTAGGATCAGGCTTCCTCTGGCTCATGGTCTGGTCGTACATTCCCCGTTTCACGAGCCTCGTCAAAGGATAGAACCATTCGACACCCCTGTCCTTCGCTGTGGTGAAGGAATCCTGCAGCATGTGCAGAAAGATCCCAGTGAGAAAAAGGGATTCACCAAGTAGCCGATGAGTATCATGAAGACATTGTGGAATCTTGCACGATGATACTGCTCTTCAGCGAAGACCTGTTGCCTGACGTACCAGTATTCTCTGTCAAGGTCAGGAATCAACGTTCCCAGACCGATCAATAATACAATCTCAGGACTGTTTCCGAAGAAGACAAGCCCTATGGCCAGTCCGAACGAGAGATGCGAAGGAAGGTCCACGCCTCTCGTCAAATTACCCCGAAAATAAAAGACTAATACTGATTATTGATCCCCGACGAAACCTATGCCTTCAAACCGGTGTTCGGGATCCGTGTTGATAACGTCTGGGACCCCGAATCCAAGACACCTTCATGCTTGAGCTATGACGGCGTAATCTGGTGTCGACTAGCCCCAGAACCTTGCTCCAAGGATTGAGGCGACAATAGCCAATAGCCCTGCCGTAGGCAGGGTCACCATCCAGGCCAAAGCCATTCCCCGCAACGCCGGGCCCAGGAACTGCCTCCCCTTCTGACCGTGATGCCCTGCGTTCGCACCCTCAGAGACGTTTGTCGTCGAAAAGGCATCGCCGAAGTATGATCCAGCAGAAACCAGCACGGCGGTAGCTCCATGCGCCTTCAGCCTATGCCCGCGTTGGAGAGGAGTGTGCCGGATCAAAGTCTTGGCCACACGATCCCCCCACACCAACGAGCCTGCTACGACGGCAACACCAACGATAACGTAGGGCAGCAACACACCGTCTTCTGATGTGCCCAGTAACAGGAAAGCGCCGAGAGCAGCCATTTTAGGAGCATCGTTCACACCCCTAGCGAAGGCGACACCAGCGGCAGAAATCCAGTCGGCTGCTCCCAGACGTTTTGAGGAGAGGCTCTCACCTACACCGGTGTCTCGTTTGCGAAATAACTTGCTGATAATGTAGACCCCGATTAAGGCGACAAATGGCCCCGCGGCCAGAGGAAGAAGGATCCTCCAGATGAGGAAAGTCCATTCTAGGCTAGATGCACCCAGCAGATAGATGGCCTGGACTATGATTGCCCCGACAATTGCGTGTGTCGTCGAGACCTGAATCCTGAGAAGAGTTGCGATAAGTATCCACGTTGCTGCACCTACCAGAGCAGCTAGTATGAAGGAGATGCCTGGTGTTGTTTGGAAAAAGCTCTGGGGAGTAAACGCAGAGAATAATCTGACTGAGATTATGATTGCTAAGATACTACCAAGGCCACTGAACAAGCCTCCCCAGATTAGGGGTGAGTATCTCGGCTTGAAGGCCGCAGTCTCCGGATCCATCATGAGAGCAGTCACGCTCTTACCCACATCGTTCGCTCCATTTCCGAAAGCCAAAGCGAACAGCACCACCAGCCCAATCTCGACACTCAACAACAAGAGACGAACACATCCTAGACCTCGTATTGATCGAAGGTTCCTCCGTAACGCAGGAAGCCGTAGAGGGTGCTAGACAATATTTGTCGAGTGGTACCAGCACCCCCAGAGAACTATTCCCCGGTTACCCAACAATCAGAGTTAACCCGTATCCGAGAGCAAATCCTAGAGCAGGTGAGATAACCCAGCTTGCGATAATAAGGAATACATTCCTAGAATTCATGACGCGCATCTTGCTTGCTAGCCCAGAACCGATTATTCCGGAAGAAACAGTCTCAGTTGTCGACAACGGGACCCCAAACTGGTTCGCTAATTCGACAGTTCCCGCGCCCAGCAGCTGGGAATAGAAGGCGTTAGGATATCTGAGGCTATAGATCCCCTCTGTCAGTCTACGTAGGGCCCCTCGACCAAGAACAAACGCTCCGAGAACGCTGGCAATACCTACCACAACGGTTGCGGTCTGAGACTGATTAGAGGGGACTCCAGCGATGAGTCCCAAAGCGTTGCTGCCGGTAACGTATGCGGAGAGGAAGGCCATCACCACTAGCCCAGCCTTGAGAAGTGAGAGTTTCACCCAGAGGTTTCTAGGACTATACCTGTCGTCAAGTGCAACAAGGATTAGGCCAAGAGCCGTCCCGACTATAGGAGCGCTCACCCAGAAGATCAATATGAGAACCAAATAACTGGTTTCCTGTAACGCTCCAATTGCAAAGCTGACACCTAGAATTGTCCCCGTCAACGCTTTTGAGAGGGAGAGCGGGACTTTTGTGAGTTCTCCCCCAACGAATATGAGCAGTGTGGCTAGAAGTATCAAGAATATCTCTGTGCTGGTTTCAGTCGGGAGAAAGGCCTCTCTGACTTTGAAGAGTTTGGGACCTTCGATCGACAATCCAAGCAGGTACCCTGCAACTGCGATCATGATTCCTGACCGCCGGTTGACCATTCCACTGCCGATGATGGTCCCGCAACATGCCGAGAGATTGTTCCCACTTACAACCGCTCCCAAAAGCCCAGCTAGGACAAGGGAGAGAGTGTCGAGAGAGAGATACAATCCTAGTTTTCCTAAGCGCCGAGACCCTTCATTATCACGATGACAAGGTCCGACGCGTCCTCGCAGCGATCGAGGATATCATCTGCCTCGATGGTGGTCTCGATATAGTTGTGGAAGGAAGCGTAGTCAAGCACTTCCCAGGACCCATAGATCTCGTCAAGCATGTTGTCCTTGACATCGTCTCCCTGTTCTTCCAGCGATTCAATCTTCTTAGCTAGTTCAAGTGATTGTTTCATGTCCGAGCCTGCGACGCTGAAGAGCTTCCGAAGACCTTGAAGCTGGACGAGTCCGATCTCTATCAGGCGAACCTGGTCTTTCCGGATAATAGCATCGAATTCTTTAGCCTCTCGAAGGGGCCTCTTGGTCACTCTCCTTATCTGTCGTGAAAGAGCGTGGGCTCTGTCAAGAACGCTATCCACAGAGTCAGCCAGTCTCTCGAACTCTCTCATAAGAATCGCCGATATGGAGCCTTTCCCGAACATCTCCTCGAGGGATTGGACTATCGTGTCTCCCTGTTTCTCCAGGAGACTAATCCTGTTAGTGCAAGTTTCAATGTCGGATAGCCCGTTGGGCGAGTTGGTAAGTATTTTGATTAGAAGGTGCAACGATTCCTCGCCGAGGCTTGCGAGCTCGTCGATTCGGGTGAAAGCGTCCCTCTCGCCTAGTTGGAAGAAGCCCTTGACACGACGAATAACCTGGTTCAAACAATCATCCTCTAGTGGTAAAGAGAGAGGTAGCTCTAAGAGTTCAGCCTGGAAGGGCTAGAAAAGAGTGCTGTATCCCTCATCTTGACACCACGCTAGTCACCATCGGGCTAGAGACGAAGTAGTAGGATCAGATTCGCAATAGCCAGGTCGATTATTGTCAAAGGTATGGATCTCTTTGCGAATCGTGCGAAGCTCAATCGTTGTTTAGGCTTGTTTAGAATGTTTAGGGCGACAAGGTTGGAAGCCGTACCTACGGGCGTGGCCATTCCTCCTATCCCCGTTCCGACGGCAAGCGCCCAGGCAAGTGGCGCGATGGGCACTCCAAGCGTGGTGGCCATGGCCGCGATTACTGGTATGAAGACTGTTGCCAAGGGGACATTGTCCACGACTTGTGATATTAGTGCGGTGACCCACAGAACGAGGGTTACGGAAAGAGCCAGGTTTCCTCCTGAGATTTGGATCATTTCGTTTCCCAGCATTGAGAGAACCCCTGTCTTTCCGAGGGAGGCGACAAGTATGAAGAGTCCGCCAAAGAAGAAGAATATCTGCCAGTCTATCCTAGCGAGAACGTGCTGGACCTCGTTCGACCTGGACGACTCATAGACAAGTATCAGGAAAGCGGGGAGAAGAGTAGCCAGAGCTGCTGAAACCCCGAGAAAGGTATGAACCACGAGGAAACTGACTGCCAGGACTAGAGATACGAGGCTGACCCTCAGTAGTCCCCGATCCTTCACCGCCTCGGACGGACTACGCAAGTCGAGCACGGGTCTCTGACGATGACGTTTCATTGCGTCCCGATGGAGAAAATTCCGATTTTTCAAGTAGAGTAGCCCGCCGTTCACAGCAATTGCGGCGAGAGCGATTGGCGCTGTGTTCTGGAGAAACTGGTTGAAGGTCAGTCCTAGCGAGGATCCGATAATGATGTTTGTTGGATCTCCTACCATTGTCGCTAGGCCGCCTATGTTTGCGGCGAGAACCTCGGCAATGACAAATGGGACCGGGTCGATCTCCAGTCCCTCAAACACCTCGACAGTGAGTGGCACAATGAAGAGCGCAACTGTCACGATATCGAGAAGTGAAGCCAATCCCGCAGTCATGAGTGGCAAGAGGACGTACATGCGGACGGGATGGGCGTCCACAGATCTCGCGAGGTGTAGGCCCACCCATTCGAAGAATCCTGCTTCGCGTAGTGATGAAGCGATGATGAACATTCCAAGCAAAACTCCGAGCGCTTGCCAGTTGATCGCAGAAGCTAGATCTGATTCGGTGAGAACGCCGGTTCCCACCATCAAGGTTGCCCCGAGAACGGCTGCGGAGGGCTTGTGGAATTTGTCTGAGAGAATGAGAATGTAGGTGCCGATGAAGACTCCGATAACTATGACGCCTATCGGCGTGGAGAGAACCAAATTCCTCCGCGGCTAAGGCCCGTTTCGTAAAAAAGCCTCGCCCAGAAAGGATGGTGGTGAAAGGCGCTCGGGTCAGGCTAGAACTTGCTCTACGCCATGAGTGATCAGGTAGGTAGGATATCTTGACCCCGTGCGACTCGAAGAGAGTTCAGACTCCCAACCTACGACAACCGGTCAAGTTCTCGGAACTCTGCTAGGTCATTAATCGCCTGGTTGTCAAGAGTTCTCTCGGCCGTGTCGTCTGGGGGACCTAGATGCTTGTCAAAGTTTCCGGACTTCAAGTTCTTGACAAGATGAGCGAACTCGTGTGCAAGGGTTAGGAGAGGTTCGCGAGAGGCCTTGAAGACCGTGATCAGAAACTCGGAGTGACCACTCTTCTCGCGATACGAGAGCAGCCCCTCGTAGTAGCCTGCTCTAGTACCTTTGAGCGGGGGAGGCGGTCTAGAACTGTACTCTACAAACAACCGGCTCCTATCCATACGGTATTTCTCGCATAGGAACTCTAGGAAATCGGCGAACTGGTCGGGGTACTTCGTTCCTTCCACAAGTGTCACATCATTCGAGGACCGGTAAGAAGCCATATGCGTGGGACGTTGGGCGCGATAGGCATCCTATACCCGTTTCCTGGGTCACGAAATGGCATACGAACCAGAACAACTCGTACCAGCACAGCCATCTCGGTTTGATGGAAGAAAAAAACTCGCCCATGTCAAGCCCTAATCCCGATTCCAAGCCCACGAATTCCAGAACACGACTCTCCACGCTTAACCGCAGGAGAAAACACGGAGATCGAAAAAGGCCGGACAAGCCCGTAATATGCCCGTCTCGAAGAAACAAACCCGAACAACGCCCGGACAGAAACACCCCCTCAGAAAAAATTCAGGCAGATTGCTCAAAAGCTCCCGCGACGTGAGAGTGGTTCTACCGAGTATCACGCACAACCTGTAGCATAGTTTTTTATCAACACAACAACAGCCGGGCCCGCATGCCACATCACAGGTACAAGCTACCTGATCTTCCCTATGCGTACAACGCGCTCGTCCCGACAATAAGCGAAGAAATCATGCGACTCCACCATGACAAACACCACCTCGCCTACGTAAACGGCGCAAATACCGCCCTAGACAAGCTCCAGAAGGCCCGAGAGACAGGATTCGCAGGTGTCGACGTCAAAGGAATTGAGCGAGACCTCGCCTTTCACGGTTCGGGCCATACAATGCACAGTACCTTCTGGCCCAACATGAAACCAAACGGCGGAGGAAAGCCCGGTGGAAAGATAGCCGACCAGATTAACACCGACTTCGGCAAATGGGACTCGTTCAAAGAACAGTTCAGCACAGCCGCCAAGCAAGTCGAAGGAAGCGGCTGGTCGGTCCTGGCATACGAACCATGGACCCAACAGTTGATCACGCTCCAAGCCGAGAAACACAACGACCTAACAGTCCAAGGAGTCGTACCCATACTCGTCCTCGACGTCTGGGAACATGCCTACTACCTGCAGTATCGAAACGACAGAGCTGCATATGTCGACGCTTGGTGGAACGTTGTCAATTGGGATGATGTCGAAAAGCGTCTTGAAAAGGCAAGACGATAACCGCGTACTCCAAGCTCGAACCACTTCCATTTTTTTCTTCTCAAGTCACCTGAGATTTTGTGCGTTAAGTTCTGGAAACAGAAGACAATTCTAAGGCTCTAACATTCTTCTGAAGGTCATTGTCATAGGCCAATTTGAAGCGCCACGGCGGCTCTCGTCCCCCTGAAGACGTGTCCTGCATTGACCATGGCGAACGCCAGCTCCTTCTTCTGACCACGCATATGAGGACCAGTTAGTTTGGCTACTTGGATGGCTCGGAATCCTTCGGCGTAAGTATGCCAACGTTTCCTCTTCTTATCGAAGGGCGTCGCGCCCATTAGTTTCGCCGCATATGCAATCACCGCACAAATCATTCATTATGATGCTGATCTTCGCTCGCCACTCGTCATTCCCGTAACTTGCCCAGAGAACTGACCCCTCGCCTTCTATGATCCCCGCCAACCAAGCTCTGTCCTCTTTGCGAGGAAGCGCTCGTGTTACCTGACCCTGAATTTTCTTCTTTCGAACGCGGATACTAAATATCGCTGACTTCTGCATGTTCCATTGCACCTAGTACAGAACGGACCCACTTGCAAGATGCCGTCTTTTTTCGCACTGGTCAACGAAAATATTCGATGCGATCTCAGAATTCTCCGCCGCGTGACCCCTGGAGAAGAATGATCGCCGCAACTACTTTCACGCGTGATGGAATGTCGTTAACTGGGACGACGTGGAAAAGAGACTAGAAAAGGCCAGACGCTAACTCCTCCAAGTCTTCCTCCTCTTCCTTTTTCTTCGCAACAACCACAGGCTTCGCCGTCCTCTTCTCAATCTTGACCCTGGAAGCGGGCAGCGGCTTCCCATGCCCGGGACAGATGATTTGAGGACCGAGATCCAGGACCCGTTTTACACTCGCTTCAGTCTGACCAATATTCTCCATCAGCAAAGGCTCCACAAGTCGGCCCCGACGAGCCCGCAACAAGTCCCCGACAATAGCCACACTAGACTGGTTGAGAAAAAGCGTAACCGAGCCTTTGGTGTGTCCCGGCGTCCAGATAACCGACCCGTCCAGACCAACCTCCTCCAATACTGACTCTTCGTCTGCCGCAAGATCCACATGGGCAGTCTGGAACTTGATGATCCGAAACAACTTCAGCGTCCAATATTCAAGTGTCGTTAGCTTTCTCATCACTCTTCCATAGAGACTCCAAGCGCTCGGAGCCTGTATCACGAGCGTCCCAGCTGCATAGGGCTTCTCGAACGGATGTGAAGCAAGCTTCGCCCCGGTCCGTTTCTTCAGCGCAGCAGCGCTCCCAATATGATCCAGGTGCCGATGCGTCAGCAATACGAGCTTCAAGTCCGAAGGTTTCATTCCAAGCTTGGCGATAGACCTGAGAATTCCATTCTCACTACCTGGCAACCCGCTGTCTACCAGCACAAGACCTCTTGGAGCCTCAACGAGGTATGCGTTAGCCGCTCTCGCCGGCACCCGGTAGACTCCGTCCGCGACCTTGCGCAACTACAGAGCCCCCCATTCCCCGCAGCTCAAAGCCCGCAGTTTATCTCTAGAAACTTCTCGGCTCACAGACTATCCAGCTTTCGTGTCTCATCAATCAATACCCGATTTAAGAGTGGTGAACCGACCGCGCCACATCAACAGTCCATCGATCTAAGAGATCCGGAAATGACTAGCGAGCGTTGAGCTTCTCTATCTCTCCCATCCGCTCGAGAATCTCGTCCAAGGAGCAAGGATCAAGATCGGGCCTTCCCATATATGCAGCCGCCGTAGCGTTTGCGAAGACCAGTCGTTCCCTGTGGTCGAGCCCGATTCCTTGAGCCAGAATGTCACCTGCATTCCACGCATCTCCCGCCCCTGTGACCTTCAACGGAGTCGACATTGCACAAAGGACTCGTTCTCTCTGGCCGTCAACGAACGTGGCTGAAAAGGCGGGAGTGTGAAGATCGACCCTGCTTCCGAGCATGCTGAAGACGCTGGCGGCCTGGAATAGCGGATTCGTCTCATCTCCGTCAAACTCGCCAGTTTCCTCTGTAACCGCGGAGGCGAGTTGGGTAAGCTCGTTCTCGTTAACACTGAGAACGTCAACGAGTCCTTTGGATAGGACCCGCTCGTTGAGCTTCGAAATCTCGCTCGCCCTCGAAGTAGGATCGCCTGGATCAAAGAAAGTCACCCCTTTTCCCTCTGTCTTCGCAGTCTGAAACACCGCCTCCGCCAGCTCTGTCCCCTTCAGGTTCTGGTTCCAGTTGAATACGCAGACAAAATCGGCCTCACGGATCAGCTTCTTATCCTCCTCAGCGAGTTTTTCAGGGCCGAACCCCGATAGAGAACCAGGATCACTGGCCATGATGTTGACATGTCTGCCTGAATATTCGGCCTCGAGGGCAAGAGTCCTCGACAGAGCGCCTGTCGATCTTACACGGGATAGATCGGCGTCTTTAAGAAAATGAGCGAGAGCAAGCTTTCCGAAATCGTCGGTTTCAATTATCGGAGATACGTTCACTCCGAGCTTCAAGAGCTGGGCGGAGAAGTTCGACGCATTGCCTCCTCTTCCCACGAGGTGCTTCCATCCCAGAATGTTCCCGCCTCCCCTTCCAGCCACATCAACCATGCCCTGGGCCATATCGTCAAGCTTGCCCGGATACGCGAGAATGTAGTCTAGGTAGAAGTCCGGCATCGCGACCACTTTGAATGTCGGCTTCTCAGCAAGCTTTTCCTTCAGCGCGGACACGGGCTGAGACACCTTAGGCGCCATCGTAATCGATGATATTTTCCTACTATTAGTTGATAAGGCTGGGCCAGGGTGATCGGAAACTGGTCGTAGGATATGACTCCGGGACAAGCCCGCCCGATCACAAGACAGAAGATTCACGAGTTATGGTCCCGAATCATCCGGATCGCAAGATTTGACAAAGACGCCTTCCGTGAACTCAAAGAGGACAAGAGCGCGACAGGACAGGCTGTCGCAGTCCTACTCCTAGTGGGCCTATCCTATGGACTTGGCTACAGCGTCTTCACAGGGCTCCAAACAAACAGCCTGTCACCCAACCAGCTAATATCGGGCACCATAGCCAACATGATTTTCACCGACTTCGCCGCCTTCATCTGGTCAGCAACAGTCTTCCTAGTTGGAACAAAACTATTCCAAGGAAAAACAGGCTTCTGGGAACTCGCCCGACCACTATTCTTCTCCGCAACCCCAGGAATACTCTTCATCCTCATCGCGATACCCGTCAGACCAATAATCATAGCAACCACAATCATCGCCTCGGCCTGGATTGTCTCAGCTGAGTTTGTTGCCCTAAAGAGTGCGATGGGTTTCAATACACGACGAACGCTCCTGACGTCTGTTGTTGGACTGCTAACCCTCATCTTCATCCAGATGACAATATAGCCGGCTTCGCTCTAGCCCAACTTGCCGGAAGTTGCCTATCCTGTTTGGGCAACGCAATTCGTCTCCAAGACATCTTCCCATGAGTTGATAAGAGCCGGAACGGTACGAACGTTGGAAGAGGGGACACTAACACAATTGACTTCATACTCCGGGTCTAAACAAGACTTCAACCTGAGACGGATGGGATCCCGGATGTTGAAAGCGGCAAGACTCAACGGAGAGAGCTTCAGAGAACTGAGAGATGATCCAAGCGCCACGGCACAATCAGTCTCTATCATAGCAATAGTCGGACTGTGTTACGGTGCTGGACTAGGCCTCTTCGGTTTTTTCATCGCCGGAATATCTACGCTCGAAATCCTCATCGTTACACTGATTGGTTTACTCGCAGCTATCCTGATCGCGATAATTTGGTCAGGTACAACCCTGCTGATCGTCACGAAGCTGTTTGGGAGAAGAGTTGGCTACTGGGGCCTCACTCGGCCGTTCTTCTTCTCCTGGACCCCAGGGCTTCTTTTCGTTCTAATGTCCGCTCCAATTCCCATTGTTTTCGAAATCGTTCGGGCGACCAGCACGGTTTGGATAGGCATATCTAGCGTGTTTGCTGTGAAGAACACGGTGGGAATCAGCACTCAGCAAAGCCTGCTGACATTCATAACCAGCGCAGTATCAATCATCTTCCTCGGCACAATCATCCTATCCCTGATCCAATTCCTGATTATCAGATGAATACAGCACTGATCTCCTCCAAACTAATTCCCTGCCGAAGGGAATACACGAAAGACTGGGCAAGGGTCGATTCCCAGTCAGATTATTTGCTAGAGTTCTGACCAGTCGGACCCACTGAGATTGGGGCCTTGGATCTTGCGAAAATCTCCATGGCTGGATCCTTGGTCATATCATGATCCTTGTAGAGATGGTCCTGCAGCTCGTAATAGGTTGCGAACGTCCTCTCGATACCTTTCACCGAACATACGAAGCAGAGGATCTTATCTTGGACCATTCGCCAGGCACGATTCCATATTGAACGAATAGCGTCAACTTGGATAAAAAGGAACTTTTCGATCAGATGAATGAGAAGTTAACTAGCTGGCTTCTCCGAAAACGTTGGAGAGAAAGTTGACCGAGAAGTCTGGAGGCTTCATCAAGGACCCGATTCACGGCTATGTCAGAATCAGCGAGACTGAAAGATCAATAATAGACACCAGGCCGGTTCAAAGGCTCAGGCGGATACGGCAACTTGCTGGCTCAGAATTCGTCTACCCTGCAGCGAATCACACCCGGTTCGAGCATGTCATCGGCGCGATGCACCTGGCCGGCGCGCTGGCTCAAGCGCTGCCAATAGATGTCCCTGAACGCCAACAGGAACAGCTACGCCTAGCTGCGCTGCTTCATGACATTGGGCATGGACCGTTTTCTCATGTCTTCGAGCCTCTCCTAGCGAAATACCTAGGCAAGAACCATGAAGATTTTGTTCCCTGGCTTGTGAATGAGACGGAGATTGCCCAGAGGCTTGAGTCCGCAGACCTAAACCCTAAGATTCTGGGTAGATTGGCCATTGGAAAATTGTCGGACGGAAAGCAGCCATTCTTGGACCAGATAATCAGCAGTGGCGTCGATGTCGACAAGATGGACTATGTTGTTCGAGATTCCTTTCACACGGGAGCAGGGTACGGCTCCGTCGACGTTCATCGCCTCCTATACACGATGGATATCGTAGAAAACAAGCTTTCAGTTGATGGAGCAGCGGTAGCAACGCTTGAAAGCTTCCTGCTCGCACGATTCGAATCCTTTCGAACAATATACTTCCACAAAGCTTCCAGAGCAGTTCAAATCATGATCGTGAAGGCTCTCGAGGCTGCTAGAGATGAACTCCGTCTGTTGGATTTTGACAGCCCTGAGGACTTTCTCAAACTCGACGATTACAAAGTGTGGACAGAGCTGAAGGAGTGTAAGAAGTCTAGGAATATCATGAAAGACCTCGAAACCAGAAGACTCCTAAAATGCGCCTACGAACATACGATTTTTTCCCCTGAAGAAAAACTGTCCGACATGATTTCAAACGATCGGGTTCGCGCTGATTTTGAAAAAGAGATTGCTAGGAAGGCAAAGATTACTGGAGAAGATGTGTTCATCGATGCCCCTACCTTACCTTCAGTCCCTTACCATAGTAGCTCAGACTTGCAGCCAATGGACATACCTGTGTTCAAGCATTCGCCACAAGGAAAGAAAGAGCTAGTTCCGCTATCAGATGCGTCCCGGATCGTTGGAGTACTTCAGACGTTCATGAACCTAGTGAGAGTCTACACCAAGAAGCCCTACCGTTCGAGAGTTGAAACCGCCTCGCGCCAGATCCTTGGAGAAGGATCACACTCAGGAAAGATATCATCCTAGCGCTGAGACTCGAACGCCTCAATCCTGTCACTTCCTTGGAATTCTACAAGTTACATCAGCACTTTATTTCAACCCATGAACTGATATTGATATCCCGAGAAACCGTGGTGTCTAAGACTGCCTAAGTTCATGCAAACACTCGACGACATGATTTATCGCGAGCTCGAAAAGATCGCGAAACGCCGCGGAATAACAATTCAAGAATTGATCAGGGCAGTCATAGTTCCAGAGTGGATTAATGGACTCAATGGCGTAGAGGTTAAGGATCCTTCCCCAGCGAAGTTGAATAGTTGGCGGTAGTTTTCCACCAATTCTAGAGCCAACGGTCTAGGCGAGACCGCACGCGACCGACAACACGTCAAAACGTGTTCTTTCCTACTTAAGAATCGCGGAAAGCAATGTGTAGATCATATTGTAACACAGAGGATAACGTAGGCCCAACCACTGTCTTCTCTCAGTGAGTAAGATGTCGAAAGATAGACGAACATTCACTCCTACCGTCCAGAACATTCTCTCAATAATCACTCGTAGGATGACAATCCGATGAGCGTTGAGAGATTGGATGACACGGTGGCAGCGATTACTCTCGCTGCTACGGTCATCACTATCGCGGTAGGTTTCCTGTTCAATCTTTAGGAGAAGCAGATTCGGCGCTAGCGCCCGACCTAGCCTTATCAAGCAGACTGGCGAAAAGGCGGAGGGCCTCGCCTTCTGAGAGCTTAGTGTTTATCGATATGATGCTCATCTTGTTGTAGATTGCCGCAACTCTCTCCGATAGAGCCCTCGCGGCGATAAGATATTTCCCACCGAGAAGAACAGAGGAGGTTCCTAGTCCCCCTTCACGTAACCCGGGAGTCGAGACGGCCAAAGTGCCAATTTTCATTGAGTCTTCGTAGAAGAACACCAAAACCGCGTTTTCTACTGGGAGCAAGCTTACCTTGTGGACAACGCCGTTCCTTTCTAGACTTGCTTCGAGCAAATCGCCTTCAACTAACTCTTTGTGTCTCTTCTGCTATAAAATAGCAAACGAAGGGCACATTTCCAGACGAGGCAGAATATCGGAAAGATAGAATTACTTTCTGGCTACGTAATGTAACGATCTTTACCTTCCTCAGGCTTTTCGTCGCCCTCCTTGGCCTCTTCTACTTCTGCGTGTCTGAAACGCTCCATCTTCTTGCGCATATCTTCGATCTCCGTGTCCAGCTCCTTCAGGTCCACTGGGATGTTCACAAGTCCTGTCAACATCTGGATTACCGCTCTCGCTGCTTCAAGATCCGGGTAGGCGCCTGTTGTCGCCCCCAAGAGGCCTGCGCAGGATAGACTGCGCTGCCGACCTATGCCAAGAATTACGCCTGCTGCTCCTGTGACAGCGCCTCCCTTTGCGAGTTTTGCTCCCATCTTCTTGAGACGCTCTCCCAGTAGAGCCTCTCCCACAACGGCGTAGACCGCTCCCACATCGTTCCCGGAACGAGTGCCATATCCACCCATAGTGTAAACGGCCTTGCAGCCGAAGCGCTGCGCAAAGTCGAGAACGATGCTTGCCACCTCGTACTGTCCCGTTACACTTGGCTGTGCATCGCCAGTGAGGAGGATTACGTTGGGGTCTTTCTCACCGTAGCCGTAGAATTCGTATCTTGGAAGGGAGTAGGTTCCATCTTCTGAGATGTTGATGCCGAGGTTTCCATCGGGGAAGAGCAGATAGCTTGAGTATAGTTCCGCCATTTTCACGGGCTTCAGTTTCTCGATGAAATAGTCCACGGCGACTTTTCCTACGTAGCCAAGTCCGGGAAGGCCCTGAATCAAGACCGGCTCCTTTAGTGCCACCTGTGCGAGCTCGTGTATTCTGGTGTCACTGAGCATTTGAGAAGCCATGAGGAAGCACTTTCGAGTTTGCGCGGGCTCTGTGGCTTATAGTCATTTCGTAGAACAGCGAAGAACACGCGAAGCGTGAAGAAGGACGGTGCTTGCTGAATTGACTAGTCTAAGCGAAGCCATAGATCTAGTGTTCTCCCTTCAAGGAGGTACCCGCAGGCACCAAGGCTCTCAGTTGGGTGCTGGCTCTCAGTAGTTCTCCAGTTACAGCATAGTATGCCCGGCTTCCAAACGGTAGGAATTTCAAAGCTTTCGAGAGTTGTTTGATGTAGATCTTGAGTTCTTGCGGATCGTGCCGCTGTCGAGTTTGAACGTCAAGCGCTTCAAACTCATCCTCGGGAGACTTGGTGGTGAGCCGCTCCTTTCTTCTTGCCACGCTTCCCCATTCCCATTGCCTTCGACCCCGCTAAACGTAATGAGGATTCTGTACCTGGGACTGCAGTGGCCGCGGAATTATCGGTGACTCCCAATTGTTGGTGAGCGGCTAGATCATCTTTCTAGACTATCGGAGACGTGAGACTTAGGGAGAGAGTTAAAATAGCTTGAATCGTTCCTCCACGCCTACTTCGAAACAGAAAGTGACTCTCATGAGCTGTGCACCATTTGTATCATCACCCCACGATGTTGTCAAGAAGATGTTGGAAGTTGCACGAGCAAGCAAGGACGATGTTCTCTGCGACCTCGGCTGCGGCGACGGCCGGATCCTGACCACAGCTGTCAAAGATTTTGGCATCAAGGCTGCTGTTGGCTATGAGATCAGGGAGGACTTGTTCAAGCAGGCGTCGGGAGAGGTTGAAAAGCTCAAGCTGGTCGAAAGGGTGCATATCTTCAACAAGGACCTGTTCCAGGCGGACCTGAAAGATGCCACTCTGATTACGTTGTATCTTACAACGTATGCGAACGAACGGTTGAAGCCTAAATTGAGATCGGAGGCACGGCCCGGTTCGAGGATTGTCAGTCATGACTTCATGATCAACGGTTGGAAGCCATCACGGAAGGAGAACTATAACGAGCATACGATCTACGTCTACTCGATTCCCGACGCGTACTCGATTTAGGGCTCGTACCCAACCTCAGCGAATCTTGAAGATAGAATAACCGCTCCAAGTTCCACGATTCTCGGTTTCTCCCCCGTCGTTGTTGTGACACGAAGGATGCCGTTCTGGATTCGGACAATTCTTCCGACCGAGAGCAACATTCCCTCCTCGTCGAGTAGTCCTGCAAGAGTTCCTCTGTGTGTTGAATCTTGATCGATTCTTTGTTGTCGCGATTTGTTGAACGTTCTAAGCTTGATCGTGTTGAGGTTGAAGTTTAGATGCTTGGAGTTCCAGAAGAATCTCCTGTATCCTTCTTCCCGTGTCTTCCTCCTTTCTTCCCTAGTCCTAGTGCGGGCGCAGCTCGAGACTTCGAGCCTCAGGGTCGTCCATTGTTGCTGTTCGAGGATGGAGTCAAGCTCGTTATTAGAACCCAGGCCGAGCAAGAGGTTTGGCCGCAAAGAGTGTAGGAGCTGGAGCTTGTATCTCACTGCCTCCTCGTCTCCCACCCAGCCATCAGTGTTCAGGATGACGACCTCGCTTCTTCCCGAGATCTCGTCTTTGAGGTGAGTGATTGATTGTACTAGCTTGGCTGTGACTGAGGAGGGGCTCGTGTCTCCGATGAAGTGTGATCGCTCTGGTCGTAGGTCCTGGAGACTCAGGATATGGTTGGAAACAGTCGAGGAGCTGGTGGTTGTGGGTGGACCAATATCGGTTTGACCGATGTCTCCATCGATGATGCTGGTCTGAATTCCATGGTCAAAGCAAACGTTGGCGAGGTAGGTGGAGAGGGTTGATTTTCCGACGTCGACATCTCCTAGAATTACAGCGAGTCCCAGCGTTTGTCTGAGGAGGTCGCTCGCCTCTCGCCAACTTGGGGAAATAGTCGACCCATCGACCTGTTTGTAATCACCCTTTTCGCCCGTCTTGACGTGAAACACTGCCTCTTTGTCGGTCTCAATCGGAATTCTTCTAAACTTGGTGACTACTATTGGATCTCCGGTTCGAATTGGAGCTCCTAGTGTCCAAGCTCGGCCTTCCTCGAGAGCTATGGATGCGGGACCATCGATGAGGAGGGTTTTGCCGGCTTGGAGCCTAACTTGTGGGAAGTGTCTTCCTCCTAGACAGGGTTATTCAATCCCGGCCAGACTTTTGCTCTTGATGACAAGGCGGTAGGGTCTTGGTTATGGAAAGGTTGAGCACGGGGATTAGCGGGCTGGACCGGTTGCTGAAGGGTGGTTTCGCCTTTCGAAAGATCAACCTGGTCTACGGGGAGGCGTCGACTGGGAAGACTGTTCTGTCGATGCAATCCGCTCTGGCGGCCGCGGCGAGCGGCTTGAAGGTTTTCTTCGTTGACGCTGATCTCTCCTTCTCCGTCCAGAGGCTTGAATCCCTAGATCGAGGGAAGGAACTTGCGGAGAATATTGTTGTGTTTCAGCCAGAGGAGTTTCGTGAACAGATCCGAATAACAGAGAGCCTTGAGGTCTTGTTGTCTAGGACCCCGGCTTTATTGGTGGTTGACTCGGTGACAGGTCTCTATCGTGCTGATCTCGAGAAGCCTGGAATGGTTTTTGTAAACAATCGTGAGCTTAACAGGCAGCTGGCTTATCTTTCGGATCTGGCTTCGAGGTTCGAGCTTACTATCTTGTTGACTGGGCAGGTTCACAGTCAACCTAGCCGTGGAAGCTGGCTTATCGCGCCTGTTGCAACGAGGTCGCTTGGACACTGGTCGTCCACAATCTTGAGGCTGCGCCAGACGCCTCGGAGGGATGTGAGAGAGTGCCTTCTCGAGAAGATGGATGGTCGAGAGGTTACTGGTCCGAGGGCGCTTTTCAGGATCGGTGATGCGGGGATAGAAGATGTGTAGCGTTTGGTTCATAACTGTCCAGGTTTGACCGGGCGTGTTCAAGCTCTAGGGGATTTGTTCTGGGAATAGTTCTGGATGCACTATTGTTCATAGGTCCTTCATACGTCGCCAACGCTGCTCCTCTCCTCCTCGGTGGCGGTGCTCCCTTGGATGGGGGAAAGAACTTTTTCGATGGGCAGAGGATCCTCGGAGCGCACAAGACCCTTCGTGGATTGTTTGCGGGAATCACGGCTGGTTCACTTGTAGGGCTTGCCGAGTCACCGGTTAACAGCCATCTTCTACTCGGTGGGTTTATGATCGCGCTGGGGACCGTTCTCGGAGATCTCCTAGGCGCGTTTTTCAAACGGCGAATCCGGATTAGACCGGGCAACCCACTTCCGATCGTCGACCAGCTGGATTTCGTGTTTGGAGGTCTGCTTCTGGGACAGTTGGTCTTTCCATTGGGTTTGTGGTCGATCTTGGTGGTGGTATTGGTGACTCCACCGATTCATCTGGGAACAAATTACGGAGCGTATTTGCTAGGAATCAAGAGGACGCGCTGGTAAGGCTCAAAACAGACGCGCGCTTGTATCTGCACAAGTCCTAAATCCCCACTTCAGACTGACTCGCTTTTTAGAAATGTCAGCTCCGGCGGCGAAGAAGAAGAGCAGAAAAGGCCTGCTGGTTCTCCTAGTGATCATAGCCTCCGCTATTGTTCTGCTAATTCCTCCAGCGTTGGCGGGAGGCTTCATAGTTCCGGTTTCCAAGGTGGTCTTCGGCGAGACGACAGGGTCGCTTTCGGCAACGCAGGCGACCGCGAATGTCTCATTGATAACGGCTTACGAGTACTATTTTTCGATCAGGGCTGGAGGGATGTTCAGAACGAGCGATACAAGCGTGTCCAGCTCAAATGGTAATACCAGCGTCATGATAGATCTGAAGCTAACTAATCCGTCTGGTCAGACAGTGGATCTGGGAAATACCACTCTAAGCGGAGGATTAGGTACGAGGACGCATACGCTCTACTTGTCCATCGATCAGGGGGTCAGGGTCTCTGGCTTGTATGTGCTCAATGTGGACATTACGGCCCGCGTGAGCGTTCTTGGGATCCTCGGAGTAGCTGTCTACCTGAAAACCGTAGTCGCCACATTTACAGTGACTTAACCAGGACTTCTCCTCCCGCGCTTTTTGCGTCGCGGGATCGTCTGCGTTATACCCCGTGTTTTTCCAGAGAAAATTTCCTTTCTGGCGCTGATTCTGGGCGAGACAGGCTGATCAGGGTGCAATCCAGGCTTTGATTTTACAGCAAAAGACGGGAAATCTATGCCATTTCCCGAACGATTCATGGGCAGAGTAGAGATCGTTTTCCAGATTCGAGATTAGGCCTGATAATGGGCGATTTCTCCTATGAAAAAGCTGCTTGTTGTCTGATCTACCGCCAGCACGCCAGTATTAGG
>VBBE01000026.1 GCA_005884605.1 Candidatus Bathyarchaeota archaeon
AGATTCTGGTAGAAGCCGGAATCCTACCAGGCGCAGTTCTCCGGAACAGTGGCCTTAGATTCGTCTGCAAGTGGACACGTCTCCGAATAGAATCCACCAAGACGCCGTTCACAAGAGGGGCGAGTAAGGGGCAGATTCTCCGGATCCCAATCGCCCACAACGAAGGCCGGTACTATCTCGATAAGGACCAGCTTGATGAACTAGAGAGGAACGAGCAAATAGTTCTGCGATATGTCGACGAGAACGATATTCCGACCGTTGATTCAAACCCTAACGGATCCTTGGATAACATAGCCGGAATTTGTGACAAGAAAGGAAACGTGATGGGACTCATGCCCCATCCTGAAAGGGCCTCGCTCCCAATTCTTTCTCCATCTAATCATCCGGAGGGAAGAGTCATCTTTGATTCAATGGCTGAGACCCTCGAACCTTCTCTTGGAGGAAAATAGTTGCCCCAGCAACCTCGCTCAATTCGCCGTCTGGCTCTAGGCATATTCTCCATCGCGCTCGGCATCGTCTCACTCATCGCCTTCTTCTCCATCACGTACATCGCAGGCATCGGTTTTCTCGGCGGCTTCTACGGCTTCATATTGATAGCGCTTGGCGTAGGCTTGATCCTTCCGAAAAAGGAGCGCAAGAACGAGGAGATTCAATAAGACTTGGCAGAATCATCTACCCCCAAAAAGAGGCCAGATCCGCGCGCAACTGCTCTTGTAGCAGGAATTTTTGCCAGAGTTGTGGCCGGGCTCATCGTCTATGTCTTCGCAGGGCTCATCGGGTTTATCGTCGCGTTCATCATAGGAGTAATCACAGGTTCGCGCGCAACTCTCCTTGTTCGTAGAACACGAGAACAACCGCCATGACTCGGCCTATCATCGAGGAGCCTCTCAGCTTGACCCTAGTTGAAGTTCAGAAGCGCAATCTCACCGATGAAGAGGTCCAATACGCGATCCAGACGCTCCAACGGGAGCCCAACGAAGTTGAGTGGGCAATGCTCGAAGCACAATGGTCGGAGCACTGCAGCTACAAATCCAGCAAACCACTCCTCAAACAACTCCCCAGCAAAGGACCCAGAGTTCTAGTCGGACCCGGCTTCGACGCCGGCGTCATCGACATCGGCGACGGCTGGGTCGTAACCTTCCACATCGAATCACACAACCACCCTAGCGCCATCGACCCGTACGGTGGAGCCGCCACAGGCGTAGGCGGTGTCGTCCGCGACATCCTAAGCCTAGGGACCCGTCCTATCGCTCTCCTAGATCCACTCAGGTTCGGATCAATCGAGAGTCTTCACACCCGCTGGCTCTTCGACAACGTCGTTAGGGGAATAGCAGACTACGGCAACTGTGTCTCTGGAAAAGACCTTGTTTATTTCACGAATGACGACGATTTTCACATAAGCGATTTTGAGAGTTTCTTCAACGAATATCAGAAGAATGGAAAATGCTCGCTCGAATTCTCAGATAATCACACGGTCATTCTAAAGCCCAAAATTGAACTGCAGGTTCTTTCTTTCGATTTCGGAAGCAAACGCGCCACCTTTCACAAGGTCAACAGAATTTACAGAAAGCTTGCACCGAAACTACTCACTGTTCATACGAACCTAGGCCGCATTGTATCGGTAACACCAGAGCATCCAATGTTCGTGGCCAGCAATGACGGCATCATAACGGTCAAGCAAGCCTCAGACATAAGGATTGGAGATAGAATCCCTCTTCTGTGCGACTATCCAGATCAAGACGATCTTCCCAACGGTTACGAAATCGATCTGATCAAAGAACTTACCAGCAGAGATCAAGATGCCCAGGTGAGGATAAGACCTGCTAAGACGAGTCTCCGCCTTGTTAGAAATCAGATCTTACCGGTGTTGCGGAAAGCAGGGGTGCCATCATGGCAGTGGTGTCATTACTTCAAGAAAAAGGGTGGAAGCCATCTTCCGCTAGACTTGTTCTTGAAGCTCGAACACTTGGACCCCAAAACTCCTTTGCAAAGAGACAAGGTTTTGTTGCACTCAGGTACCGGTAGGGTCAACCCGATCCCTGCGATCATACGAGTCGATTCTCACTTTGCAAGACTCGTCGGCTATTTTCTATCCGAAGGTTGTAGATATGACGACAAAGTAGCGAATACCTCAAGGCTAATCTGGACCTTCAGGAAAGAGGAGGTCGATTATATCGATGACGTCTGCTCGATACTATCCCAGATAGGTATTCGATACTCGAAGCGAGAAAACTCACCTAACACGGTTCAAGTAAGGGTTTCCTCAGCCATCCTCGGTTTCGTTTTCCGAGAAGTACTAAGGTGTGGAAAAGATTCCTACTCGATGCAGATTCCTGCCCTGTTCTATCGGGTTAATCGGACCCTACTATTTGAGTTGCTGAAGGGAATAATTAGGGGGGACGGCTCTCTTAGATCTGATTCCTCAAACTCGATTAGTATCAGGTACGCAACAACCAGTCGTTTACTGTTTCAACAGGTCCTACTATTGCTACACTCCATGGGTTATGTAGCCTCTTCGAGATCAACTTGGACGCAGAAATCAACTGTGCCAATCTATGAGCTCGAAGTTTACGACATGGGGCAGGTTCGATCGCTTGCAAACATGTTCTTCCCTAGACTCCGCTCAAAGGCCGAGACCAGATTGGAAGAGTACAAGTTCCCTAAATCGGCAAGGTCACGATTCAAGCGTCATGAAAATTTCGCATCGGTGAAGGTCAAAAAGGTCGAGGAGGTCAACGGTGAGTTTCCGGTTTACAATTTGGAGGTAGACGGCACCCATAATTACGTCACGACCGGAGGAATAATCACCCACAACTGCATCGGCGTTCCGACAGTCGGCGGAGAGGTGGAGTTCGACCCGTCCTTCGAGCGAAACTGTCTCGTTGATGTCGCGTGCGTCGGTCTCGGACGAAAGGACAAGCTCGTCCTCGGCGAAGCCCGGAACCCAGGTGACCTCGTCTACCTTGTCGGGGGACGGACAGGACGAGACGGCATTCGTGGAGCAAGCTTCGCCAGCAAGACACTCACAAACAAGTCTGACACGGAGCGATCCGCCGTCCAAGTCCCGGATCCCTTCACAAAGAAGCTCATCATCGAAGCGATACTGGAGGCCGTAGAGGCGAATCTCGTTCAGGGAATGAAGGATCTCGGCGGGGGGGGCCTAACCTGCGGACTATCAGAGATCGCGGCGAAAGCTGGAACAGGGATAGAGATTGATCTGGACAAGATCCAAACACGCGAGCCCAACATGCAACCCTCAGAAATTATGATATCCGAATCACAAGAACGAATGATCCTCCTAGTCCGAGAAAAAGACGAGAGAAGACTCGTCAGTATCCTTGAGAAATGGGAACTAGGCTACGCGAAAATCGGACAGGTCACCAAGGACGGTCTCCTAATTATCCGGCGAGGAAGCGAGATTGTGGCCAAGGCACCAGCCACATTCGTCGCTGAAGCACCACTCGCACCCAGATCATCAAAGCGCCCCCTGTATCTCGACGCGCTCGCAGAGGTACCTGAGCCGGCCATGCCTAAAGACCTCGGTCAAACTCTACTCGAACTACTCTCTAGTTCGAACATTGCGAGCAAGGAGTGGATCTATCGCCAATTTGATCACGAGGTTGGCATCCGAACCATCATCAAACCGGGACAAGCCGACTCCGCACTTTTACGTCTCCCAAACAAGCGTTCCCTCGCTCTCACCATCGGCGGCAACAGCAAACAATGCTACGTGGACCCTTACTGGGGAACCGTGGGAGCTGTCTCGGAAGCATTCTGCAGTCTAGTCGCTGCAGGCGCGGAACCCGTTGCCGTCGTCGATCATCTGCAGTTTGGAGACCCTGGGAATCCTGAGGTCTACTGGACCTTCAAGGAAGCTATTCGAGCAATTTCCAACTATCTCAAAGCTGTCGGGGTTCCGTGTGTCGGTGGTAAAGTCAGCTTCTACAACGAAGACTCGATGAATCGCAAGGCGATTAAGCCCTCGCCAGTCATCGCCGCCTTGGGACTGGTAGAACCCAAGACCCCAAAGATACTGCAAGCCTTCAGAGAGGAGGAGGACGACCTCATCATCGTCGGCAACACCTCTGATGAAGTGGGCGGGAGCGAATATTACGAACTCATACACAAGCTCACAGGCGGCAAGGTCCCAAAGGTCAACTTGAAGAAAGAGAAGATCCTCTTCCGATCTCTGTTGAGGAACCTGAGAAGCGGCCGAGTAGAAAGTGCCCACGATATCTCGAAAGGCGGATTAGCCGTTGCCTTGGCCGAGATGTCTGTTCAAGGCCGCAAGGGCGTAACCGTTGATCTCGATAGGGTACCTAACAAGACCAGCAGAGTGGACAACTTGCTATTCTCAGAATCAAGATCACGATTTGTACTTGAAACAAGACCCAAAAACACGGCCATAATCCTCGGCTCGTTCAAACGGCTCGGGATACACGCCGCAAAGGTCGGAACGGTAACGGACAACGGGATCGAGTTCCTCTCGAACGGACAACCGATCATCACAATTCCCCTCGCTGAAGCTTCAAGGGCCTGGTCCGAAACAATCCCGCGGGCAATGGAGGCGACGCTATGAAAGAGCACTGCGGCGTCCTAGCCATTTACTCTATGCAGAACCGGCCTGTTGCCGAGCGTATCGTCAAGGGACTCGCGGCCTTACAGCACCGTGGCCAAGAGTCATGGGGCATAGCCGTACCCGGCGAGCCAGTCCTCAAGGGCCTAGGTCTAATCGGCCAGGGTGCAGATGCTAGTGCGAAGAAGATTCTCAGCTTCACCAGCAATCGTGGAATAGGACATGTACGCTACTCGACCCGTGGACGGACGACTCTGGAGAACGCGCATCCGCTTGACATTCGTGGCGAATTCGCTATCGCTCAGAACGGAACTATTGCGAACACGGAGGATCTGGAGCCTATGGTCCAGAGGGAATTTCCGATCCTAGGCTCGACAACTGACACGAAGCTTGCTGGTTACCGTCTCCTCCAACACTACCGTGGCGACCAGGATTGGACCCGTGCGTTTCACAAGCTGAGCAAAGAGGTGAGCGGCTCCTACAGCTTCGTCATGATAACCCATGATGGCGAGGTTCTGGCGGCTAGGGATGAAGCGGGCTACAGACCGCTCTGTCTCGGATACGATCCTGAAACAGACACCCATATCGTTGCGAGCGAGAGTTGCGCCTTGACAGCGCTCCAAGCCGACTTTGTCCGGGACATTCAGCCCGGTGAGCTAGTCAGCCTGACCAAAGACGGTCTCAGAATAACAAGGTTCGCAGAGGCGTCACGCCACTATCATTGCCCGTTCGAGTACACCTACTTCGGTCATCCTAGCAGCAAGATTGACGATCACTACGTCTACGACGCGCGACGAAAGCTCGGCAGAGTCCTCGCCCGAAAATATCCGTTCAAAGCCGATGTTGTCATTCCCGTCCCCGACTCCGCGAGGCCCGCAGCCCTCGGCTATTCCGAGGAGAGCGGCATACCCATGGAAGAGGGCTTGATGAAAGACCGCTATCGCAGAAAGGGAAGCCTCCGTAGCTTCATCGAGCCCACAGCCAAGAGCCGGGAAGAGATCGTTCGCGAGATCATCACCATCAAACCCGTCATCGACGGCAAAGACGTCATCGTGGTCGATGACAGCATCGTCCGCGGAACCAGTAGCAGAAACATCGTCCAATCCCTCCGAGACGCAGGAGCAAAGAAGGTCTACATGGTCGTCACCTTCCCACCCATCCGCCACCCATGCTACATGGGGATCGACTTCCCGACAAGGGAAGAATTGCTCGCGAACAAGGCAGACGGTGAAACGCTCAACATCGATGAGCTCAACAGGAAGGTCGCCCGTGAAATCGGTGTTGACGGCCTCGGCTACAACGACATCAACGGTCTAAGCGAGGGAATAGGCCTTGGCAAGGACGAGATGTGTTTCGCCTGCGTCACAGGAGAATACCTCGGTCTGAAGAAGGACCCTGTGCTTCGGACACGGGAAGAAATGAAGGCTTAGCCCCAACAATGCCAGGGCTAGTCGGCTTCTACGCGTTCGGCGAAGGACGAGAAAACTGGGACGCACCCCACTTCATCCACTACGGACTCAGCGCCCTCCAAGGACGGGGGCAAGAATCCGTCAGCCTAGCAGCAATCGGACCAGCAGGCACTCTACACACTCTCGGAGGAAAAGGCGGCGTCGAGGAATTCTTCCGCAATAACAAGACAAGCATTCCAAAAGGCTTCATCGGAATCGGGCAAACATCCTCCTACACTGATGACCATCTAGTCCACGTCAAAGCGCCCTACGAGCTTGTTCTCGCACTTGACGGCAAGACAGACCTCCACGAAGAACGTGGTGAAGCCAGCAAGCTCTTCGCCCGACAACTCTCACAACTCCTCCACAGCGAGAAGGAACCACTCAAGGCAACTTCGATGCTCATCAACAAGATAGGAGGCGGATACTCCTTCGTCGCCCTCACCCACAAACAAGAACTCATCAGCGGAAGAAACCCGCAGGGCGTAAAACCGCTGGAAACAGGGAGCGTTGGCTTCGACATTGCTGCCGCCGCATCCGAGACCTGTGCCCTCGACGTGATGGGCATAGACCACACCGGACCTGTAGAGACGGGAGAAGTCATCATGTTCACTCCCGAAGATATCCGTGGGAATGCCCCTGCAGCTGACGCCGGCAACTTCTGCAGCTATGAATACGTCTACCTCGCAAGACTTGACAGCAAAGTCAACACTCTCCCGGTAGCCAGGGTCCGAAACAGCATTGGCAGGGAATTAGCTAAAGCTCACCCGGCGAAGGCTGACGTGGCAGTCGGCGTGCCGGAGACTGCGCTCCCTATTGCCAACGGATACTGTCAAGAGTCCGGTCTTCCACAGGAACTTGGCTTCGTGCGGACTGGAGAAAACATTCGTGCTGCCCTTGAGCCAACACAAAGAGAACGCCTCGTAGGGGTCCAGCTAAAGCTCAATCCTGTAAAGAGCGCGATCGAGGGCAAGGACGTTGTACTGGTAGACGATAGTGTCGTCAGAGGAAACACTCTACGAAACACGGTTCTCAATCTGAAGCGCAACGGAGCACATCAAGTTCATGTCCGCATTGGAAGCCCATCACTCGTCTCGCCATGTCCCTACGGAGTCGAGATCCCCCCGAGAGACGAACTGATCTCCAGCGGCCTAGACGAAAGAGAGCTCGCGGATCATGTCGGGGCTGACAGCATATCATTCATGACCGTTGAAGAACTCCAGCACGCCATCGGCCTCCCGAGACAAAATCTTTGCATGCGCTGCTTCGAGAACGGAGGCGCGACACGATGAGAATAATGGGTGTAGGCGGAGGGGCTCGCGAACACGCGATTGCATGGAAGCTAAGTCTCAGCGATCACAAACCGGAGATCTTCTGGATCGCTGAAAACCGGAACCCGGGAATCCACAAGATCTGCAAAGACAACCAGGGAGAACTTCGTATCGGCAGAACTACTGACCCAAAGACGATTGTAAGATCCGCACGGGGCTGGGGAGTTGATATGGTGGTCGTGGGACCTGAGGAGCCTGGTTTTCACGGCATACCAGATGTGCTTGAGAAAGAGGGCATCCAATGTATCGGCGCTAGCCGAGAACTCTCGATCATAGAACGTTCGAAAGCAGACCTCAGGCGTCTACAGTGGGAGAATAATCTCCCGGGCAAGCTTCTCTTTCGAACCTTCAAGAACGCGCGAGAAGCCTCAGACTATATCCGGAAAAACATCGACACGCAACCATGGCTGCAGAACATCGTCATCAAGCCAGCTCGTCAATCCGGGGGAAAGGGCGTCAAGCTGATCGAAGATCGTCTAGCCTATCTTCACGACGATAAGGAGTGTTTCAAAGAAGCCTACTTCGATTCTCTCCAGACAAACATGGCCACATACTCTGACATCGAGGACAAGATTCTGGTCGAGGAGAAGGCCTGGGGTCCCGAGTATTCTCTCCAATGCTTCACGGACGGCAAAACTGTTCTAGGCACCCCTCTCGTCCAGGACAACAAGAGCGCTCACGAATTCGACAGCGGACCAGAGACCGGCGGCATGGGTAGCATCTCCGGACCCGACCTAGCCCTCCCATTCATCACCCGGGACGAGTATGACAGGTCGCTCAAGATCGTCGAAGGAATCGTCGAGGCTATCCAGAAGAAAACCGGCAAACCCTACCGCGGCATGGTTGGCGGGCAGATGATGCTTACGGAAAACGAGGGACCGACAATTATCGAAATGTACTCTCGACTTGGCGATCCCGAAGCTCTCAACATACTCGCTATGCTCAAGACAGACATCATCGACATCCTCCAAGCTATCGTCGAAAGGCGACTGTCAAAGCTGAAGCTCGAATTTGCCAATGAGGATGCGGTGGTCGTGAAAGTCGTCTCTCCGAACGGCTATCCCGAAAAGAAGGAAAAGGCCAAGGGTCACCCGGTCCAGGTCTTCGAGACAAACATCAAACGGAATGGCTGCTACCTGTTCTGGGGGAGCGCTGACCTCCAAGATAACGGCCAAGTGGTCACAGGGGGTTCTCGTCTGCTCGCGTTGATGGCGATGGATCACACTTTTCCTCCGGCAAGCGCGCGGATCGAGAAGACCATGTCTAGCGCTCAGCTAACGGACGGGTGGGGACTCTATCATAGGAGCGACATAGGATCGGAACAACTTCTCGCAAAAAGACGGGACTCAGCGGAACGAGTCCGTCGGCTCTACCAATACCGGGAGGAACACGGGAGTCTTGGAAGAAGAATGGAATGGATCCCAAGAGTCGGCAGGGTCGATCCTTCACAACTCTTGCTGAAAGAGATGCATGGACCCGAAAGGCCTAGCTGAATGGTCCCAGTCGGCGTCTTGGCGTCGGGACGCGGTTCAAACCTTGAAGCTGTCCTAGACGGGGTCGACAATCACTATCTCACCAAGTGTGAGGTCAAGATTGTGATCAGCAACCGACCCAACTCTCCAGCTCTCGAGATAGCGAAGAAACACCACGTTGAAACAATCACACTAGACGACAAGGGAGTCCCTAAGAAAAATTGGGACTATGACCAGAAGACTATTGCCGCTCTCCAGTCGCGCGGGGTCGCGTCGAAAACTGGGCTCATTGTACTGGCGGGTTATCTCCGGATCCTCAGTGAACAGTTCGTTGATCTCTATCCTCGCAGAATCATAAACGTACACCCTGCGTTGCTTCCGTCCTTTCCCGGTTTGGAAGCGCAGAAGCGGGCCCTCGACCATGGGGTCAAAGTTACTGGTTGCACCGTGCACTTTGTCGACAGGGAGGTCGACCATGGTCCCATAATTCTCCAGACGCCAGTTGCGATCCGCGACGATGATACCGTGGAAACCCTTTCTGGTCGTATCCTTAGAGAAGAGCACCGAATTCTTCCCGAAGCGATCCGACTACTCACAGAGGATCAATTGAAGGTGGAGGAGAGGAGGGTTCTCTTCAAGAATTGACAGCCATACTAATGGATGGAAAACTGGTGGCCAAAGAGGTCAAGAATCAGGTCGCCCAACAAGTCCAACAATTGGAAAAACATGGCACTAAACCTCTCCTCGTCACTGTTCAAGTCGGCGACGATCCTGCCAGCGCCTCCTATCTCAAAGCTAAACACAAAGCCGCCGACGAGGTTGGAATAAGGTCCGAGAGCCACAACCTGCCTGTTGATACTTCCCAGGACAAGCTGGAAGCTTTGCTCGGCCAGCTTAACACTAACCCTAGGGTCAACGGAATACTCGTTCAGCTGCCGTTGCCTCCGGGCTTCAACGAGGAAAAAGTGATCGAGCGAATAATTCCCTACAAGGACGTTGACGGACTACACCCTATCAACGCTGGGAAACTGGCTTCGGGCTATGAGGAGCTTGTTCCATGTACGCCGAAAGGCGTCATCAAACTCCTGAACTACTACAAGGTTCCAGTTGCTGGATCAAGAGCTGTAATCATTAACCGGAGCAATCTGGTGGGTAGACCCTTGGCCCACCTTCTCCTCAACAGGGACGCGACCGTTACCGTCTGCCATTCCAAGACACCCAACCTTTCAGTGATGACACGGACCGCTGATATTCTAGTCAGTGCAGTTGGGAAAGAAATCTTCCAGGTTCGTGCGGATCATGTGAAACCTAACTCGGCTGTTGTCGACGTCGGCTTGACAAGGGTCAACGGAAGACTCCGGGGAGATGTCGAATTTGACAAGGTCAACAGGGTAGCCGGGTATATTACGCCGGTTCCGGGAGGTGTTGGACCTATGACGGTAGCATGTCTGCTCGAGAACACTATACTGGCTTCAAGTATTCAGATTGGATTGAAAGTTTGACCGAAGCTAAGACTGCTGTCGAGAAAGAGCAATTCCGACGATACGTTTTACGACTTAGGGATCGACAGTCGATTCGAGATATTGAACAGAAGAGTATGGAGATCATGGACCAGGTACTGCATCTTCACGAGTACGTCCGCGCGAGAGGTATTGCCTGCTATGTCGGCAGGGGGAGCGAGGTTGACACTCGTCCGCTTATTCGGAAGGCCTTGGATACCAACAGGCGAGTTCTGGTCCCCGTTGTGAAGAAGGGAGACATTGACCTCTTCTTCTCCGAGATCAAAGACCTCGGGAAAGAGCTTGCGCCTGGAAGCTTCAACATTCCTGAACCCAGAGAGGAATTTGTACGGCCACAGGGACTCGACGTGGTCGATATTATGTTCGTTCCTGGAATAGTGTGGGACAAGGAAGGCTATCGCCTCGGTTGGGGCAGAGGATATTTTGACCGAGTCCTCAAAACGCTCCCAGAGCACGTTCGTTCGATCGGTCTCTCGTTCAATCTGCAACTTGTCAATCGTGTTCCTCGGGATCAATTTGATTTACCAGTGAACACGGTAGTGACAGAATCTCGCGTCGTGCGGTGTCACACTTGACCAGAAGCGTCAGCATACTCATGGGCTCCGAGAGCGACCGAGAGATCGCAAAGAAGGCCGAGACCGTACTTGAGAAGCTTAGTATTCCTTTCGAGACGAAGGTCCTCTCGAGTCACCGCAACCACAAAGAACTTGACAAGTACGTCGAAGCCTCAAAGTCTGACGTTTTCATTGCCATCGCAGGTCTAAGTGCGGCCCTGCCTGGTTTCGTAGCATCCTTGACTAACAAGCCGGTAATCGGGGTCCCTGTCTCAGGCAAGCTCAATCTCGATTCTATACTGTCGATAGTTCAGCTTCCATCAGGTGTCCCAGTCGGCACCGTAGGCCTGGACAATGGAACAAACGCGGCCCTCTTGGCAGCGGAGATTCTCGCACTAGCGGACTTAGAACTCGCAAAGAATCTCCAACAATACCGTGGTGGACGTTCCTAGATGCAAGAACACGTTACCGGGCCTGAGAACGAACTATCGGCCACGCCATTCAAGCGTGGCAAGGTGAAGGATATCTACGAGCTAGACAGGGAGCAACTCTTGTTCGTCTTCACCGATCGAGTATCTGCCTACGACATTGTTCTTCCCTCAACCATTCCTCGGAAGGGGGAGGTGCTTTGCAAGCTGGCGGCTTATTGGTTCAACTATCTGAAGGTTCCGCATCACATGGTCCGGGTTGAGAACCCGAGCCGGATGGTTGTTCGGAAGCTGAAGATGATTCCAGTAGAGTGCGTTGTCAGAGGTTATCTCTACGGCAGCCTTTACGAGAGACTTGTCAAGGGAGAGGTCGATCTACCGGTAAAGCCGGTCAACGCTGCCAAGCTTCCTGAACCTTACTTTGATCCTACCACCAAGTCTGATGTGAAGGATGAGCCTGTCACGGTTGATCAGATTTTGGACGAGGGCTGGTTGGACACGGAAGAGATCACCGCTCTCAAAGTTAGTAGCCTCAACATCTACAAGAAAATGTCCGAGCGCGCGGACAAGGCCGGCTTCATCCTCGCTGATCTCAAACTAGAGTTTGGGTTCGACGAAGAAAGTAACATTGTATTGGCGGACTCGATTGGTCCCGACGAGTTTCGGCTCTGGCCGAAAGAGAACTATTCTCCGGGCAAGAACCAGGAGAGTTATGATAAGCAGTTGATCCGTGACTGGCTTTCCAAGGTTGGTTACAAGAAGACCCTTGACGAGGCGCGGAAAGCTGGACAGCCGACTCCCAGACCGCCTGATCTTCCTGAGGATCTGATCGATGAGACGAGTAAGCGGTATATTATTGCTTACGAGCGCTTGACGGGACTGAAGCTATAGGCATGCATCGGCCCCGCATGACCTACGCCAGAGCGGGAGTCGACGTTTCTCAAATCAGAAAATCCCACAAGGCTTTGGCTCGAAGGCTCGAATCTACGTTCAAGACCCGTAAAGGAAGAGTCGGACATCCCATTTTACCGATTGGCCACTACGCAGGTCTCGTTGATCTCGACGATGGCCGGGTCCTGAGCCTCCATACCGATAACGTCGGGACCAAGGTCATCATTGCCCAGATGATGCGGAAGTATGACACCATCGGGATAGATTGTGTCGCGATGTGCGCGAATGATCTGATCTGCACAGGCGCCGAACCTATCAGTTTCCTCGACTATCTTGCCATGGCCAGACACGATCGCGATATCGTCGAAGAGATCGCGGTCGGATTGGTGGAGGGTGCAAAGCAAGCTGGTATGGCAATCATCGGTGGCGAGACAGCCATCGTTCCAGACCTTCTTTCGCACGACCCGGGGCTAGACCTTGTGGGGATGGCGGCAGGGATTTGCAGGAAGAGAGATCTCATCCTTGGAGACGAGATTCGCAAGGGGGACGCACTGGTTGGAATTGCCAGTTCAGGAATGCATTCAAACGGTCTAACCCTTGCAAGAGAAATTCTTCTCAGACGGCACAAGTTGAGAGAGAATGTTCCGGAGCTTGGCCGATCCATCGGTGAGGAGCTTCTGGAGCCGACTCGAATCTATGTCAAACCAGTTCTTGACGCGACTAGAAAACTGGAGGTTCACGGGCTAGCTCACATAACAGGGGGAGCGTTTGCAAAACTCGACAGGATTGTCGGACAGGCAAAACTAGGAGCAGACATCGACCAACTACCCTCTACACCTGGAATATTCCGGATCATTCAGAAGAGAGGAAGGATCTCTGACCGGGAAATGTATCGGACCTTCAACCTGGGAGTGGGCTTCGTCCTCATTTGCCCTCAAAAAACAGAGGATGCTATAATCCGACTATTCACGAGACACGGTCATACTGCGTTCGACCTCGGACGGGTAGAGAAAAAGAGAGGAATTCAAGTTAATGGCAAAATCGTAAACTGAAGGACTCCCGTAAGGGGTTTCAGTTTCTTTGAGCTAGGCTTCTACCTTAGAGTGCTCAGTTAGGACTTTGAGGTCTGCTGGTTTGGCGTGGAATCCGATTTTTGCATGGGTACCGTCGCAGAAGGGTTTGTTGCTGGAGCCTCCGCATCTGCACAAGGCAGTGAAGACTTTGCCGTCCAAGTAGACCAGGTTTCGGACCGTTTTCTGTCGACTTGATCTCGACTGTATGCATGTTGGAGATGGTTCGCAGGATTCTATTAAAACGGAGGAACTAAGGCAACACCCCGAGAAGGATCTCCCGTTCGTCCCCAGCTCCACCACATTAGATGCACTCGGAACAAGGGCAAGGATCTAGGATCTTCTTAGTGCGGAAAAAGAAAGAAAAAAGAGGGCGAGGTTCGGCTTCTTGTAAGACTATTGTGGTGGTTGGGTGGTGTTATGTTGTTGTAGGTCGCGCATCATCTGTTCGAACTGTTCCTTGGTGATCTCTCCCTTGGCGTATCGTTCGCGGATGATGTAGTAGGACTCGTCTTGGTACCGCCAGTATCTTCCTCGGTAGCCCCATCCCCATCTCCACGGGAACACTAGCCATCTTACGATCCAGAAGAAGGCGAAGATTCCGAAGATGAAGAACAGCGGGAAGGGGAAGAAGAAGTACGGATAGTACATGCCTGTTACCGGTGCGGGCCGTGTTGCGAATAGGAAAGCGGAGACCGCGAGTGATGCCACGATGACTGCAACGAACGCGAATATGCCCCAGGCGAAGAAGTGTCTGGGACGATTCCATTCATGTTGACTCATACATTTCGCCTCCTTTGCTAATCCTTCGATATCGGTATAACGATATCGGATATCCGATATAAGTGTTCTCTCTATTCACGTATAACTACTAGCCAAGCTCTTAGATGTTGTCCCCACAACCTGGACATTTTGGAGTACCCTGACGCGCCCGAGCCCCGCAATACTGACACGCAATTGATACCTGCGTTACTACTGCAGCTTGTCCTTGTGCTATGGACGGGAGGATGGGCTGGCTCAGCCGAGGATCTCCCGCTGGAATGGGCACTCTTTCGCAGGATTCCATGTTCATGTTCCTGAATGACCCGATGATGCCGAGGCTTTGTGTGTTCTGTGTTCGCCTAGCATTGTCGGCCATGTCGTTGATGGTCTTGTGATTTTCGAACTCGAGAAGTGTCATAGGTGGGAGTTCGGTGTGGCGGTTGCAGCGTAATACCCACTAGGCGGCATTTTGGGGGCAGCGGTTGAGGCTATGGCCTGTGACCGATAGGTGAAGCTTCAGGATTTGATCATATCCCGCATTATAGCCGCATTCTGGGCAGACAATGCTCAACCGTCGTTAGCCTCTGAAATCCGCTTACAATATCCAGTTGCGGCGACATAAGCCGGCCTCTCAGGAAAAAGTTCTCAGCGCAGGCACTCGAAAAATGAGAATTCTTTTCTCGACCCCCCGGGGTTGGTCGGTTTCCCCGCGTCTCTTCCTTCTTAGAAGTGCCTGAACGATCTTTCTCCAGTAAGCACCATCGCGATCCCGTGTTCGTTACAGGCCTTGACGATGGCCAGGTCTTCGATTGACCCGCCGGGCTGGACGATCGCTGAAACGTACTCTTTCGCCAGCGCCTCTACATTGTCTAGTTTTGGAAGAAAGCCGTCGGAAGCCATCACGCTTCCGTCCAAGCTGTGGCCCAGCTTGTGTGCCTTGTCGATAGAGTTCTCGATTGCCCCGATCCTGTCCTGCTGGCCCGTCCCGATTGCAAGCGATGTCCCGTTTTTCCAGAAGACCACCGCGTTGGACCGCACCTCGCAAGCCACCCACCACGCATTCAGCAGATCCAAGTACTCCTGGTCTGACGGCCTTTTCTTGGTAGGCACCGGGAGCCGTTTCACATCATCTATAGACAATAAGCTAGTTCGGTATGGATCCTCAATGATCAAGGATCCATCATCCAGCACCACAACATCGGGTGGTATAGCCGTGTCCTCCTTGCGTTGAGCTGGAACTTCTCCGACTCGGATATCCTTCTTGGGTTCGAAAACCCCTAGTGCTTCAGAACCATATCCAGGCGCATAGACCACTTCGACGAAGGTCTTCATGATTTCTTCTGCGGTCTTCCGGTCAACAGGACTGTTGAAAACCACGACGCTTCCAAATGCGGCCCGGCTGTCCGCGTCCCGGGCGCGCGCGTACACTTGGCTTAGACTTTCCTTTCCTTGAGATACGGATACTCCCGACGGGTTGAGATGTTTCATCACCGCCGCTGCGGGTTCTCTGAAATAGCTCACAATCCGTAACCCGTGACTGCCATCTTCAATATTCGTCGCCGAGGGTCCATCTTTTCCCCACTTTACCCAATCAACTTTTCCAATCCCGCCCTTCGATTGTTTCGGTCGGTACAATGCTGCCTTCTGGTGCGGGTTCGTTCCATACCGGAGACCCCGCATCCGGCCTTCCACTCTCCACAGAACCTTCGAGTACTCAAACACCATATCCCCGATCACAAGTTTGAGCGATAAGGGCAGATCCTCGTCCTTGGCTGTCCGGTAGATCCGGCGGATCTCCTGTCTGCTCATCCCTTCACCTTGCCCAAGTACCTCCCGATTGCCCCATCATACTCTGCCGTCAGCGCGAAAGCCTCGCGAGCAAGCTTATGCCTCAGCTCATCCTTGATTTCCTCGTGTTTGTCCATCTCTCGAATCAAGACATCATACTGGGCAGGTCTGGTTACGGGTACGACTCGATTGTTGAGGAAAGCGCCCTTCGCCGCAGCACGGATCAGGGTGACGCCTCCAATATCGATATTGTCCACTGCTCTCCGCAGGTTCGCCGGGTCGTTCTTGACGACCTCTCGAAACGGATACAAGTTCACCACGACAAAATCCACCGGCTCGATCGCGTTCTCCTGCAGATACTTCATCTGCACCGGATCTTTCCAGTCGCCTAGAATTCCGGCATGGATCTTGGGATGGAGAGTTTTCACCAATCCTCCCGGCATCTCCGGAAACCCTGTGTACATTGAAACTTCTACGACTTCGTGTCTGAGTTTTCGGATCGCTTGGGCTGTCCCGCCTGAGCTGATCACCTTGATCTTGTGTCTTGCAAATGCTCCGACAATGTGTTCCAGCCTTGACTTGTCGTAGACTGAGATCAGAGCATTGCCAGTCAAAGGATTTTTCGCGCAGAACCTTCCTGAATCGGGCGTATTATTTAATCTGGTTTCGCGGATGACGCTGTGGCCCTAGGGCCAGCCGAGTCCTGCCTTTTCCACAGGCAGAATCTTTCTGGCCAGTTTTCCTGCTGAGGTGTGCTGGTAGAAGATTGCTAGTGTGAGGAGGCCGGTCAAACCCAAGATCCCTGCTCCTGCCCAGAAGTACGGAAGGGCTGTGACTATGTGGAATATTTTCGCCACTACGCTCATCTGGGTGAAGACCTGTTTCTGGGACGTTACTGTCAAGAATACTGTTCCTCCGTTGGCCGCGGTGATAGGGGTGCTTGGAATGTCGAATGTTCCCGCGGGAAAAGTGCTTGTGAATATTACCAGGTCCGTTTCAACGAGAGTCAGTGTCACAGTGGCCGCGTTGCCGGTCGTTATGTGTGCCGACGCGTAGTAGCCAGAAAGCGCGTATCCAATGACCGTTTGCAAGGCACTGGCAGAATAGTTGACCGGTGTCGAATACGTTGCGACATTTTGTTCTGCAGGTGCAGGGAAAGACAAGAGTACTAGGCCAGCAATTAGCAAGCTGCAAAGAACGGCGAGAGTGTACCGTTGACGCTGGCTGAACTTGGACATGCCGGCTCAAGATAATCAATCGATCTAAGCCAGAACTAAGCCCGCCGTACCCTACTCCATTTCCCACTAGTAACGGTTACTCGCCTGTTATGCTTGTTCGAGAGCTCTCGTAATTTCCATTCGAGAGGCTCGCAAAGCAGGATACACCGACCCAGCGACGACTGCGAGAATCGACAATCCGAAGGCTTGGATTATCGCGCCGTACGGGATGACGAATGGTAGGTAGAACCCTGCAAGGGTCGTGCTGTTTGTCGCTCCCTCCAGTAGAAGTAGACCTCCGGGAATTGCGAGCAGGAAGCCGAATAGTCCTAGCAGGATTCCTTCGCTGATGAAAAGCCCTGCTATCTGTCTCTTGCTCATCCCCTGCGATCGTAAGAGCCCGATCTCGCGCTTTCTATCGGTGACGTTCATGATCATTGTGGCGCTTATTCCAAGGGTGGCGATGAGGAGGGCGAAGTAGAGAACCAGGAGGATGATTGTGAATATTCTGTTTATCGTGTCTCGGACCAAGGAGAGGAGTTGTCCAAGGGTGAGCGAGTTCTCCGCAAAATCATACTTCGGATACGACGCAGCAATGTCGTGGGCTACGGTAGAGGCCGCTGACTTGGATTGAGGCTTTAGGTCAATCAGGAAGAGTGGTGCGTTGTATTGGCCGCCGAAGAATTTGTTTTGGGAATTGAATGAGACAATGATCGTATCGCTAGCGAAACTGTTTCCAAATTGAATGTATTGTAGGACGGGACCAGTGAAAATTCCGGCAACTCTGAACTCAACGGGCTTCAGGTTCGTCGTGACATTATCCCAGATGTTTATCGTAATGTTCCCCCCAGTCGAGATCGCCAGCCTAGTGGCCAGAGAGTCAGGTAAGAGCACAGTTTGGTTGCTGCTTGCGAGTTGGGCGTATACTTGTTGTGGAGGAGGGGAATTGATGAACTGATAGTTTATGATCTGTGGGAACACGTTCGGGTCGATCGCCAGTACGCCGACGGATGTGCTGTTGCCTCCCGGACCAAAAGCCTTCGGGCTAGATGGGAAGAAAGTAGGTCCAATTGGGGTAGCTGTTGCGATCTGTGGTAAGCTGGTGAGATTGTTGGAGAAGCTGATGGGTAGAGACTGATTTGCGACGAGGATTATGTCCGCACCGAGCGCTTCCTGAATTCCCTGATCAAGGGCCGTCTGGACCCCGCCCTGAATACCTCCTACCATGATGACGAAGCTGAGAGTGATGGTGATCATTCCAAACGAGATCGCGTTTCTGAGAAGTCTTCGTCTCCCATTTCTGGACGCAATGTATCCTACAGCTCTTGAGAATGGCAAGAGTGGCGCTGTCAGCGCTCGGCCAGATCGTCCGAAGAGCACGGCCCCTAGAATCACTAGGCCGATCGGAATTAGTGCAACATCGAGATATGAGACGTGAAAGGGTGTTAGTCTTGCTGCCTCCAGTGATCCGAGTGTGAGCATTCCCAGGCTGACGAGGACTATGATTGAGTCCGGGACCCTATTGCGGGAGTTTCGAGCTGAGGGCCGGATTGCTTGGATGATATTGATCCGGCTTGCGGAAACGGCGGGGTAGAGAGATCCGGCGAAGACCGCGGTAAACCCTGCACCTAGACCCATTAGTGCAATAGTCGGGGTGAGCTGGACAAGAGGGAGAGACGGGATCTGTAGAATGTTCTCAGCTACTGTTGTGAAAGCTCTCGAAAGGATTAGCCCAGTAAACACTCCGGCGACTGCCCCGACGATGCCTATCAGCATCCCCTCAGCCAAGAAAATCTTGAAGATCTGCGATCGGCTGGTTCCTACAGCTCTCATGACTCCAATCTCGTATGAGCGTTCGTTCACGGTCATGAACAAGGTGTTGAAGACGATGAAGGCGCAAACGACGAGTGCGACGGCTACCATTACGTTGAGTCCTAGTTCGAACCCTGCGGTTTGGCCCGCTATTCTCTGAACAGCTTCGGCCTTCGGAGCGCTTACGTTGAAGAGCTGTGACCCGAGAAGATGTTGAATTTCGTCTCGGACTTGCGGTGCTTGGGTTGGGTCCCTGATCGTGGCGTAGATGTGGGAGATCATTCCTTGAAGGTTTAGGTCTGACTGAAGCTGAGGCAGATTGACGTAGATCGATGCTCCGATATTGCGGAGCGGATGGTTGATTCCGACTATCGAGAGGGGAATGGAGACATTGTTGCCGATCGCATTTAGTGAAAATCCCTGTATGACGGAACCAATGCCTAGCCTGAACCTTTGAGCCAGTCCGTCATCGACTACTGCCTGTCTAGGCGATAGAGCCTTGGATCCCGTGATGTTTAGACCAACGTAATCGAAGTCTGTTTGGTTTACACCGATGAGTTGAACAACGGTTTTGTTGAGAACGCCGAGCCAGACAAGTCTTACGGCCGTCTGGGTGACCTCTGGCGCCGCCTTGACCTTCGCGAGGTTTCCGCTCTCGAATACTGGTGGGAAGGTGCCGTAGCTAACAACGATATCCGTTCGGCCCCAGAATTTGTTGATGTAGTTGGTAAACTCGCCTGTCGCGCTCGCTGTGGCTAGATTTATTCCAACCAGCAATGCGACTCCGAGCATGACTGCTAGAATTGTGAGGGCGGTTCTCGCTCGTCGCTTTGGGAGGTTGCGATAGGCGATCTTCGTGGAGAGCAATATTTGGTTCAGCCTTCTAGTTGGGCTGTGAGAGAGATCGTGCAGGCTCCGGAGGAACTGGCTCAATCGCTCTAAGCCTGAATGCCTCTCTGGGTCGTTGCTGGGAGCTTCTCGTGATATTGCCGTCCCGCATTTCAAACAGTTTCTCTGCCCTATCTGCGACTACCGGGTCGTGCGTGACGACGAGGACAGAGGCGTTTTCTTTCTTCGCTGATTCGTACATTATCTGGACCACTTCTGCGCCTGTTTTCGTGTCTAGGTCCCCGGTCGGCTCGTCGGCTAGGATGATTTTCGGGTGATTTGCGAGTGCCCGGGCGATCGCGACCCGTTGTTGCTCTCCCCCGCTCAACTCATCTGGTAGATGGGTTAGGCGTTCTCTCAATCCTACACGTTCAAGCATCAGGCCGGCTCGCTCCTTGGCGGGCTTTGGTTTCATTCCTGCCGTCAGCAACGGCAATTCGACATTTTCAAGGGCGGTAAGGACGGGGATGAGGTTGTGGAATTGGAAGACGAAGCCGATCTTGTGGCGTCTAAGCTTCGTCAGCTGACCGTCCTTCATACCAGTAATCTCCTCTCCGTCAATTGTTACCGTTCCAGCTGATGGTTTGTCTAGTGTTCCGATAATGTTGAGGAGAGTTGTCTTCCCGGATCCGGAAGGACCAGTTATTACAACGAATTCTGCTTGGTAGAGTGTGAAGTTGACCCCTCGAAGCGCTTGCACGGTGATGTTGCCGAGGCGGTAGGTCTTCTCCAAGTTAGCAACTTGGACTATGGCGGCGGTCTCCAACGAGAGTCAGTCTGTGAGAGGCTACGGGCTGAGGCCCGAATATCTTCCTTTCGAGAGCGCTCCCAAAGCGCTTAAGCTCTGAACCAGTAATTAGCAAACCATGGCTGCTAAGATCGTGATTCTCGACATAGAGACGACATCTCTTGAGGGGGATGCGGGAGTACTCGTTGGTGCTGGGCTCATGTCCGACGCGGGACGGGGCGAGTATTTGGAAGCGAGGAGAACGAGTGAGGAGAAGTTGCTGTTGTCGAAACTATCAAAACGCTTGGAGAGCTATGAGGTATTGGTTACTTGGAACGGTCGAAGCTTCGATATTCCGTTTCTAACGACTCGCCTCATGAAACATGATCTTGATCCGCGCCCCATTCTTCGGAAGCCACACATTGATCTCGCCGATGTCGTGAAGAGCCGGTTGAGACTCACCTTCACCTATCTCGACCACGTTTGTGATTTCTTTCAGATTTCTCGGAAGAAGGGTCCGATGGGCCTTGATGTTCCACACCTCTACGTTCTAGCAGCTGAGGGAGACAGAGAAGCACTGGCATCGATACGGGAACATTGTCTTGACGATTTGCGGGCAACCAGACAGGTCTTCTTGAAGCTCAAGCCAATCGTGGAGCAGCAGCTAGAGTACGCCGAGGGGCACCCTTAGTCCAAAGAATGTAGCCAGTATCGCCAGTATCGCGAGGTATATGGCGAAAAGTCCCAGTGTGACCGCGAGGTTTCTAGGCCAGTGCTTGCTCCAAGCAATTCCAAATGGTATTCCGACAGTAAATCCGATGATGTGGGCAATGTACGCTATGCTTGGATCGTAACCCAGTCCTCTAGCAATATCCGGGGTGGTCACGATGATCAGGTTGTACGCGAAGTAGAATATGGCCACGAGACCCTGAGGGGCCATGAATAGGAAGGAGAATTTCAGAGGGTGCATCAGCATCACACATGCCGCAAGAGTGAAGATAGCTGCTGAGGCACCTAGCATCCCTGTATCCGCGGCATAGATTCCTAGAGCGGGTGGCACAAGGAAGGAAGTGAACCCGCCAACAAAAAAGACCATCAGGTGCATGTCCCTCCCAATCATCTTTTCCAGAGTATTGCCGAAAACGAACAGGAAGAGCATGTTTCCAAAGAGATGGGCTGGGCTAGCGTGGAGAAAGAGCGCAGTGACAAGAGTCCACACTCTTCCCGCCAGTAGGTTGTTCCAGCTGAACACGAAATTCGTATCAATGAAATTGGGGTCTTGACTAGGCTGCCAGGCCCATAGGCTGAGGCCTACGCATCCGAGTATGAGCAGATAGTTGACCCTCAACTTGGACCCTCTTCAAGGGTTCAGCCGCTAAGCGG
>VBBE01000102.1 GCA_005884605.1 Candidatus Bathyarchaeota archaeon
TCCCTCTCGATACCGGAATACGCAAGTATCCATTTTCGATCTTAAAACCGTAGCAGGAGACAAGCTGCTGTCTGAAGGAGTACGGGGCCCTAGTGTTGAAACCTCTCCGGATAGACTTCTTCCTAGCGGCCAGTATTCCCGCGGCCCGTGATATAGCACAAAGCTTGTAGCAACTTGGAGAATCGTATTGGGCGAGCTGGTTGTAGGAGAGCAGTGAGAGCTTTCTCAGTGACGACGCATCGTAGGCTAAACCTATTCGTATTGACTCATTAACCATCCTCCTAAACACCCGAAACAGTCCTAGAATATCGCGAGTTGATTCGTAGTGTTGCCATACCGACTTAACAGTCAACACGAGGACGACAATAGCTAGAATCTCAGCGTATATCTCAGAGAGGCACTCGAGGATAATTTAACAGAGCCCCTCACAAGCACGGGACGAGGTAGGTATGGTTATGCGTAGTATTCTTGTCACTGGCGCTGGGGGTAGCGCCGGCAGCAATGTTTGCTGGAGCTTGCGTGTCAGCAAAGATGGCAAGAAAGTCCTCCTCTACGGAACTGATGTTGACAAGACAAGCATAGAACTCAACGGATGGATCGACAGAGCCTACATTCTTCCATCTGCTACTAGCCCTCGATACGTGTCACACCTTAACCAGGTCATTAAGAAGGATAATGTCGAGATGGTCTTTCCTCAGCCTGACTCGGAGGTAGGCCGGATATCGAAGGACCGAGACCGGGTTCGCGCCTCCGTGTTCCTCCCTGATCGTGAGGCGGTGAAGATATGTCAGGACAAATACGAAGCATTGTCCAGATGGTTCAAGAAAGGACTCAGGAGAGAGCCGATCGTTCTCTCGCCCCGTAGTCCCAAGACCCGGCAATCGGTTAGGAAGCTTGCGTTTCCATGTTGGGTGAGAGCCCGACAGGGAGCAGGGGGAAGCCTCAGCTGTCTGGCCAGGAGCTGGAGGAGTGTGGAACACTGGGTCGGCTACCACTGGGCCGAGGGACTCAAGACCGATTTCATCGTGGAAGAGTACCTTCCAAATCGAGATTTCTGTTTCATGTCTGTTTGGAATGAGGGAAGGTTAGTAACCTCGATGGTGAGGGAGCGTCTGAGTTGGGTGGGACAACGAATTGTGGGGTCTGGTGGAACCTCCAAGCTGAACCGGGTAGTTCACTCTATCAAGGTAAACACGACCGCCTTAGAAGCGATCAGGGCTGTATCCAAGAATCCTCATGGAATATTTTGTGTCGATCTAAAGGGAGATGAGAGCGGTGTTCCGTGTCCGACCGAGATCAACTGCAGGTTCACGACCAACGTTCACTATCTCACCTTGGCGTCTTTGAAACTGGGTCATCCAGAGTGGAATTTTCCATGGCTAGCCGCAAGGATATGTCTGGGCGAGAAGATTCCTCCGAGCAAGACCCTGAACGCATTGCCTGCGAACCTGTGGTTCACCAAGAATACTGACATGGGGTTCACAATGGTGGAAGACGGGAAATGGCGGGCGCAAGACTACTCCTAGACAGGTTCTGCGGCACCTTCTCTCTTCCTGTAGAAGTAGAGGCGCACTTGTCGATCCCAGATGAAGAGCCAGGACGTCGACAGAACCAAGGCTATCATAGCTTTCGCACCAGCGTCAAAATAGCGGCCGAGGCTTGGGTCTAACTGTAGACGAAGAGGCGCTACGAGTAAAGCGAGGATTCCAAATCCGACTATCATCAGCCCCCACTGGGTAACGAATACGATGAGCTGCAAGGCAGTAGCTCGCTGGTTCAGTTTTTTTCACCCTATCAGAATCATCGTGATCAATGCTAGCGTTGCGGAGATTAGGTAGAGTCCAAATATCGTCGATACGATCTCAGACTCCTTGGCCGGTCGACCAACCAGCAGGGTCCTAACAAGAGTCAGCGGTGCTTTGGGATCTGATGACGAGGCAAGACGGCCATCGTCGAGCAATCTTGTTGGTTTCGCGGTCAGCGCTCTGTGCTCGGTGAACCTTTTGATCTTTGAGAGGAAGAAGAAGGAATTCTGGATGTTGGGAAACATGGCAACTATGCTCGCTATTTCACTCCTGCTCAATATGGCGAGCGCGCCTAGCGCCGCTCCAACTGAGAGTTGTCCCACGTTCCCAGCGAAGGCTCTGGACGGATACCGGTTGAAGTAGAAGAAACCCAAAGCGGCGAAGAGCAGAGAGGCGTAAAGGAAGACTGAGCTTGGAGCGGGGTCCGTGATAAGGACCCCTATAAGCAGGGCCGCAGAGATTATCGCGACGCCCCCAGCCATGGTTCCATTCAGGGGGTCAAGCATGTTGGCCGTGTTCGAGGTCACTGAGATGGCGACCGGTATGCTCAACAGATAGATGACCGGCAAATGGAAGCTTCCGAATATAGGAACTTGGAGCGTGGGGTTGTACACTTGATTAGGGTAGAGCAATCCGAGGGCTACTATTGGCATACCACAGAGAAGAGTGAGAAGAGGTTTGTAGATACCCCTCATCTTTAGCCGATCATCTAGTGCCCCTACGACCGCTGCGGACCCAACGACCAGGGAAAAGGCGAGCATCACGAGCCCGTTTCCACCGCCGATGATAACGTACGCTGTTGACAGGAGTATCAACGTGATCGGTATTGATGCGCCACACATCTCTGGGATTTTTGGCTTGTTCAATTTGTGGACGTCTATTCCGACAATTCCTTTCTCTGCGTTGATTTTCATGAAGGAGCGAGTGAGAACTAGGGAGACTGGAAAAGATACTATCGCAAGTAGGATGGCAGTGGTAACCTCCCACCCGCTAGGAAGCATGAGTGCTGGCTCATCGGAACCGATTATAAAAGAAATGATTTCCTCGGGCGAAGGATTATCAGTAGTCGGAACCCGACCGCGATGAGAATCCCGTTGGCGACATTCGACCATCCCTTTCTCCCCAACGCAGGTGCGCCGATTCGAAAAATCATGCTCGAGGCGATCGGCGTCGCCTCCATAGACGAGCTATATTCTGACATTCCAAGTCAGGTTCGAACAAACAATGGATTGAAGGTGGACTGGCTGCCTTCAGAGCAGGAGGTCAAAGGTCACATAGATCAAATGCTAGCCGAGAACAAATCGGCGAGTGATATGCCAGTCTTCCTCGGGGCAGGCCTTTACAATCATTATCTTCCCGCGGCGGTCAAGGCTATACTCGCAAGGACCGAATTCCAGACCTCTTACACTCCCTATCAGGCAGAAATCTCCCAAGGACTCCTCCAGTCCTTATTCGAATTCCAGTCCATGATCGCTGACCTTACCCAGATGGACGCTGTCAACTCCTCCCTGTACGATGGGTCGACAGGTCTGGGCGAAGCTGCTAGGATGGCGTCTAGAGCGACGGGAAGGAAGAGGATCCTGGTGCCCGAAGGTTTGCATCCTGGAAAGTTCTCTGTTTTGAAAAACTACACGGAACCAGCAGGCATCGGAATCGAGACTTTCAGATACGACAGAGAGACAGGGGGCCTGGAAAAAGGCGACCTGCAAGCCAAAATCGATCGGGACACTGCTGCGGTATATTGCGAGGTTCCCTCGTTCTTTGGCGTCCTGGATCCAGAGGTCGCTAACGTTCCCTCGATGTGTCATGCGAAGGGGACTCTGTCGATTGTGGGCTTTGATCCCGTATCGCTGGGAGGATTGAAACCTCCAGGAGAGTATGGAGCAGACATCGTGATAGCAGAGGGCCAGTCGATATCGACCGAGATGAACTTCGGGGGACCTGCACTGGGGATAATAGGGTGTCGGGGAGAGAATTTGATTCGTTAACTACCGGGCCGACTGATCGGCATGACTACAACTCTCGATGGAAAGGAGAGAGCATTCAGCATGGTCCTTCAGACCAGGGAACAGCACATCCGCCGGGAGAAGGCTACATCTAACATCTGCACAAATGAGGCTCTGTTTGCAATAGGAGCAGCTGTCTATCTTTCCCTCCTCGGTCCTCAAGGTCTTCGCCAGCTGTTCGAGAACATTCTCGTCAAGACGAGCTACGCGATCAAGATGCTCGGCGAGATAACAGGCGTCGTAGTGCCCCGTTTCAGTGGTCCGCACTATCAAGAGTTTGTTGTTTCGTTCGAAGGCGCGAAGGGAACCCTTGCCAGATTGAACAAGTCACTGCTCAGCCATGGAGTTCATGGGGGTAAGAGCCTCGTGAAGGACTTCCCCGAAATGGGTGAGAGTGCGCTTTACTGCGTGACAGAAGTCCATAGCACCGAAGCCATTGACAAGCTTCGGCTCCTCATCGAAAAACTTCTAGAGGCGTAGAAGTTGTTCCACCAAGCAAAATGGGACGAACCGCTACTCTTAGAGAGATCGGCTTTGGGCAAAAAAGGCCACACTCCAACAAAAGCCAGCGACATCGAACGGAAGGTCGTCGGGCATGATCCCTGGAATAACGTTCCAAAAGCCCTTCTGAGAAATGGGCTGCCTCCACTGCCGGAGGTTTCGGAGCCTGAAGTGGTTCGCCACTATACGCGTCTCTCGCAGGAGAACTTTGCGGTAGATCTTGGAATCTATCCTCTCGGGAGTTGCACGATGAAGTACAATCCGAAAGTCTCTGAAGCCATTGCCCAGAATCCGAAACTGGAGAAGATACATCCCGAGCAAGACGAGTCGACGGTGCAGGGCATCCTGGCACTATTGTACCGGTTGGACGGGTTCCTTGCAGAAATCACAGGAATGAGCCGAATGTCGCTCCAGCCTGTCGCTGGCGCCGCGGGAGAATATCTTGGGGCTCTAGTCATGCGCGCCTATCACAAGTCGAAGGGAGAATTAGAGAGGAGGCGTGAAATGATAATCCCGGATTCTGCCCACGGAACAAACCCCGCCAGTGCAGCGATGGCCGGATTCAACGTTGTTGTCGTTCCCTCGAACAGCGAGGGCACGGTGGACCTTGAGGCTCTCCGGCAGGTAGCAGGGCCCAGGACCGCGGGTCTGATGATCACGAATCCGAACACGCTAGGTATTTTCGAGAAGAATGTTCTCCAGATTGCAGAGACCGTCCATGACGCGGGTGGTCTGCTCTACTACGATGGGGCGAACTTCAACGCGATTCTGGGGAAGGTTCGGCCGGGGGACATGGGATTCGATATCGTTCATCTCAATTTACACAAGACCTTTGCAACTCCCCATGGTGGCGGTGGACCGGGCGCCGGACCGGTAGGCGTTAGAAAGGATCTCGAACGATTCCTGCCCGTCCCACTGGTTGGTTTTGACGGAAAGAAATATTTCTTCGACTACGAGGTTCCCGAGTCTGTCGGGAAAGTCACTGCATTTCACGGCAACATTGGCGTCTTGGTAAGAGCCTATGCCTACATCCTAAGCCTGGGCCCTGAGGGGCTCAAGGCAGTGGCAGAAACGGCGGTGTTGAACACGAACTATGTTCTGGCCAAAGTTCTCGAGCGCAGCAAGTTTGAACTTCCGTTCAGTAGGCGGAGGAAGCACGAGTTCGTTCTGAGCGCTAAGAAGATCACTGAGCAGGTAGGTGTCAGAGCGTTGGATATCGGCAAGAGGATGCTGGATTTTGGGCTCCACTCGCCTACAGTATACTTTCCCCAGATTGTGGAGGAGGCGATGATGGTCGAAGCACCAGAAACTGAGAGTCTCCGCGATCTCGACGAGCTTGTTGAGGCGTTCATCAGAGTTGGAAAGGAAGCCGATTCCGATCCTGAAAGACTTCGAAGTGCTCCGCACAACACTTCTGTCGAAAGAATCGACGAGGTGAAGGCGTCGCATCCTAAGACTCTTACACTCAAATGGAACAATCCGAGTGCTCGGAGTAAAACTTCGTGAAAATCCGGCAACTTGACACCTCTGCCTAAGGTACGGGATATCCAGAAAGCGTAGACTTGACTAGTTCGACAAGCAGCAAACATGTGTACTTATTAGCATGATGGAGACAATCTATCATTTCGTATTACGATTTGAATACGCTGTGGTCATTCTATGATATATGACGGTTCCATTCCCAACTATACTGATCGATTTTGTCTGCAGAAGAAATCTCTTCCAACGAGAGGCTCGCGAACCCAGCGCTCAGAGTCTCCGTAGTCGGAGTAGGGGGTGCGGGAAACAATCTTTTGAGTCATGCGATAGGGGGCGGAGTCAGTCCGAGTCGTTGCGTGGCGGTTAACACGGACAGGGGACAGCTCTCCCGATCCTTAGCAAGAAACAAGGTCTTCCTAGACCAGAATGTTGACCCAGCAGCCACAAGATTCGTTACAAGGCGAGACGACCAAAGAATGTTTCAGTCCGCCGCCCACAGAGTCACATCCTACACTGACGGCTCTGACTTCACAATCGTTGTGACTGGTCTCGGCGGGGGTACAGGCACGGAAAGTGCGCCAATCATCGCTCAAAGATCACGGACCCCAGTTCGTCCAGTGGTATCGGTAGTAGCGATTCCCTTCATTCATGAGAGAGAACGTCGGTTCATCGCGTTACGGGGGCTCAAGAGAATGGTTGAAGCATGCGATTGCACGATCGTCATAGATAACGGGCTTGATCGAGACCATCTGAGCACAGCCACGAGAACTACGGACGAGACCGCAAGTATCGCTGTCAGAAGTCTCTCTGAGATGTTGTCGGGGGCAGAAGACGTCGAAGCGAGAGATATTCTAGAGATTCTCTCGAAAGGGGACCTCGCCACTGTCTGCAATTTCGCACTTAGAACAGGGGACACGCTTCAATTCTCCGTCATTCAGGCGCTAAGAACGCCATCGGCAAATCTGCCTTTGAAACATGCCAAGGGAGCGCTACTTCTCTATAGAGGACCCGCCACACTTAGCACCGCCCAGTTTGCCCAAGCATACGATGCACTGGTTTCCCTAGTTGGACATGATCTCGCCTTCATTCACGGAAGCGTCTACACCCAGTCAGAGCCCTCGGTATGCCTCTTCCTGACAGGCTACGCCTACGGGACGGCGCTAAACGGGTTCACCGACTTCATCGAACTGTACGACGCAGAATACGGCCAAGAAGAAGGCGACGGGCTAACAACACTCTCAG
>VBBE01000232.1 GCA_005884605.1 Candidatus Bathyarchaeota archaeon
GACGGCATGATCGGCCTTGTGAGAATTCCCTCAGCTCTCACCCGTCGTAAACTCTGGATCTTCACAATAGTAATCATCGCATCTCTTGTCGTCTCAGTTTATGCCTATGCGTTTACTTCACTCGGAAGAGCCCCGGCGACATGCCCCCCTGGGGCTCAGGAAATCAAGGCGCAACCAATCTCCCCTTCAGCATCGTGCCCGCAGGAGAACTGTATCGGCCAGAGCTAGGCACTGGCACAATTTCCTGGTGCATTTATAGCAACTCGGGCGTGCTAGAGAGGAGCTATCACACAAACAGAATCCTGGGCAGCATAGCATCCTCTGCCGATGGTCAATACCTAGCCGCCGCGGGGTACAAGGTATCATCTGGTCCAGGAGGCTTCTATGGCTACGGAGCCGTCTATTTGTTCGATAGGAACGGACAGATACAATGGAACGTATCGTCAAACCGTGAAATATTCTCCGTGCACATCAACAGCAACGGCTCAGTGATTGTAGCAAACGGGCCAGAGCTGCTATACCTCAATAACCAAGGAAGCATCCTCTGGAACTACACGGGATACGACGCTTTTGACGCTGCGATCCTGAACGATGGAGCTAGTGTTGTGGCCGGCCTCTCGAACATAGCCTTTCCGAACCACTTGAACGAGGGTAGTGAGGTGGTGATGTTCGATAATCGGGGAAACGCAGTGTGGAATTACTCTGTTCCCGACGAAATCTTCGGCAGCACATCGGATCTCGCTGTATCCGGAGGACACGCTGTTGCCGATGTTGAGGCCACGGGATACAACGGTACACTCCTCTACTTCGACTTGCAGGGTAGTTTGCTCTGGTCGAAGCATGTGGACACGGCGATCTTAAGGGTAAATTTCGACAATGGAGGCTCAGTGATTTCAGTTCAGGGTAACTGGGGACTGATCAAGTTCGACCTTAGCGGAAACGTGATCAGCGACCAGGAGACCCCTCACTAGTCCGCCACGATGAGACCGATGTCGATGCTAGCGTCTTCTCCCAATTCGCGTTCTGGAATAGAGTCCACTAATCAGCGAGTCGGTGGTCGTTTCTCACAAGTTGGAAAGGCCGTGCTCCTCACGGGTTTCCCATAATTAACCGTCATGGATCTAGTTACATCGATGAGATGATTTATACAAGCGAAACAAACGTTCACGGCGAAAGGAATTGACAGAACAGGCGCAAAAGTACCCTGTATCTGAGCAATTCAAAGTCCTTGATTTCTCGGACAAGGTTTCTGAGCGTCTTCCACGATCTCCTTACGATCGGTGGGAAGTCTCGATTCGCCAAATAATACTCGCTGAGAAACCGGACGGTTATGGGATCGTGCGCGTACCCTGATCCAATTTCGCCGTATTCTTTCCTTAGCTCCTCGATCCTAGAATCTCTTCGGACCTTCGCGAGGATGCTCGCGGCCGAGACGGGCGGATATTTTTCGTCCGCGTGATGTTCGGAGACCAGTCGGGGTTTGAAGCTTAGGCGCTCCAGAATGTTGTTCTTGAATCGCTCAGGCCGAGTATCCGACGCATCGACATATGCAACGTGAGGCTTCAGTCTCTCGATCACATCAGCCATCGCTTTTGCTTCTAGCAAGTTGAGTCCTTGGAATTTTGGAGAACGGTTTACTACTAAGTCCAGATGACCAGCTTCCAACTCGACAATGTGATACTCATCGACAATCTTCGGAATCTCGATAGAAAGTTCCATTCTGGTTTCAGGCGACAGTTTCTTCGAATCCTTAACGCCAAGCGATCTAAGCTGGTCAAGTCGATCCTCCTCGATTCTGATACCCGCAATGACCAGAGGACCGATCACGGGACCACGACCAGCATCATCCACGCCACAAACCCGCAAAAAACGCTAGCTCCGTTCCGTCCACGAGTCCACGATCGATAGAATCCTCCGCATCATTTCCTCACGGTTGTCGCGCGAAATTTCGAGACTCACTGCCTCAGCGAACCCTGGCGACCTCTCAATCTCGGGGTAATGTGACCCATACTTGACCGTTGCAACCACACTTCGCCCAGCTGACAAGAGTTTGGCTAAAGTGCCTCTGAAAGCGCTACTCGTCATTTCCATGGGTCCGATTTCATCAACGAGAACTAGATCAGCGGACCCTTCTGCGGCTCTCTTCAACGCACCAACACCGATCTCTTCAAGGTCTTCTGAATCGACACTGTACTTGCCTATTCTTGGGCCAATGCTATCTCCCATTCTGGCGAGCCAACCTTCAGCGCCTGAAGAAAGGTCGGTTATCTTGAACCCGATGCGCTCGTCCCCTTTTCTCACCTCGCTTGTAAGCATTCCATCAACTCTGACTCCTTTGTTCTTGCAATGATCGTGGATTCGCTGCATGAGGGTCGTCTTTCCAACTCCCGGAGCGCCTGTCACGAACACAATTCTAGGATGTTCACGGTTTTGGCTCAGGAGGAATCCACCTCATTTTGAAACCAAGGCCAAGGTAGTATACTTCCGAAGCTTCTGGGCGGCTCGCTTTCGGTTTCAACAACCTGCTTTTCTCGAAGAACTCGTCAGCTTCGTCCTGAAACCGCCTGAGCTCGGGTCCGTGAAAGAGTTTGATGAACGCGTTTCCCTCTTGCTTGAGAACCTCCTGCACTATTCTAAGTGCCGCTCTTGCAAGATCTACTTGTCTAGCATGATCCACATCCCATGCTCCAATGATTGTTGGTGCCAAATCTGACAGCACCAAATCAGCAGGTCCCTTTAGCTCTGAGACTATTCTCCGCGGTAAGTCTTCAGAGTATATGTCCGCCTCTATCAGCCTCACGTTCGGATAGGGTAGGGGTTCGATTTTTTTGATGTCTATTCCGAGGACCAAGCCCTCCGGTCCAACCGCTTCTCGCGCAATCTGCAGCCAGCCGCCCGGCTGGGAGCCGAGGTCGACAA
>VBBE01000103.1 GCA_005884605.1 Candidatus Bathyarchaeota archaeon
AAAATCCTGGGTAATCAGGCTCACGATATCGGTTGTCCGGGCAAGAGGCGAGAAAAACGGGATGTCTTTGTGTTTGGCTTCATAGCTTGCAAAAGGCACCACTACTGAGAGAATGAAGCCGAAGTACATGATCTGTCTGCGAAGCTTCAGTTTCAAACCGTGTGAAGCTTGCACCGCCGAGAGTTCCGATGTCTTAGAACCTATGACGTGAGTCCCTCGCGTTACGAAGAGATAGAGCTTAATCGCCTTCGTTGATACGACACCACCGAAGAAGTACATGAACGTGAACCCAATAGGAATGCCCACAAGAGAGATTACGATTGACAACGTCGCACTCAATGCGAACGTAAGAAGTCCGACCTGCGTGTTCCGAGGCAGTACTCCACTTGCCGATGCTAGAAACACCAGCACTGTCGACGAGCCGACGAGAAAGAGACAGAATGTACCAATAAAACAGACGAGAATGTTTCGTCGGTTATGTGAACTTTCTCCAGCCGTCGACAATACTGTCCGAGTGGGACCATGGGTTGTTGGCCAATATTTAGGAAAACTGGTCCCGGTGTCAACGGCGGCAAGTCAACGGAGAGCTGCCAATGACTGAAGAAATGGATCTCATTCTGAAGATCGTTAGGAGGTATCGTCCCGACGGTCGCGTGTCGATTCGGCGGATCGGCAGTTTCGTCAACGATGTTTTCTTGGTGAAGGTTGACGGAGAGAAGCTTGTCGCTAAACGTTACACGAACTGGGTGTCTCTGAAGTGGGTGACATTGAGTCTCTTCGGGCTAGGATCGGTGCACTTCTCGATATCGGGAAAGAGAAGAATGGAGGCCGAATATGCGTTCAACGACCTGCTCTCGCGTCGCGGGATACCCGTTCCGTCTATTCTTGGGGCGGACCAGAAATCTCGGACAATACTGTTCTCTTATGTCTCTGGCGACCAATTGTCAAATCTTCTTCCAAGGATGGCAGGGGGAACTCAGATCGGTCAGAGGGAACGAGAGGCAGCATACCAGGCGGGAAAGCTGATGGCTGGCGCTCACCAGCTTGAAGCTGCGCTGGGAGATACCAAGCCAGAGAACTTTCTGGTCGAGAAGAAAGGCGACGTGACCCTCGTCGATCTAGAGCAGGCCCGGTATAGGGGGGATTATTCTTGGGATCTAGCAGAGTTTCTTTTCTATTCAGGTCACTATTGGCTCTCGTTCAACAAAACGCTTGCAGGGTATGTTGATGCTTTCATCAAGGGTTATCGGGAGCAAGGGAGCGCGACCACGATACGAGCAGCAGCATCTCCTAGATACGTAAGAGTGTTCTCGGTGTGGACTCCACCAAATATTTTGCATCATGTCAGAAAAAAGCTGACTGAGGTCTAGACGTTAACCGGAAGAATCCAATTCAAGCAGAATGTTGCAATATTCTCGAATACGGCTCCAAAATAGAATCCAGCTCCGCTGATGAAAGAGACTTGACCTGGTTGGAAATCGCCCACTTTCAGCCCTGATCTTGGAAGTGGGAGGAGGTCGCCTATTTTCCCTCTAATCGTTCGGCAAGACCACTAGAATCGCCTAGCCATTCAAGCCTGGATTGTGCCCTGATCAGCCTTTCTCGCCCATTATCACCGCCAGACACGGAATCAATCGTTGAGGGGAGGGGGGTATAGCGCAGATTTCTCGCGACGCAGGAGTGGTTGAGGACGACTTCGGTCCGCGAGGTCCCCCTAAGCGACCTTATCTTGATCCTGGCTCTCTCCGAAGTCTCGCCTCAGGCGATTCGGACCTAGCGAAGATAGACGCGCGTTTCGGCCTTGTTATCCCCGCCGAATCGCCTTTCTCGCCCCGAAACCCGAGGGGAATCCTCACGGCAACGAAGACGGGCCATTCAACGGTCTAGGACCGCAGGCTCGGGTTTGACAGGCACTGGTTCAAGGGTGCTCCGAAATCGGAGTAGGATTCGCGCTAGTAGTCTTCGTCGCCGCCGGGCGGCATAGAGTCTTTACCGCCGCCGCCAGCTCCCTTATCGACACCTTTGGAAGCGATCACATCATCAATTCGCAGAATCATCGATGCGGCTTCAGACGCCGATTTTATCACCTGCTGCTTCACGCGCAGAGGTTCGAGAACGTTCAGTTTCCTCATATCCTTCACATCGCCAGAGAAGACATCGATGCCGAACCACGGGCTTCCCGCTCGTTCGTGCTTCGAACGCAACTGGACAAGAACATCGATCGGATCGAACCCAGCGTTCTCCGCTAACGTCGTCGGTACTGTTTCTAGCGATTCTGCGAACGCCTCGATAGCGAGCTGTTCTCTTCCACCTACTTTTACAGCGTATTCTCGCAATCGCTTAGCCAGCTCAGCTTCAGGCGCGCCGCCTCCCGCGACAATCTTGCCGTCTTCTAAAGCGTTCCTCACAACGCACAGTGCGTCATGAAGCGACCTTTCCGCCTCGTCCACGACATGTTCTGTTCCTCCCCGGATAACGATCGTGACAGCCTTCGGGTTCTTGGCGTCCCGGACATACAGGAGCTTGTCGTCGCCAATCTTGGTCTCCTCTACCGATCTTGCCTCTCCCAACGCGTCTTTTGCAAGGTCCTTGACGCTAGCAACCACTCTTGCACCTGTCGCTTTTGACAGCTTCTCAAGGTCGCCACTGCTCACGTTCTTGACTGCGCCAATACCCTTCTTGGCCAGATAGTGCAACGCAACATCATCGATCCCTTTCTCGCTGAAAACGATGTTCGCTCCAGTCTTCTCGATCTGGTTCACCATGTCCACCAGCATCTTTTCCTCCTCCTCGATGAACAGATGCATCTGGTCAGGGTTGTTGATGTTGATCTTCGCGTCGAACTCCGTCTTCTCAACTTCGAGTTTAGCATTGAGAAGAGCTATTCGCGCACCAGTTATTGTCTTTGGCATCTGAGCGTGCGCCAGCTCTTTGTCGATTACAATACCCTTGACAAGCTCTGTTTCCTCCAGGCTCTTTCCGTGCTTTTTCAAAATCTTGATTAGATCAATATCGGCCCTCAGTCTACCATCACTTTTCTCCGCGACCTGCTTGACGGCCTTGACCGCGATGTCGGCAAAGTGTTCTTTCGCGACCGCTATGCCCTTACTATACATCGATGTTGTCGCGACCTGTCGGAGGATGGCATCATCCTTTTCGGTGATAGGGATAGATAGTTTGTCGAGTATCTCGATCGCTTTTTCCGCGGCCTTCTGGTAACCGTCGACGATGACGGTTGGATGAACATCCTTGTCCAAGAGCTTCTCAGCCTTCTCGAGAAGTTCGCCCGATAGGATTACAGCGGTCGTGGTTCCATCTCCAACCTCGTTATCCTGTGTCTTCGAGACTTCGACAAGCATTTTCGCCGCCGGATGCTGGACATCAAGTTCTTTCATAATAGTGGCACCATCGTTGGTAATTGTTACGTCTCCGATGGAGCTGACAAGCATCTTGTCCATTCCTCGGGGTCCGAGGGTCGAGCGGACAGTTTCCGCCACGACTTTTGCAGCAGTTATGTTATTCCTCTGGGCTTCCTTGCCTGTGGATCGTCCGGTTCCTTCCTTTAGAATGAGTACAGGCACTCCTTGGGTTCCTCGTGCAGACATTTCTCGCATACCTCTTTTTGAATCCGAAATCGAAAACAAGAGGGAAACGGGATTTCTTAAGGTTTACTCGCTTGACAACTTTCAAACTGCGAATTGGTGACAGTGATCTCTCCCGCCGGAGGATTGAACCATCAGACTGTGAGTGATGTGCATGATGCACCTGTCAGGCGTCGTCGAAACAGACCTTTTCCAGACGCAGGGCCATCTTCTAGAACTTGAAGGGTTCAAGACTGGTACCAATCTCTTCTTTCAAAGCCCCCCCGAAGGTAGCTTATGGCCTCATCCGGGAATCCAATGGCGTACTTGCTGGAATATGGCCTTCGAAGGGTGGAAACCGAGAGGCCGGAGCTAGGGAACGACTCGAGGTACCTGGAGCTAAAGGAACAGTTGCTCCGCGACGCTGAAGGGCATTTCCGGGAAATACAGGCCACCTATGCAACGGTTTTGAAGACCCAGTGCCATTGCGGAGGCCAATTGGAGCCGGTTGATCATGATTTCGGAATGTCAGGAGGAACCATATACGACAGCGTCATCGCGAAATGCAAGTCGTGTGGACAGGCACAAGCCTTTCAGTTTCCAGCGTTCTTGATCTCGCTGAGACGAGTATCGTCGCCATAGTTCTTCACGTGCAACTGTTTCAGCAGGTTGCCCTGTTGGTCGAGGTCGAATGAGAGAACTCGATCGGGAGACAATCCTCCCTTCCGGACCGCTTCTTCATCCTTCTTCTGCATTGGCTCAAGCACCTTTCCCAGCAGGAATGGCCGGAACGGCGGAGTGTTGGCGTCGAATTTCATTCCCTCGCCAGGCACGACTCTGAGATTTGGTCCACTAACGTACATGTCGGCAAGTACTACTCCGCTGATTGTCCTAATGCTCTGTGGAGGGGCTTCCTGTTTCTTGCCAGTCTCGGGCATTATTTTCGGAACTTCGACTTTTCGATAGCTTCGTTCAGTGAGTAAGAGATCAATTACTTCGAGGAAGGATCTGAGGGTCCTAATTTCTTCCTCGTCTTCTACAACTTTCTTGTCGAGATAGGCTTTCAGCTCTGCCAGCTTCTTTGTAGACCGCTCTCTCAGCTCTGACATATCTTACCATCGCAAGGTCGCATTGGGATTCTTAAATAATCCGAAGGTAGTCAAACCTTGAGTTTTGCAGGGTCTAGGGATGCAGCAAGTCGTCACTGTAAAAGAAATTCTGCACGGGACCCTTGATGCAAAGCAGGTTCGCGTTCGAGGATGGCTTCAGAACAAGCGTACCGGGGGTGGAATAATCTTCCTCCTATTGCGTGACGGCTCAGGAGTGGTTCAGTGTACGTTACGAAAGGGGAAGGTTGACGAGAAGACCTTCGAGGAGTTCCAATCGACTCGAATAGAGTCGAGTGTCGAGTTACTTGGCGAGGTGACAGCTGATCCCCGAGCGCCCGGCGGGCGAGAGATTCAGGTAGATGAGGGGAGAGTCGTGCATCCGGCTCTCGAAGAGTTTCCGATAGCGAAGCAGTTCCATGGTCCCGAGTTTCTCTTGGACCAGCGGCATCTCTTCGTTCGAAGTGACAAGATGCGCTCGATTCTGAGGGTACGTGCAGTCGTCCTCTCTGCGGTTCGTGATTGGTTTGACAAGCATGGTTTCACCGAGGTTCATGTTCCAACTCTCACCTCAGCTGCGGTGGAGGGTGGTGCGACTTTGTTCGAGGTGAAATATTTCGACCAGAAAGCCTACCTGACCCAGAGCTGGCAGTTGTACGCTGAAGCGTTGATCGCGAGTGTTGGCCGAATCTACACCGTTGCTCCATCATTCAGAGCAGAGAAGTCACGGACCAGGAGGCACTTGACAGAGTACTGGCACGTGGAAGCTGAGGCGCCTTGGTGCGACCTGAGTTGTATAATCGAGGTTGAAGAGCTATTGCTGAGCCATATCGTTGCGACTCTGGTCGAAAGGTGTAAGACCGAACTCGCACTGTTCGAGCGGAAAACAGAGGATCTCGAGAAGGTGAAGTCACCGTTCGAAAGAATCACTTACGATCAAGCGTTCAAGATGATCGGGGAGGAGAAGTCCGGGATAAAGTGGGGCGACGATCTCGGATATGAACAGGAGAAACTCTTGACCGCGAAATTTGACGGGCCTTTCTTTGTTACTCACTATCCAAAGAAGGCGAAGGCGTTCTATCACATGCCCGATCCCAAGAATCCAGAGGTTACATTGTCCGTGGACTGTCTGGCTCCAGAAGGTTATGGGGAGATCTCTGGTGGAGGGCAAAGGATTGAGGATTATGATGCGCTGCTGGCGAGGATTCGTGAAGAGGGATTAGACCCGAAAAGCTACGAATGGTATTTGGATCTGAGAAAGTTTGGGAGCGTCACCCATTCAGGCTTCGGACTCGGCCTGGAACGAGTTGTCTCCTGGGTCTGCAAACTCGACCATATACGGGACGCGATAGCGTTTCCGCGGTTGATTAACCGAATCTACCCATAATAGTGGGTTGTCTTCGAGACGCCGCGGTTTGGAGTCGCGAGAATCCGAGACTTTCACAAGGGTAGGATAGAGCCACTTATGTGACGCGAGGGTCGGTGGCTAAGACCCCCTATTTTCCAGAAACCATTTCCTGTCCGGTGTTGATTCTGGGCGAGTCTGGCGATTCAGGGCGCAGTCCAGGCTTAGACGGGAGGGGAAAAAGACGGGAAATCTAGAGCGATCTCCGAACGATTCACGGGGCGGGATAGGGGCGTGGTCCCAGATCAGGGATCAGGGCTGAAAACGGGCGATTCCTACGCACTATCTTCTGGAAAGCTAGGGTTCTGGTGGCTGGACGATGGTTTTCGATGCTTCAGATACTATCTTCCGAGCAAGTTCCACGCTCTCTCTTCGCTGTGCCTGGTTGGTCTGGGCACCTATGTGGCAGGTGGCCACCGTAACACCGTTCGGGAGAGATGCCAATGCTTTCTCCCATTCGTCGACAGGCGGTTCAAGATGGAACACATCAAGCCCAGCGCCGGCCAGCTGGCCCTGCCGAAGCAATTCTAGCAAACTTGGTCCATCGACTATGTCTCCTCTCGAAGTATTGATCAAGTAGGACCCTCGTCTCATCATCGCCAGCCGTTTGCCGTTGAGAAGATGGTGAGTCTGAGGAGTGTATGGAACGTGTATTGTGACAATCTCGGATTCTTGCAGAAGTTCTTCAATAGATTCAGTGAAATCATAGCTGAGACCTGGGACTCCACGAGGCTTGACAACGTCGTAGCCGAGAACTTCTGCCTGGAAACCCACCGTGAGAATCCTTGAGACTTCATTCCCTATCCGGCCTGCGCGTCCGATGACGCCGACCCTTTTGCCTTGCAACTCCTCGCCCATCAGTTGGTTCTTGATCCAGCGACCCGCCTTCATCTCCTGATCTGCTAATGGAATCTTTCTCAGCAACGACAAGATCAGAGCAATGGTCAGCTCGGCAACGCTGGTTGATGGCGCACCGGGAGTATTCCATACTTGAATGCCTCCGGCTTTCGCCGCTTCGACATCCACGTTGTCGAGTCCCACTCCTGCTCTACCGATAATTCTCAGTTTTCTTGCCGCCTTAATCACGCTGGCATCGATCTTCGTTCTGCCACGGACAATAACGATCTCGCAATTCGAGATCAACTCTACAAGCCTGGTTCTGTCAATACCTGCCTGATCATCGACTTGCAAGCCTGCGGATCGGAGAATTTCCAATCCATCAGGATGAATAGGGTCGCAAACGAGAACTCGCATCTGTCTAGTTCTCCACGGTCGTAAGTGGGCGTGGTTTTGCTCCTCGAGAGGTTCGGAGTTTTCGCAACAACGCTTGAACTGCGATCGTCACGGGGTCCCATACCGGAGCAAGTGGCGGTGAATAACATGTCTCGATCTGCTCGAATTCCTCGACACTCATCCCCAAGTGCCCAGCCATAGATGCGATATTGGCTCTCAGAGCGACACCTTCCTCACCTACGAGCTGAGCTCCTAACAATCGCTCATCCTTGGGGTCAGCTAGGAGCTTGACAGTGAGGTCTTTACCGCCAGGATAATACGGAAGTCGAGTGGACCCAGTTACTCTGACAGATACAGGGTGAATACCTAATTTTTCCGAAACTGTTGTGGTGGGTCCAAAAGATGCTACCTCAAGTCCGAACAATTTCACAGTCGTCACGCCCGTCGACCCAGGATACTTTGCATTACCCCCTGCTGCGTTGGTCCCCGCCACCAGCGCTTGTCTAACCGCTGTCGTTGCAAGCTGGAAGAATACGTATCGATGAGTTATTCGGTCATATGTCTCTATGCAATCTCCCGCCGCGTACACGTTTGATGCGGAAGTCGCCATCCGCTCGTCGGTCTTGATGCCGCCAGACTCCCCCAGAACAATCCCTGCATTCTTGGCTAATTCGGTATTCGGCCTCACCCTGATAGCGACAATAACCGCGTCGACAGCGTATTCCTCTCCGGAAATGCGGACACTCGAAACCCTACCATTTCGGCCTACAATCTCCTCAAGAGTCGAATTGAGATGATATTCGACACCGTATTCCTCCGCTCGCGTTCTAATAATTGAGGCCATGTCTGGATCGAGTATTACAGGTAGAATTTCTGGGACGATTTCAGCTTCGAGGACTGCCATGCCCCGTTGAAGAAGAGCTTCGGCCATTTCTGATCCCGTCAATCCAGCTCCGATAACTGCTACACGCTTAGCGCTATTTTCAGTGAGATGATCTGTGAGCCTTTGAACGTCATTCATCGTTCGGATGGCAAATACTCCCTTTAGGTCGGCTCCGGGAACCGGTACTGTACTAGCTCGTGCTCCCGTTGTGAGAATTAGAGTATCATACCCAAGGCTCTCGGTCGAGCCGTCCCTAGCCCTGACTGCTTCTACGATCTGCCTCTCCACTATGATCCTCGTTGTTTTCCATCCAAGGCGGAGGTCGATTCTGTTCATTTGTTCGTAGAACGCTTCGTCATATCCGATCAATGCCTCAAGGCTTGGAACGACGTGACTGAAGGCGTAGGGGAGGCCGCACCTCGAGTATTCGGGCAGTGCCTCGTCGCCTAGCAAAACGATCTCTGCTGTTCTGTCTATTTTTCGTGCGTGAAACGCTGCGGTTGTGCCGGAGACTCCGCATCCGATGATCACAATGCGCCTTGGCATGGAGCCGCGCCATATCCGTTGTCCGATAACGGTTTCCTTGGGGGTGAACGGAGATTGGGAGCGGGGATTAGTTTAAAGTGGGGAAGGGGGAATTTTGAGGCTGGATAAATCCTTGAAGGCTAACATGAACAATTTTCTCCGAGACGGGAAAGGGATGCTGCTTGCATATGACCAGGGATTCGAGCACGGACCTTCCGCGGATTTTAACGATAAGAATATCGATCCAAGCTACATTCTTGACATCGCAGCAAAGGGAGACTTCACCGGACTTGTTCTACACAAAGGCATAGCTGAGAAATACTATACCGGGAAAATTCCGCTCATCGTAAAACTCAACGGAAAGACCAATCTGCCAAAAGGTGAGCCCGTCTCAACTCAGGTTTGTAGCGTGGAGGAGGCGGTCAGCCTGGGCGCGAAGGGTGTGGGTTATACCATCTATCTCGGTAGCGCTCACGAGAGTCTGATGCTACAAGAATTCGGGGAGATTCAGGAAGAAGCTCACGATGACGGAATACCGGCTATCGCCTGGATCTATCCGAGAGGTGAGGCTGTGAAGAATGACACCAGCCCGGAAATCGTCTCTTACGCCGCCAGAGCCGGTCTCGAAGTTGGGGCTGACGCGGTCAAAATAAAGTACTCTGGGTCACCTGAAACCTTCAGCTGGGCAGTCAAAGCGGCTGGACTGATCAAAGTCTTCATGTCGGGTGGACCTAAGGCTCCGACCGATGAAACCTTCCTCAGCCAGGTCAAGGGAGCGATGGACGCAGGGGCCGCTGGTCTCGCGGTTGGACGAAACGTATGGCAGCACCAAGAACCCCTCAAGATGGCATCGGCTCTGAAGGAGATCATATTCAACGGCCGCGAAGTCGACAAGGCGTTGCGGCTTGTCGTAGCCCAGTGAAGAAGTAGGTCCTCGATGGTAGCACGGAAACTTCGCGAGCTCCTTGAGACTGAAGACCGGAGTCTCAGCAAGCTCGTCGACCTTCTCGCTGAACTAAGCCTACGGATCGTCCGGGAGATACCTAGAACCCTAGGAATGACTGAAGGGGTGAACATCTACGGGGAGCAACAGACAGAGCTTGATGTCTGGTCTAACGGGCTTCTAACCAAGAGGCTCCTTAGGAGCGGACTGGTTAGACAGGTGGCCTCCGAAGAGATGGAGACAGTGATGAGCGCCGATCATGGCGAGTACACTGTTGCCCTAGACCCTCTAGATGGATCCTCGAACATCAGGACGAACAACCTCATGGGCACAATTGTCGGAATCTATCACGACAAGGCTTTGCCGGCATCAGGCCGCGATCTCTTGTCCGCGCTCTACTTCCTCTACGGACCATACGTTGAAGCGGTGGTTGGGGTAAAGAGCGGTGTTTATCTTGCCGCTCCAGCGGGGACGGGCAGCGGGGCTTCCAAGTTTATCTCGAACGGAGAGCCACATCGCCTGCCCCAGAAAGGATCCGTCTACGGGATCGGGGGATCGCGGGACAAGTGGACGGAGAAGGTCCGCGAATTTGCGAACAGGCTAGAGAGGAGGAAACTGAAGTTTCGATATGGGGGATCGTTTGTCGGTGATTACAATCAGGTACTATGCAGCGGCGGATTCTTCGCCTATCCCGAATTACTCGATGCGCCCGACGGAAAGTACCGTTTACAATTCGAGTCAAATCCAATAGGATACATCACCGAGAGGGCTGGGGGGAAAGCGAGCACGGGAAAAGGGAATATTCTAGAC
>VBBE01000104.1 GCA_005884605.1 Candidatus Bathyarchaeota archaeon
CAAGTCGGCTCCGGTCACGCTTGTCGGCTGGGGATCATCGAAGGGCGCGATACTCGATGGAATGGAAGACCTCAAGACCGATGGGATAGAAACAAACTTTCTGCAGGTGCGATACGTTAACCCGTTCCCAACTGACTTCGTTCAGGAAGCTCTCGGTCAGGCCCGGAGAAAGATCGCGATCGAAAATAATTATTCGGCGCAGATGGCTGGGCTTATCCGTGAAAAGACCGGTATTGCGATGGACAATACGATTGTGAAGTTCGACGGAAGACCGTTTTCCCAGAACGAGATATACGAGGGAGTCAAAGACATAATAAAGAACGGAGTCAAAGAGGTAACTGTTTCTCATGCTTGAGCTGAAGACCTACCGGACACAGGTTCATAACGACTGGTGCCCAGGATGCGGAGACTTCGGAATCATTAACGCCATCCAGATGACTCTCTTGGAGATGCAGCTTGAACCGCACAGGGTGGCGATCTTCTCGGGAATCGGATGCTCAGGCAAGACTCCGCACTTTGTTAACGCGTACGGGTTCCATACACTTCATGGCCGTGTCCTTCCAATCGCTACTGGTGCGCGTCTTTCTAATCCAGGATTGACTGTTGTCGCTGTGGGTGGAGATGGAGACGGGCTTGGGATAGGCGCAGGCCACTTCGTCAATACCGGCCGAAGGAACCTAGATTTCACATACGCGCTTTATGATAACGGGGTCTATGGGTTGACGAAAGGTCAGGCGTCTCCTACGCTACCAAAAGGTGTCAAGACAAAGTCCATGCCTGCACCCGCCATTATTGAACGCGTAAATCCGATTGCTATGGCCGTCGCCTCGGGTTACACTTTCGTTGCGCGAAGTTATGCTCTCGACGTTCGACATTTGAAGCAAACCCTCCGAGCGGCAATAGAGCATCGAGGAAGCGCGTTCGTAGACGTTCTGCAGACATGCCCGACCTATAACGACATCAACACGAAAGAGTGGTACGGAGGCGAAGACCTTCCGGTCAAAGCGCCTAGGCTCTACAAGCTGGAAGACTCAGGATACAACGGTGTGGTTGCTGATCCCTCGACAGACGAGGTTAACGTGAAGAAGGGAAATGCCCTAGTGAAATCGTTCGAGTGGGGGGACAAGATACCGATCGGGGTTTTCTTCAAGATGGAGGTGCCTACTTTCGAGGACCAATTGGCTCTTCGAATGCCTGCCTTGAAGGAGAAGCCCTTTGTCGAGCAGGACATCTACAACCGCGATATTACGCCGTTACTGGACGAGCTTACCTAGCTTCGAAAGAATCCCCATTGTTCCTAAGCTCTGCAAGGGGATTTCGCGCCCTCAACCAATCCTGCGTCTCGATGTCCTCTGTGCAAGACCCCCCTCCCCAGAGAGGTCTCTCGCTGTCTGCCACTGATTCCGGGCGAGTCTCCCGGTTCAGGGCTTAGTCCGGGCTTAGATGCCCGATGCTAATCTAGTGGTTTTAACGCACCGTCAAGAGCGATTTCCTAGGCATTGTAGGAACTGGCTCCCGGACTGGATATCAGGGCTGAAAATGGGCGATTCTTCGTAAGAATCCTGTCTGCAACCTTTCTCGAGGATTATGACAGAGCTGGCGATGGTGCCTATGACAGGTTTATCGAGACATTCTTGGTTCTTGTGTAGAATTCTAACGATCGTATGCCGTTTTCATGTCCTATTCCGCTGTCCTTGTAGCCACCGAACGGGGTCTGCGGAAAAGTCACCAAATACTCGTTCACGGCAAGTCCACCAACCTGGAGACGAGCCGCGAGCTCATGAGCCACTTTCAAATTGCTCGTCCAGACTCCACCGTAGAGTCCGTAATCTGTCTCATTGGCCATGGCAACAACCTCGTCGACAGTCTTGAACTTGGTAATGCTAAGAACTGGTCCGAAAATCTCATCACAGCCAATTTTCATCTTCCCATTGACGTTCTCGAAGATTGTAGGCTCGACAAAATTTCCTTTCTGCAATCTCGTGTCAGATGGTTTCTTCCCTCCGCAGAGTAGAGTCGCCCCTTCGTCGATACCGTCCTTAACAAACCCAAGAACCACATCTTGGCGAGACTTCGAGGCTAAGGGTCCCATCTCGCTGGTTTCATCTGCGCCCGGACCGATTTTTATCGCTCGGGTCTTGGCCACGAGGTCCTTCACGAAACCGTCGTATACGCTCTCGTGGATGAACGCCCTGGATCCAGCCCAGCACATCTGCCCTGCATTGGTGAAGATGCCTTCCTTCACACTCTTAGCGGCTTTTGCCAAGTCGGCGTCAGGGAAAACAATGTGCGGGTTCTTCCCGCCCAACTCCAAGAGTACCCTGGTAACGTTTTTCGCCCCCGATTCCATTACTTGCTTTCCCGTCTCAGCGGAGCCGGTGAAAACTATCCCGTCCACTTGCGGGTCCGACACAAGCGCGCCACCAACCTCGGCGCCTGATCCAGTTACAATATTGATAACGCCTTTCGGGATGCCTGCCTTCAACGCTAGATCTCCCAGCATGATCGCTGTAAGGGGTGTAATCTCAGACGGTTTCATGACAGCAGTGTTCCCCGCTGCAATAGCCGGTGCCAAACTTCTGGCAGCAAGCGCGATCGGATAATTCCAGGGAACAATGTGGACCGTTACGCCTAACGGTTCTCGGAGAGTGTAATTTAGACGCCTCGGCGGAACCGGTATGGTTTCTCCCTCAACCTTGTCCGCCAATCCTGCCCAGTACTCGAACGCTCTGGCCGCCCAGGCAACATCTCCCTTCGATTCTCGGAGAGTCTTCCCCTCACTCAGAGTCTCAAGCCTTGCCAACTGCTCTGAATTCTCCCGGACTAGAGCCGTGAGCTTGGTGAGGAGGCGCCCTCTCTTGCTGGGATCGATGTCAACCCAGCCGGCCGACTCGAGCGCGATCTTCGCACTCTCGATTGCCGCTTTCGCGTCCTGTTTCGTAGCTCGTGGAACCTCGGCAATAACGTCGTCGTTCGAAGGATCAAGAACCGATGAAACGGCGCCATTTGCGCTGTCCTTCCATTCTCCGCCAATCAGCATCTTGAACTTCTGAATTTGAACTGTCAAGTCCGCATTCCAAACTGGATGATGCTATAAAAGAGCGTTCCCCTTAGGCGAGGATCGTCTGTGTGTTCATCTCTCGGGCAATGTCGATTAGTAGTTGGACTCGTCGATCAAGGTCGGGATACCTGCTCAAGAGACCTCTTGTCTTTCGACCCACAAACAATCCGGCTCCAGGCCCAGGCAATGGGGCGTGGAAGGCTGAATGAACCTTCAGCAAAGCTGATGCCAGCGCCAACGGCTTCTGGGTGTATTCCACTGATGACTGGTCAGCGAGGAGTTCACGCTCTCTGTGGACCGCAGCCTCAACAAGATGCAGCACCGGATCAAAAACAAAGGCCAACTTAGCCAGCCTAGCAAGTCCCTTCTCTCGAGAATCCTTGTTCTTCAAGTGAGAGAGCTCGTGAGCAATGACCGCCTCGACCTCTGCTGGTGACATTGAACTCACCAGCTCGGGAGATACAGCAACGACCCTCCAACCCCCATTGTCCAAAGAAAACGCATTTCCGACCGTAGCTTCTCTAAGGTCAACTCCTTTGATACCCATCTTGTTGCATAGCTCCGCGCATGTTTCGCTCAATCTAGAGCCCGAGAATGTTCCTGCGATCATTCCCCCAAGCATTCTAGGGAACGCGTATCTTCGAGCAAGGAGGGACATGAGCGAGGCGATTCCGATTGATGCAACTAGCGAACTCCCGAGCACTAGCTCGGTGACACGTTGTGGTTGCCACTCGTACATGTTGAGGAAGAGTGTGCACACTACAAGGCTAGTTCCAAGAAACGACCAGAAGAAAACAGAAGAGGATAGTATCGGATATAGGAGGCTGGATCTGCGCGACGGGTTTCCCACACTTGATCGGTAGGCGATATAGGAAGCAATTTGGACTATCAGAACTGTTGCTACAATTCCCAGGGTCGGGGTCGAAAGGAAGTAGACCGAGTACAGTTCCAGGCTTATCGTTGCCCGGACTCCCTACGCACTTTTTCTTCCAGCTTCTTCAGGTCCTCCTTTGGAATCTCGTCCATGTAGTTATGCAAAGTCGAGATTATGCTGGGCCCAAAGGCGGTGAGCAACCTGTCAACGAATCCTTTCACGACTCGACCTTTGACCTTGTCCTCCGAGTGAAGGCGATACACGTATCTGGATCCTCCTCTGCCAACAGCCTCATCTCGCGCTAAGATCCCCTTTTTGTAAAGGCGGTCAAGTGTTGTGCTGATTGTAGTGTAGGCGAGTCCGCGCGTAGAATGAAGATCCTGGGCAACTTGGCGGGCAGAAGCGTTTCCAAGCCGGACAACTGTCCCGAGGACAGCCGCCTCAAGATCTCCAAGTTCCAAAGTTGAACAACCTATGCTCCTGCTGCAATATGTAACTTTCTATTCCGGTCGGAGCTAGTCGTCTTCGAGACCCCTGAGAATCATCAGTATCCGCAGGACTCGAGTTCGGTATGATGCTCAGGATGACTGTTGGGCTTCGAGAACAGCGATACATTGTCTCAGCATAACACGGCACAGTGCTCTCGAGAGTATCGCTTGAACCTGCTCGCCTATCACCAGAGTTCAAAAGCCTTCTTGTACCCAACACTATTTGACTGTGGTTAAAGATGCCCTAAGGCACAGGGTTCCGTTTTCCTCCACCGTTAGTGGGCATCTTTGTTGAAGAAGACGGCTCGTGCCTCATTGTTAATTCTGGCACTAGCAATCACGACTGTTCCGCTCTTCCTGGTCAACGTGCATGCGACCAGTGGGTGTATCAGTAACTGCCGTCTCACAGCAGACACAACTGTGCCCACTGCAGAAGGGACAGTGTACGTTGAGCTTGACAACATTACTAGCCCAGTCTATGCTTTACCGCACACGTTCCTTTTCGCGAACAATACTCGACACACACTGACCATGGTGAACACAACATTTTCAGCACCGTCCGGAGCCCGTTATCTCTGGAATGAATGGGTCCATTCTAGTTTGCAGTGGACCCCTACCCTGATGATGCAAACTCCGATAATGCTCTATAATTACACAGCATCATCGGATGGAGGGGCGTTTACGGCCAAGTTTGATAAGCAGTTCCAGTATACTTTGACTTTCAAAGATGCCGCGGGGCAATCATTGGTTCCGAGTCCAACTTCTGTCGTATTGTCGAGCGCAGGTTCGAGTGTTACAACCTCGGCCTATTCTGGTCAATGGCTAGCCGCCACCTCTTGGACGGTCACGTCGGCGACTTGGGAGGGATACCAAGGAGCTTTGTCTGCCCCCGTCCCCCTTGACCTCACAACCGGCTCAGGCTCCGCTGTTGTAAAGGTGAACGCATACGCGGCATCTGTCAAAGTTGTCGATAAGCTGAACAATCCGATTCAAGGTGCCTCAGTAACTATCACCTTCGCGAACGCAACAAGCAGAGCATTCACAACCGACGCCCAGGGAACAGTTCAACTCGGCGATATTCCCATCGGGCCATATTCAGCGCACGTAATCTACCAGGGTCAAGACCAGGGAACATGGTCGGAAGACGCCTCGGTCGCTCCGATCAGCACTGTAACACTAAACGTAGGTGGTACCACTTCTGCTCCCGTCGTCTCAGCAATCGTACTCTTGACAATATTCGGCGTGGCACTATTCCTAATCCTATTGGCGATCAAGGTGCGAAGATCGCCGCCTCCTCCAAAGATCTAGTTTTCTATCACCTCTTTTTTCTGTCTTCCGTTCGCGTAATTTCGTGTTGGTGCAGACCAATGCACAGGAGAATGAGGCACTGTTAACTCTTCGCCGGATTGAGAGTGTTGGTTCACTCTCCCTGATGACGCATAGCTCTGGTTATATTCGCCATCCTCTCCGCAATATTCGAATAGAAAACTGTTTGTCCACCTGGGCATATCCAGATGCAGGCGGTGAAGATGGTGAGACAGAAGCATCAGACGCCAGCCAATCTTCTATGGCTTCTAGACGAGTTCAGATGTATGGTGAACGTCTGCATCGCTATCGGAATAGAAGAGAATGTTTCCAGTCTCAAGACTCTATCGTTGAGGTCGTATCATCGTCTCAGCCGCGACAATCTCAGCTACTATAGGCTCTGCGCGATCAGCGCGGCCACAGGGATACTCCGCAACTATCGGAAGGCCAAGAGGAAGAATCCTCGGACAAGGGTTCCGTATGCTAAGAAGCTGATGCTGACCACATGCTACGGGTTCGAGATAACAGACGACCTTCTCAGACTACCAGTCAAACCACGAAAGTATGTCTATCTAAAACTGAACAATCACACGCTCAGGGTCCTCTCAGGGCTCAACGTTCGCTCGGTAACGGTGACCCCAGCCTCGGTCAGCATAGCCTACTCGATAGGGACGGCTGAGATCAGACCAGAAGGATATGTCGGGGTAGATCGTAACCTGGACAATGTGACAACCGCATCAACCGACGGGACAGTCAAAACATTCGACCTGTCAAAAGCAACCGGGATCAAGTCTACCTACAGGTTTGTCAAAGGCCGATTGAAAAGAAACGATACCCGGATAAGAGCGCGGGTCTTCTCCAAGTACGGAGAGAAGCAGCGGAATCGTGTACAGCCACTACTCCACAACGTGTCCAAGAGAATAGTTGAGGATGCGAAGACCAGACAACATGGGATAGTCATGGAGAGGCTGACTGGGATTCGAAGACTCTATCGTAGAGGTAACAGACAGTCCAGAAGCTATCGAGCGAGGATGAACAGCTGGAGCTTTGGAGAGCTGCAGCGACAGATAGAGTACAAGGCACGATGGGAAGGAGTGAAGGTAATCTATGTTCCTGCTAGGAACACGTCCAAGCGGTGCTCGATATGCGGGTACAAGACCCTAGAGAGCACCCAGCGACAACTGTGGTGTCCCATCCTTATACTAGCAGAGCAGCTGATTGGAAACCGGATGCGTCGGGCCGGCATGGAAGGGGAAACCCCGAACAGAACGATATGGCCGAGGACCTCGACGACATTGTGACTTTGATGAATCTGCTGGAGCTGCATTCCCGCCTGAAAGTTGGAACTAGCCATTTTGAAAACGAGCTAGACTGATTGTAGTCCCGCTCTTTCGCTCGGTGCTCTGTATGACAGAAGTCAACGAAATCGACTAAATGGGCGTCTGGGACTGTAATCTCACCTCCTCACGAGCTTGGTCACTCCTTGATGGGCGGATAGGTTACAATTCCCATTCATACGCCCGAACGGCCCTGACGGAAAACAGTAGCTTTCGACGATTAACTTGCCTAGGTGAACTCACAACTGGAGACTAGATCCGCGCCCTTCAAGGGATTTTACGCGCTCATAGGGGGCAGTCTGCCCGACTCCTCCTCTGTCCTCATCACAGGCGACCCAGGTAGTGGCAAGACGACTCTTGCACAGCAGATCCTCTACGAAGAGCTCCAGAGATCGAGACCATGTATCATTGTCACATACGATACGTTTCCTTCGAACATTCTCGAGAGAATGAGCCAGTTTGGCTGGGACCCTAGGAAATACCAGTTGATGAACAAACTGGGCATTATGGATTGCTATTCCGCTACCGCTGGAGTTACTGAGGGAGTGGTTCCGCAGCCGTTCGACCTGACTAATGTTAGCATCCATTTGACTTCTGTCATGGAAAAGATGGGTAATCACCAAGTGACCATAATAATTGATTCATTGATGCCAATATTCAGCGAAGCTGAGCCGAAACATGCTGTCAGTTTCATCCAGAGTATTGCTGCGAAAGTCAAGAAGGTTGGAGGAAAAATGATAGCCACCCTCTCAACGGGAAGTGTGCAACCGGAACTGTTCCACAAGGTTGAGAGTCTCGTGGACGGCGTGGTAGAGCTACGAATGGTGGAAGAGCACCAGGTGCTACGTCGATACTTGCTCGTCAGGAAAATGGATCGCCGCCAGATTATTCCACGACTAGTACGGTTCGATATCATAAGCGGGATAGGGATTCAGCTTCAGCTTCCGCGTTTCGGGTTTCTGCGAAAGAGGCCGAACGTCGGCACTATGGTTGGGACCTAGGCCCAAATCGCGTTCTTGATTTTTCCGACAGATCACTCACTTCCAGCCTTGAATTGTCCGCCCATTTTCACGTTTTTGAAAACGGAACCTTTGTTGAGTCTCCAATTTGGTCTCTACGTGAAAGGCCACAAAGGTGGCGGCCTGGGCAAGCCCATATCTATTTATTCCCCGAAGGGCTATCGTAGTACAGAAGCTGCATGGCCGAGCAGAACTCGCCAGAATTTCCTCCTGCACTTGACCTTGAAAGGGAACTGACTAGAAAGGAGAGGCAGATAGAGTATCTTCAGACTGAGCTTCGCAGATACCACAATCTGATGGAAGAGCTCAAGCAAGGTATGCGTCCCATCGGGACCATAGAAGAGGTCAAGGGTGACATGGCGCTGGTTCGGTTATCAGGCGGCCAAGCATTTCAGGTTAGCATACCTCCCGAGATAAGGGAAAAAGTGTCAACCGACGTGGACGCGGTCCTCTCTCCCACGAAAGGTGTTATCGTCGACGTTATCGATCGGTTGCGCGAGCGCTCGCTATTAGAATATCAAGTGGAAAAATCGCCCAAGGTCTTCTACGAAGACGTTGTCGGCTTGGAAAAAGAGTTGCATAGTCTGCGGCAAGCGGTGGAGTGGATACTCGACCCTCAAGTCCGAGCTCGACGCGAGCAGATAATCCGGGACCCAAGGATGCTGGAAGAGGCCGGATCCATTCTCCTGTTCGGTCCACCAGGGACCGGCAAGACCTACATGGCGAAAGCTGTTGCAGGGACGATCGGTCAGAGGGGTCAAGAGACCAGCTTCCTAAAGATCGAGAGCTACGAGATTGTGTCAAAATGGCTGGGCGAGTCGGCGAAGAACGTCAAAGAGGTCTTCAAGCTCGCTCGAGAATCCGCTCCTACTGTCCTCTTCATCGATGAGGCTGATGCCATTGGACGTGCGAGGATGGAGGCGACGACTGACGCGGGAAGGGATGTTCAAGGAATGCTCAACCAGATCCTTACCGAGTTGGGAGAGGGGTTCCACGTCAACAGAAACGTGTCAGTGATATTCGCTACCAACTATCCCAGCGTTATAGATCAAGCTCTTCTGGATCGAATCAAACGTATCATCTACGTTCCACCGCCAAGAACGATGGACGAAGTGAAGAGGTTGTTGGACTTTTACTGCTCCAAAGTCGAGCTAGATCCGTCGGTCTCGAACTATCGTGGAGGATTGACTGATGAGGCCTTCGCGGATATCTGGAGGACGATTCGGTCTAGGAAACAGTTGTACGAGGCATCGATCCCTGAACGAGGGGTTACGGTTCGCGAGCAGTATGTTGTGACGCCTAGGGATCTAAAGAACATCGTTCAGGAAGCGGCGAGCGAGGCTTCGTTCGCGAGTGAGCGGTGGGTGACGATGGACCGGATGCTTCCATTGTTCAAGAACCTCGCTTCAGAAGACCGCGTCTCACGTATCATCAGCTAGGCCAGGCCTCCCTGCTTATTACACTGGCTTGAACGTCGAGGACACCATGTCCTCTAGGTATGGCGATGATCCCTTCGCCATTCGGGACCCAGAAGAGACGGTAAGTCGGCTTGAACGATTTCTTACAACTCACATGGAAGAAGCGGGTGCCCGCTGCCTGGTCCTTGGCATGTCTGGTGGTCTGGATTCTAGTGTTGCTGCGGTGCTGTGTGCACGTGCTCTCGGGGGCCAGCGGGTTCTCGGGATAAGTCTTCCGGAGAGTGAGACGAGGAATGATCGGGCTGTGGACGATGCAAGACTTGTGGCATCGAAGCACAGAATACGCTTCAAGCTAATCGACATCACACCGATCGTCCAAGCCTCTCGGAACGCTCTAGACGGAAATATGACGAAGGGAATTCCCTGGGGGAACATCAAAGCGCGACTTCGCGCAATGGTCCTCTACTACTATGCAAACACCGAGCGTGGTCTGGTAGTGGGAACCGGCGACAAGAGTGAGATCATGCTAGGCTACTTCACAAAGTTCGGCGATGGAGCCTCCGACATACTGCCACTGGCAGATCTCTACAAAACGTCCATCCGTAACCTAGCTAGATACTTAGGCATCCCAGAGCGGATCCGGGTGAAAGCTTCCAGCCCTGAGCTTTGGCCCGGTCAGACAGCGGAGAAAGAGTTGGGGCTTAGCTATGAGAAGCTGGACAGGATTCTTTGGGGCCTTGAGAGATGGATGACACCTGAGGGGATCGTTGAGGAGACAGGGTTGAAGCTGACGTTGGTCA
>VBBE01000240.1 GCA_005884605.1 Candidatus Bathyarchaeota archaeon
GGCGCAGACGCGGTTCAGGAATTGGGATTCTGTTTTGCAAACGCAATCGAATACGTTAAGGCGGCTCTTGAACGAGGGCTCAGGATCGACCAGTTTGCGCCGCAACTCTCGTTCTTCTTTGCCTGCAGGAATGATTTCTTGGAGGAGATCGCGAAATTCAGAGCTGCGCGTAGAATCTGGGCCCGCATAATGAAGGGCCGTTTCAAAGCCCGAGACCCTGAATCGTGTAAGCTACGATTTCACACCCAGACGAGTGGCGAGACTTTGACTGCGCAGCAGCCTAACAACAACATCGTTCGAGTCGCAATCCAAGCCCTTGCAGGAGTTCTGGGTGGAACACAGTCTCTCCATACAAATTCTAGGGACGAGGCACTGTCTCTACCTACTGAAGAGTCTGTGCGAATTGCACTGAGGACCCAGCAAATCATCGCGAACGAATCTGGGGTGACAAAGACGGCTGATCCGTTGGCCGGAAGCTACTATCTGGAATACTTGACAAGAAACCTTGAGGCCAAAGCAACAGGTCTCTTAGAGAGAGTGGAGGATTTAGGCGGAGCGCGAAAAGCGATAGAGTCCGGATTTGTCCATCGCGAGATACAGGAAAGCGCCTACAGGTTCCAGAAATCCGTCGACGAAGGCCGAACGATCATCGTGGGAGTCAACAAGTTTACCGAAGGAAGTAGCGAGCCGAAGATCCAGCGCATCGATCCCAAACTTGAGAAGGCTCAAGTCAGGCAGTTGAAGAAGATGAAAGCATCGAGAAACACGACCCAGGTCAAGAATGCTCTCGGACGCCTCTCCCGGTCTGCAAAACATCAACAGAATCTTGTAGACGATATCCTAGGCGCAGTCCGTTCCAATTGCACCGTGGGCGAGATCAGCGACGCTCTGAGAGAGGCTTTCGGAGAATACCGAGTTAGAATCAACGCGTGACAGTGACATGGAAAGAATTGTGCGTCTTGAATCGCCCATTTTCTGCCCTGATCTCGATTCTGGAAGCCCTTCCGTGGATTGCCCGGGAAACCGTTCGTGACAGGGCGATGAAACCCCGAGTTCCGTCCAGGCATCGAAGCCCAGTCCAAGCTCTGAATCACGAGACTCGGCCAGAATACCCGCGAGACAACAAATGTTCTCTCTGGGGTACGGGGTCTTAGCGACTCGACCTCGTGTCGCAGGAGAGGGAGAAACGGAGGACTGCGAGACTACCGCAGACTTGACCTGGTGTACAGTCAGTCTTGGTTGGCTTCTATTCGGAGCTGGTGAAGTTCGCCGTCTGTCTTCATTACAGTAATAATGACGAGTTTCCGTTCGATGTCCACTTTCAGAATTCGGCCACAGCGTAAGATGTGTCTTGCTTCTCTAGGGATGGCCGAGTTTTGCTTGGCCTTTGGTTTCGGCTGCTTTTCCAGTATTTTCTTGATGCCATCGTAGAGGCTGACGACTGCCTCGTTGTCAGTGTCCAGCTCTCGCGGCTCTTCCCAAGTTGCCAAGTCTTGCATTCCCTGCCTCAATATTCCATACAAGGCAGACGGGGTTAGCCAATTTGTCGGTCGTTACCAGAGCCCCAGCCCCGAAGTGACTTGTTTCCTCTTGACACCTGAACTACTTTCAAGAGTACGAAGGGCGTGAGAAATGGGCTCTTGGAGCGCTGCGAGGCAGTATATCAGGCGAGGGCTTTTTCTAAGGTTATCCAGCTAACTTCCCGTTTGAAGCCCAGCTTCGTGTTGACCGCCAGCATCGGGGCATTACTGGACGCGTTCCATGTCTTCAACTTCACGTAGCCATTCCGTCTTGCGAAATCGATGACTTTCAACTTCAACGTGACCGCTATGCCTCTGCCACGATATTCTCGTCTAACCCCAGTGTTTCCCTGGACGAGGCCTGTAGGCTCCTTGTCGAGACGCCAGACGGTGCTCAGTCCGACAAACTTGGGACCGTCCCTTGCAATCATGTACGCTTCAGGTAAGAGACTCCGAGCCGTGATTCCCAGGCTTTCATTTTCTCCTCGAAACCTCGCCTCTGATAGAACTCTGTGAGCCGAGGCAGCTTCTCGGTGCTTCCAGCCCAGGCCGCGATGGCATTCAGCTTCCCGAGCTCCCCATTCAGCTTCGCATAGATTGCGCTCCCAATTCCTCTTCCCCGTACAGGTGGATCGACAAAGATGTTAATCCAGAATTTCCGTGGATGAAACATGTCCGTGACATGGGACACATCACCAAATCCGACTACGGCGTTGTTCTCGAGAAACGCGTATCTTTGCAGATGATACTTCGACCTGTCCACGCTTTCATCTCTAGAGCGCCATTCGTTAATGCTGCGAGTGTACTCCGGATAGTTTGCGTTGTAGATTTCCAAGAGTCTTTGATAGTCGGTGGGGTCAAACTCTCTCATCTCAAGGGAGAGAGTCCTCTGTCCGGACATGGCATCCTCGAACTGGCGGGCGTTATGTTAAGGTTCCATTATTTCTCTCGGCTCTTGCTTGTTCCCGGATTAACGGTCCGGGGCTTCTCATCAAATTGAAACTCGAAACCCATCGTAGGCAAAACGCAATCGGTATTTCTTGTACGTCTTCTCAAGTTCAAAATAGTCAGCGTAGGAGCGGCCATTCAACTCTTCAATATGCGTCGCAATAGCGAGCCGCGGGTTGATCTTCTGAATCAAGTCCAACGTCTCTTCGAAGGAGGCTTCTGACCGGCGAATCCAGTGCCCGGTCGGGATTATCTGCTCTCCTTGCTTGTCATGTTCGAACCAGCCAGTTTCAAGGACCAACACGTCCGGCGCTAGCAGCTCGCCTCCAGGATTCCAATCCTTGATCTCATCAAGGGCGAGTACCACTCGTTTCCCACCGTGTTGCACTAGGTATGATGCAAGTCCGGGCTGAGTCATACGGAACGCCTTCACTGTTGCATCGCCGAGCTTGACTGCTTCGCCCTCAGCAAGCTCGTGAATCTTTACGATTTCCATTTTCTCAAAGAACTGGAAATGGTCCTCTAGGCCCAGCTTTTTTCGGAAGTCATCGCGGACCCAAGACGGTAGCCAAACATTGGTGGTCGTTTTCGTTCTCTTTCGAAGATTCAGATTGAGCTGTTCTAGAACCCGACGACCCATTGTATGATCGGGATGCCAGTGACTATAGACGAGATTGGACACGTGATGAAGCTCCTCCCTCTCTAAACTGTGGGCGACATCTTCCGGAGTGTCAAACAGCAAATCAGCACCAGTGAAGAAAACACTGGGTCCGTTGCGTGCATATCGTCCCTTTTTTTGACGTGCTTCCGCGCATATCTCGCACAAGCATCCGACGCGGGGAGTGCAATCTGCTCCACCCGTACCTAAGAACACTAATTCTTGGGCGCCTGGATGTTTCGCAGACAATGGATTAGCGCCAAGTCGAGGGAGCGAGCTTTTTCTTCGTTCAGAACTTGCTCTTTAGTTCAAGACTGGTCTCGGAGCTTGGGCTTGGGCTTAGTTCGTGGACTTGGAAAGTTGGGATGATTAGGGGTCAGAACGCTAAGAATGAAGCTGCCAATCAGCGGTCGAATATTCCTAGTGAAGCTTCCAGCTAGGGCCAGTAGAGCTGAGATAACTACGAGGGCCCCGATAATCGGGCTTGCCGAGGTCAGTGTCGGGTAGGGCTGTGTTGAACCTCTGAAGATACTATCCGTTGAGGGCCCGTTCCAGAGGGTCCAGCGGGGAGATACAGAGGAACCGAAACCCGACGCGTCTAGGCCCCACCATGGGAGAAATAGGCTGGCAAGTGCGAGAGCTCCAGCTAGGAGGGAGATCAGGTTGATCCTTGGAAATTTGACCGAGTCTCGTTTGGACATTATTGGGGCTCAGCCTAGCTGACCATGGATTTAACGGGTTTCATGTTCTTCATTATTGAACAGGAAAGATGAAGGGGCGTGGAAACGTCGATTTCTATGGACTTTGGGTCCCGAAACGGACAGTCCGAAGGTGGCATGAGACGACAGGTTGCGTCTGTCCGAATCCGAGGGCTCGACAGTACGTCTACGCCCAAATCGAAGCGGAGCCTAGATAGTATGGGGGACAGGTAAATTTGGGGTCGGATTCGAAAAAACCCCCGAGGCCAAGGCACCGATTCAGTTTTTCCGGTCAGACCAAGCAACCTGAAGGTCCTGCCAAGCCTCGCGAGGCCAACGTCACAAGGAATGATATTCTGAACAGCTTGACGAAATATGCGCATCCTCAAGAAGGACAAGTAAGAGAGGCTGTTGAGATTCAAGACCCAGTTCAGGTCCCGGACTATGATCAGAGAGCTATTCCGGCCAGAACTCGAAACCGCGGTTCCGCTCGCGGTGCACTAGTGGTCTTTCTCGGCGGCTTTCTCGCTGTTTGGCTATACGGATACGCTACGGGAGCCTACGAGATACCGTACTTAAGAGGGGTTTCAGAAAGCCCTGAAGTTCAGGTGGGAGCCCAACTAGTATCTTCTAGCCCGATCCTTTTCGGGGCTGTTTCAGTATCCGTTCTGCTCGGAGCATTGTATCTCCGACATAGGAAGAAGAACTAGATACTGCGTTCTCTATCGAACGATATTGTCAACACTTGATGATAGTCAGCTTTTACTCATTCAGAAAGGCCTCGTGTTCGCCTCGGACCTTTAGGAGACGAGCCTCTCTTGGCGGAATCTTGCGAGCATACCTATGCTTGGAACAAG
>VBBE01000241.1 GCA_005884605.1 Candidatus Bathyarchaeota archaeon
TGAAGACTATCCGGGCCTGGCGAAGACCCTGATGGCACGAAGCTTCGCCATGAGCATGGGATGCGAATTTTCAAGAATACAATTCACCCCAGACTTGTTGCCCGCTGATATTACTGGCACCTACATTTACAACGTCAAGACCTCAGAGTTCGAGCTGAGACGTGGACCAGTGTTCACCAACATACTGCTGGCTGACGAGATAAACAGAGCCCCTCCCAAGACCCAAGCAGCTTTACTCGAGGCGATGCAAGAAAGGCAAACCACGCTGGACGGAAAAACTCATCCCATTACAAACCCGTTCATCGTGATCGCAACCCAGAACCCAATCGAGTATGAGGGAGTTTATCCACTACCCGAAGCTCAGCTCGACCGGTTTCTACTCCGCCTGCAGCTGGGATATCCGAACCGAACGGAGGAAGTGGAGATACTGAAAAGACGAATGGAGAGAGCCCAGGAAGACGTCTTGCTCGAACCTGCGGCAGATAGAGAAACAATTCTCGCGCTTCAGAAAACTGTGGAGGGAATTCACGTTGATGATGATGTTCTCGGTTACGTTACCGACATTGTCCAGGCGACGAGAGTGCAACGGCAGGTCGAAGTAGGCGCGAGTCCTCGAGGCTCTTTGGCCATATTCAAGCTTGCGAGAGCTAGGGCTGTGTTCCATGGCCGAGACTACGTTATCCCAGATGATGTGAAAGAGGTGGCTGCACCGGCTCTTGTGCACAGAATGATTATGAAGGCAGAATCCTGGGTCAAGGGGGTTGACCCGCGCCAGATGGTGGACGAGATTCTGAAAACCATTCCTGTGCCTAAGGTCAAGTGACCTCGAGCAATTGTTCACCAAGAAAGCGAGCGCTTACTTCGCCCTAGCCAACACGATCCTAGTGCTCGGGCTTCTACTTCAGGACTGGCAGCTTGCGGCACTTGTTCTTCCTCTGGCCTCATTGTTCTTCCTTAGCAACGTCTGGGGCCTCCCTGAGAGCGTTAAGGTACGACTAAGCCATCAAGTCATCCCCAGCGACAGTTTCGGAGATGAAGATATCCACGTCCAAATCG
>VBBE01000242.1 GCA_005884605.1 Candidatus Bathyarchaeota archaeon
GAGAGGGTTACCGATGTCATGGTTGTCCTCGATACGGACGTTACCTTCTACGAAGCTGCAGAGGCTGAATTGTTCGAGCGCGGTGTCAGGGCCGCGGCCTCCATAACCAGCCTCCTCCTCAAACAAGGAAACAGAGTCGGTATGATACTCCAAGGAGAGGAGCGAGGGATTGCAGCTCCGGCCTTCGGCAAGAGACACGAAAGAAACATCCTCTTCCTACTCGCCTCGGCGAAGCCTGGGAGGGCAGTTATTCCCACAGACTACGTCGTTGCCCTCCTTGCAAAGCTTCTGCTGCCTGCCAGAGCCCAGATAATCATAATCTCCTCGCTGATGGACAATACGATAGTCGGTGGAATACGAGGACTGGTCACTGCAGGATACAGTGTGCTAGTCCTCTGTCCCTCGCCAAGGGATCCGGCCAGGTTCGATTCGGAATGGGAGGAAGTAGCTTACAGGATGCTGATGCTGGAACGGGCGAATACGCTTTTCGCGCTCGAGAAGATTTGCAGTGTGAGCCAGTGGCCTCTTGGTGTTCCCCTCTCGATAGTTCTGAGTAAGGTGAGACGTGTACGACCTATGATCCAGGTCTGACTCTCGGCTTCAGAATTGGCATCCTGCTTGTTAGGCTGCACTACCTAGCGTTGGCGCCGTGGGTAATCTTCGCAATTCCCTCACTCGTGTTATTCGGGCAGCAGGTTCCCGTGATGTTGATTGTCTCTGGGGTTGGATTGTTGGGGATGTTGAGGAAAAAGGAAATTCTTGCGAGAGGGGCGTCTCTGAGCCTGATCGGATCGGTCATCGGAGGAAAGGTCGGAGAAGATGCTCTTGGAGTAGCGGCTCCCGACACCGCGGTTCTGCTGGTACAATTCGTTGCGGTTATTTTCTTCATGGAGGCTTCTCGAGTGGTCTTATCGTTTGATGGCGAGAACCGTGAGCTTGCGGGGAAACGTGACGAGTTTTCAGTGGCGCTGATGAGAAGACTTGTCGAGTGGGCTCAAGGCCAGCTTGTAGGTCAGGCCCGAATTATGATCATCGCCATCGGGCTTTCCTTGGTGTTATTGCTTGTCGGAGGTTTTTTCAGCATCTCCATCAATCAGCTGGGCTTCTCTGCAAGTCTCGTTCTGGTTGTTGTCGTAGTCCTTCTCTATCTCATCACGAACCGACGGGAGCCCGAAAGATAGCAAGAGTGGTCCCTCAACAGGTCTCGCGTCGCGAGATGCTCTGTGCAAGACCCCCTTCCCTAGAGGTCCCTCGCGTTGTCTGGCAGGGACTCCAGGCGAGTCTCGGGATTCAGGGCTTGGTCTGGGCTTCGATGGCATGGCGATTCTAGTGGTTTTGTCGCGGCGGCATCAAGAACGATTTCCTAGGCAGTGTAAGAATGGGGCTCCAGATTCCAAAATAGGGCTGACAATAGGCGAATCCGAGCGCTATTCTTGAAGAATGCTTGATTGTGGAGGTACAGAGGGTAGCCCATGCGACAGCTCACGGCAGAGGCGGAAGGCTCACTCGAAGCCAGGATTCTGGAAGGTGCTATTAGTACGTTCATTCAGTCATAGGCTTGTGAAAGAGCAGAGCCTGAAACAGGCCTTCGAATACATCCAAAAAAACAAGGAGCCATTCCTCCGAGACTTCCGCACACTCCTTCGACAACCAAGCGTATCTGCACAAGGAAAAGGCATCGTGGACTGCGCCCGAATCGTCAAGAAAAACATGGACGCAGCTGGCATAAAGACTCAGATTCTCCCAGAAAAAAACGGTAACCCGATCGTCTACGGAGAGGTA
>VBBE01000105.1 GCA_005884605.1 Candidatus Bathyarchaeota archaeon
ACTGGATGTAACAGAGTACTTGACCAGGCCAATGGTAGTTGCACTATGACCAATGGACAATGCACCGGAACAGGCTGCACAACGTCTCAATGGTTTGACAGTCAGATTAGAGTGGAGAACATCGGTGGTGCTAACAGCGCAATCGGCACCCAAGACACCTATGACCCTAACGACGCTTCCGGAACATACACCCACGTTTTTGGCTACGATGAAGTGTTTGCCCAGACCAATGTTGGGCAAGCATTTACCGTTGTGAACTTCAGGACAGACGTGCTGTTTCAACGAGCGGCAAAAGTCTGGGGTGTTAGTCTGGCTACGGCGAAAACTTTGGTTGGAGTTGAAATTGGACTCGAAGGGTATGATGTAGAAACTGTTTCAGCGACACTCTTCAGTTTCAGCTTCAGCAGTGGCGTGACTCAATATCAACCAGGTCTTCCTGTCACGGTCACGGATTGTAGGTTTGCCGACACAGACCTTGTAGATGGCGCCAACCAGGGAAAAACTGTAGACATTGTTGACGCTGCTACTATGGCGTCCGCTTTCGGCAGCAAGATAGGCCAATCCAGCTATGAACCGCTTGCTGATACTGCACAGATTGGCAAGATTGACATCGTAGACGCCGCTATAGTCGCCTATTACTTCGATCGGACGTGCTAGCCTTGCGACAAGCTTTGATCCCGTCAATCGCAGTTCTTGTCATTGTAGTCTTCGCGATTGTATTAATGCCGGCCCGCGCAACCACCGTTAGCGGCCCCGACCTGAGCGGTTCATGCACCAATTCGGGCACCGGTTTCAATGCCGCGTTCACTGCGAATACACTGTCCCGCGTTATGGCTTGGCAACTAAATGTCACGTTCAGCGCGAGTGCAGTTGCTCCGATGAGCTATTCAGTGAGCAACAGCTTCACGTCCAACAGCCAAATCATGGCCAAGAACGGCACTGGCTACTACATGGTCGGTGTGGCAATGAACGGTGGCGTCACATACTCATCAAGCTCCACGACGACCTTCTTCACCTTGAACTTCAAGACTAAAGTGTATCATGCTCAAACGCTCTTTGACATTGCAACCGGTGGACCATTCCCATCGGAACTCTTCGGTAGTAGTTTCGACAGCCTTTCCTTCAATACGGAAAGCGGCTACTATGGCTGTAACGTCTAACTTCGGGCTTAGGATACGCATGGCAACTCCCTTTTTTGGATTAAGCTCGCAATTGCGGCAGTTCAGATGACCCCGGAAGGGATTAATGAAGGAGTTGGACGGATCTTCCATATCGCTTCGAGGGGGGACTCACCTCCTCCTTGTTGAGAACCGTAGATACAGCGGGCCTCGACTTCGTTCACCTTTACAACCAAGTCGTAGACAATGACTAAGCAGGAAGCAAAATTCGAAATCCAAATTGTTGACCGACCAAAATGCAAAATCCAAAATCACGCTCAAAAATGGCCGGCCCTAGGGCCCAGATCCGGCCAAGCGGGGAGCTTTTGAGCGTGTTTTGTCGGTATCGGTAGCGCTTTTACACTTTACCAACCAGCTATTCTCAGCTCCGTGGTTCGGATCCCGTTACCGGTATGTTCCAAGTCCAGTCGGCGCCAAAGTTTCGTCGGTCGTTTGGGAGACGACTACAACGTGTTATTCTCGGCTACGACCGAGCGTTTCAGAGAGAATGATGGCAGCTCAATTTCTTCTCTCAATGGCGGGTTCAAAGGATCTTGTCAGCAAGTCGTCGACGTGATGGTGGTCCAGCAGATCCCTCATGGATGAAATAACATTAGGTGCTCGCTTCGTGTCCCTATGTGCACCTTCGGCGTAGTCCCTGAGTGTGCTCCTATCAGAACAGTCGGGTGCCACTCGTCGAGGGTATGTCTGATCTGGGGGATCGCATGCGTCAGGGCGGAACTCCTCGCTTCGGCTTCGGGACAAGGGGTAGCCTCCGACGGGTCATTGAGCATCTTCCGCCTTGTCTTGTGGGGTCGAGTACGTGGAGCGGATAAAAAGTTCGAAACCCTAACAAAAACACCGAAAAAATACATCTTTTTATACCCGCCAGGCGGAATAGACTATTAGACATGGGAGGAGTCAGTCGTTGTTCACAAAGCTCGAAGCAGAGAACGCCCTCAGCCAAGCACGGGCCGAAGCCGAACGACGAATAGCTCGTCCTTCACTACCACTCCTCACGAATTTCTCCAGATCCTACGCCACATACCAAGAAGCGAGAAAGCATCTTCCATCTGGAGCGTCCTCGAACATCCGTGTTCACGCTCACGATCCATTCCCTATCCTCTTCAAGAACGGTCTGGGGTCCCGAGTTCGCGACCTTGACGAGAACGAGTATGTGGACCTTCTAATCGCGTATGGCGCGCTAATCCTCGGGCACGCTCACCCAGCAATCGTGGGTACGATCGCTGATCAGCTTCAGAACGGTTCCATGCTTGGGACCACTACCGAGTTGGAGGTAGAGGTTGCCAAGAAGGTTCAGTCCATGGTTCCCTCCGCTGAGATGGTCAGCTTCTCCAACACTGGGACAGAGGCTACTATGGAGGCCGTACGGGTTGCTCGAGCGTTCACAGGCAGAGAGAAGCTTCTGAAGTTTGAAGGTCACTATCACGGACATCACGACTACGTCCTCTTCAGCGTCGAATCACCATCGGTTGTCGCTGGACTGGAACAATCGCCCTCGAAGCTTCCTTTCTATCCCGGAATCCCAGAAGAGATAGCAAAGACCGTTGTCATTGCGAAATGGAACGACACAACTGCCCTAGAGAAGGTCGTCAAGAGGAACGCAGCGGACCTTGCAGCAATTATCATGGAACCAGTACTCGGATGCTCCGGCGTAATTCTGCCAGACGAAGACTACCTCAAATCTGTTAGAGAGATCGCTGACAAGTACGATGTACTCCTCATCTTTGATGAGGTACTGACAGGGTTCCGTCTCGCTCCAGGTGGCGCTCAAGAATTCTATGGCGTAAAGCCCGATTTGTCTTGCTTTGCGAAGGCGCTTGGAGGAGGAGCACCGATCGCAGCGGTCACAGGACGAAGAGACATCATGAGTATGATCGGTCCCGGACGAATCGGCTACGGTGGAACATACAATGGGAACTCGATGTGCCTCGCCGCGGCCAAGGCAACGTTACAGGAGCTTACTAGAAACGATGACGAGGCATTCAGGCACATGCACATCATCGGAGCAAGAATCATGGAAGGACTAGGAGAGTTAATGGAGCGATACGATCATGAGGGAATCGTTCAAGGTCTCGGACCCATGTTTCAAGTATTCTTTACCAAAGAACCGAAGATAACGGGCTATCGACAGACCCTCAATGTAAACACCGAGATATTCCGGACATTTCGCAACCTCATGTTGCAGAGAGGAGTTTACTTCCATCCTGACGGTATGGAGAGAATCATGATCTCTGCAACACACGACGAGCTAGACGTTGAAAGAGTTCTCGCAGCTGCAGAAGAAAGTCTGCGGGAACTTCCCACAACTCATTAGATTTATCTCTACTCTCCAGTAAGATCTCCCGTTCGCGAGCATCGTTCAGTTGGTCGATAGGCGATTGAAATCTCAACGCGCAAAAGCGTCTGATTGAAAGAACTCGCATAATCTACGAGCTTGACCGAGTCGATTCTCTGCTCGCGGGCACCAAGAGACAATCGTTTGATCTTGCCCAACTGGTGCTAACCACGAGGGGTTAACTGAGCTCAAACTAGGTTACCCGCCTACGTTCTGTGACAATGGCTTTTACAATCAGACGGTAGCATCGTAGAGCTAAGATAGTGCTTTGGCTTCACAAATCTCGGAAGGTCAGCTCGAAACTTTATCGAAACAGTTCAAGTACTTCTCAGAGAAAGTCTATCCCGGCTCATCCCCACTTTACCAACACCTTGCCGCAAGAATCGCGGAAGACCATGAAATTCTATCTGTTGCCTCGCATTCGCGGGGGGGAGAGCTTGTTCCAAATCTGTTCTTCGCGGCAGTCCATTTTCTACTCCTTCATGGAGTGAAGCACCCGCTCTCCACCTTTTTTCCAAGTGTGTCCTCTGGCGGAGATGGCGATCCCTACTCGTATTTTCGTTCTTTCTGTTTGGAAAACGAGGAGCGCGTTCTTAATTTGATCTCATCTAGGAGGGTGCAGACTAACGAGGTACAGCGATGTGCGTGCCTACTGCCCGCTTTCGAACTAGTAGCTAGAGAGTCGTCGGGGCGACCATTGTCCATTGTAGACATCGGTGCCAGTGCAGGCCTGAATCTTCTGTGGGACCGATATGGATACAATTACGGTAACGGTCGCAGGTGTGGGGACGCTAGTTCTTCTGTACAGATCCCATGCACTCTGCGTGGAGAGCTGAATCCACCAATCCCCGAAATCCTTCCCTTAGTTGAATCTCGAGTAGGAATAGACCTAAATCCGTTAGATGTTCGCAATCAGGAAGAGATGCTGTGGTTACGTAGCCTTGTTTGGCCGGAGCATGCGAGGAGGGCCGAACTGCTTCAGCAGGCGATTGAATTGGCCAAGATGAATCCTCCAAAGTTGATCGCAAGAGACGTCCTTGAAGCCTTGCCGATTGTACTGTCCGAATTGCCTACTGACGCAACAATCTGCCTTTTCCACAGCCACACCGTCTACCAGTTTCCTCAAGAAATACGGGACCGGCTTTCCTCACAGATCGCGGAATATTCGAGAAGGAGAAATCTGTTCGAGGTCTCATTCGAATGGTGGCGCGGGAGAGACCAACCCATGCTCGAGTTGAGCAGATTTCATGACGACACAAGGAATGAGCAACTCCTAGCCTACTGTAATCCTCATGGAGAATGGATGCAATGGGCTTACAGAGGCCATATGTAACGGATGATGATGTAGCTGAGGTCGAAAGACTCCGGGTCAAACTAGTGTTGTTTGGTGATTCTCCAGCAGAACTGACCCTTGCAATGAGAGAACCTAAGGAAATCGCCGGGAGCGAGAAGATGATTCGATCTCGTTTCATCGCTCCACGAGTATTGAGAATTACCAGCTCTAAACTGAGCGAATAATCGAGTTACTGGTGACGCCCCAAGGTGTTAAATCAGTGATTCAATCATGTTCTTTGGATTCTCCGAGCGCGGAGGGATCTCTGTGAGACTTGTCGAAGAAATCTGGATGGATTCCCGCCCGAGACCCAGCTGCACTTACGGACTTATGCCTTCAATGGAACAAGGGCCGATTTTACGAGATTCTCTGGGAGTACACCCTCACTCCTACCACTCTTCGCGCGAAGAATGCGAGAGGCTGGTTGTATTATGAGGACAATCAACCAGCAGGATTTGCCCTCGGGCGTCGGCATGAGCTGCGACGCTGGTGGCATTTCGAGGAGCTCTGGGGACCCTGCGAGGGAAGTTCTGAACTCCCAACCCGCATAGGAAAGCAAGATCGGTCGAGGGCTCAGCACTTCCACAGGCTCTTGCGCCAGTTCAGGTCGCGGATTCTCATTAGAGCGGCAGTAGACAACTCCTTTGGCAACATTATTGCTCGAGAAGTTGGGGCTCAGTGGTGTGGAGGCTATCTGTTGGGTACTCGAAGATTAAGCCGGAAATTGACGGTCAGAGTGCCCGCGGGCTTCAAGCTTCGCAGATTCCTAAAGGGCGATGAGAAGGATATGTCAAGAATTCACCATGCGGCATTTCATATCCAACATCCGCCTAGAGAATATCTCGAGTGGGCCACGAATCCCAACTGTAGGACAACGCTGGCGGTCTTGCAAGGAGAGACTGTTGGGTTCTTGACAGCAGAAAAGCGGCATGACGGCATTTATGGGGACTTCAACATAGCAGTAGAGCCCAAGTTCCACAGAAGAGGATTAGGGTCTGCACTGATGGAAAGGGGACTAAACGATCTGATCGAAATGGGGTGCAAAACGGCCGTGGCTGACTATTGGCTTCAGAATGCGAAGGTTCAGGCGTTGAACCGGAAATATTGCTTCAGGACTGTTCGTGCCTACAACTACTACGAAACTGAAGCAGCCAGTTAGCGGTGCGACCTAAGTGACTTTGCTATTGCAAACTCAACTTTGACCTTGTTTCTTCCTGAAATAATCGGAACATTGCCCGTTAGAGGTTTAGGCGAGCCTCAAGCTGTCTCTGAGCTTGAGGGGCGTTTCGAGATACTTCTCCAATTCTCTCTTGAGTTTTCCGGAGATCTAAAAGCTGAAACAAGAGAATGGCCTAGGGAGGTACCTCAGAAGTCTCTGGCGAAGAAGTCAAGCTCGACGCCGTCGCACAACTCTGCCCTTTCGCAGCGTTCCGATGATTCTCTTCAAGGCGCCTTTTGGCTTGGGACTGCAAGTCTCTCCCGCATTGTCAGTCATACCAATCCTCCACAGAGACACTTCAGTGCTGATATGAAGACTTCGCCACAAGCCAAAAACATGACGATCCCTGCTAGCTCTAATTTGTATAACAAATAGATTTCTGAAACCAGAAACTGTTGTTTCAGGCTCCTTTTATCCACGGCAGGGAATAGTAGGGAATACGAGGGAACCCTGGCATGACAGGTCGCATCGTCCTCGCAGGCGGCACCGGTTTCATCGGCACCTTCCTCCGACAAAGACTCGCTGCTGACGGATACGAAGTCGTCCTACTCACCCGCTCACCAATTCGGAATGGAGGAGAGATTCGCCAAGTCCCCTGGGACGGACAAAACCTGGGAGATTGGAGAATAGAGCTTGAAGGATCTCACGCTCTCATCAACCTCTCCGGCCGATCAGTAAACTGCCGCTACAACGAGAAGAATCGCCGCGAAATTCTCGAGTCTCGAGTCGAGACGACACGCATACTCGGTGAAGCAGTCGCCCGAGCTGTCAGCCCTCCCCCGGTCTG
>VBBE01000246.1 GCA_005884605.1 Candidatus Bathyarchaeota archaeon
AGAGAGTTGGAGCTTTCTCCGCTGCTTCGGCCTGTTGCAAATCTTGATCTTGACAAACTTACAACGAGGGAAGCCACCGCGACTCTCGTCGCCCGCAGATGGTACAGTGGACAACTTCTGAGGATACGAATGGACTCGGGGATGGAGCTCCGCCTAACCCCCAACCATCCAGTTCTTGATGGGAAGACCTTAGACTGGAAACCCGTGCGCGATCTCGGACCCCGGGATAGCATTGTCGCACTTAAGAAACTACCTCCCGCCCACACCGCGGTTAGGATCCTCGACATTCTTCCCGACACCTGGATCATCCAACCTGACTCGATGGAAAAAATGGAAATTCGTCGAGCGCTAGAAGTCAGATCTCTTTCCATAAGCACCATCAACCGCGCCTACGAGTTGAATAGAGATGCGCTCAACGGCCGAAGTGCATTAACAGTAGGGCAGTTCCGTGCAATTCTGAAGGACATAGGTTTGTATGATTCTTGGGCACAACGACCGTTCGCCTTCGGAAGAAAGAAACGTACAGAAAGGCTTCAGGTTGCCTCATTCACACCGGCGCTTTGCTACATCCTTGGATTCGTGTACGGAGATGGGTATGTACAGACAAACGCCAAGTACTCTAGGATGGTTATCACTCAGTCATTAGTCCACATAGATTATGTCAGGCTACTCCATAAAGCAATGAGCCAGGTGTCACATCGGCCTTGGAAGGTATATTCACGGCAGGCGATCGCGACAGGGTTCATCAAAAGCTCGGAATGCCAAGATCTAGTCCAACATTCTAGTCTTCTCGTTTACTTATTTGAATGGTTAACTCGGAACGGGCTGCAAAATCTTCTCCACCTTGATGATGAGGCACTTGCTGGATTTTTCGCAGGGGCTATCGATGCCGATGGTTGCTTTAGTGTAAGGAAGAATCAACGTTCCTCCTCCGTTTCTTTTGACCTACTTCTGTCAAACGACGCTCTCTCAAACAGGCGCTTGCTTTGGGCGCTCCGGCGGTTCGACGTGTACGCGCGCATCAGGAATCTTCGAGGTGTAATGACCGTCCAAATTACTTCTAGGAGTGACATCCAGCGATTTATAGAAAGGATACGCCCGTATTCAGGGAAGGCAAAAGACATCCCGAGCCAACGCATACGAATTTCTGCTCGTCACGAGTCAGTTCCTATGGAGCCTCTTCGATTAGCTCTCTCCGGCGTGCGGCCAAGCCCCACTGAACTTCTCCGCTCCGGGGATTGGAGCACGTTCCACTCGTTCCTAAAAGGCAAGCGACGACCTTACAAGGCACCGCTTAAACGGCTAATTGGAAGACTCGACCCCTGGTTGGACTCGACCTCTCGAGAACGTCTCAACGCTCTCGTGGGAGCCGACTATGCTCTCGATGAGATCCAGACCATCCAGTCGGAATTCTATACGGGCTATGTCTACGATCTTCGAGTGCCTCTTGGGGAACATTTCGTCACAGAGGGGGTTCTTACTCACAACTGTATCGATGAGTTGGACAAAATGCGGCCCGATGACCGTGTAGCTATTCACGAGGCTCTCGAACAACAGACCGTGAGTGTCGCAAAAGGGGGCATCGTTGCTACGTTGAATGCCAGGGCTGCTGTTCTAGCAGCGGCCAACCCGGCGTTGGGAAGGTACGAACCTCACAAGAACATCAATGAAAACATCAATCTTCCTGTAACTATACTCTCCCGATTCGACCTGATCTTTCTTGTGAAGGATTTACCAGAGCCCGAGAATGACTCCCGGATGTCAGAGCACATTCTGTCCCTTCACAAGACGATAACTCCACGACAACTCGAAGGGTTGGTTCGAATCTCTGAGGCCAGGGCCCGCGCGTTTCTCCGGGAAGAGGTGACCGTCGAAGATGCGAAAAGCGCAGTCAAGATCATGAGCTACGCCCTCTACGACGTTGGAGTGGACGTAAAGACTGGCAAGATCGACATCGACACGATAATGACCGGTAAACCAGCAACTGTTCGAGACTCCTTGGGACGGGTGATGGCGATCGTCGCTGAACTCGAACGGGAAACTGGGACTGTGGAGGAAAAAATTCTCACCGCCGCGATAGTTGAGCGAGAGAAGGTAACTGATGGCGAGGCGCGCCGGTTCGTCGGACAGTTGATTAAGGAAGGAATGATCTACTCACCCAAGGAAGGAAAACTAAAGCGGACTTCAGGCTAGAACCCATTCTTCGGAGCTATAATAACAGGTGAAGATTAGAGATCTTCCCATCGACAAGCAAGTAATCGACCTACTTGCAAAAGAAGGCCTCGACGAACTCTATCCGCCGCAGCAACACGCCATCGAAGCAGGTGTGTTGAATGGGAAAAACCTAGTCCTAGCCAGCCCTACCGCGAGCGGTAAGACCCTAGTCGCGGAGCTATGCATTCTGCGACACATTGTTGAACATCGCGGCAAGACAATCTACTTAGCCCCCCTTCGTGCGTTGGCTAGCGAGAAATTCAAGGAATTCCAACGTTACTCTTCAATCAAGAAACCCAACGGAGACTACGTCAGGGCAGGAATATCCACAGGCGACTATGACAGTTCAGACCCGTGGCTAGGAAGATACGACATCATCCTATGCACGAACGAAAAAGCAGACTCTCTCTTAAGGCACAAGGCTCCTTGGATGAGCGAGCTTACTCTGGTTGTTGCAGACGAGGTTCATCTCCTAACTGAACAGAACAGGGGTCCAACCCTCGAGGTAGTCCTCACTCGATTGACGGAGATCAATCCTAACATCCAGGTCTTGGCGCTCAGTGCAACAGTTCGGAATGCGGAAGAGGTAGGGTCCTGGTTGAAAGCCGGCTCTGTGACAACTGACTGGCGTCCTGTCCCACTTAGAGAGGGAATCTATCACGATAATCAAGTGCAGTTCCGCGATGGGGCGAGCCGAGCGATCGTGACCGGAACCAAAACGCCTAGCCTCGACATCGCCCTCGATGTACTGAGCACCGGCGGACAAGCACTGATCTTCACAGAGACCCGAAGGTCGGCTGTCGAGATGGGACGCAAAGCCTCGGTAGCCGTGAAAAGTCGACTGTCAAAACCAGAGGAGAGAGCATTGAGCACTCTTGCGGAGCGAATACTGTCTACCGGCGAGAAGACTCGGCTAAGCGAGGCCCTCGCCATGCAAGTCGCAGCTGGCGCTGGTTTTCACCACGCTGGATTGGCAGGAATCCATCGAGGCATAGTGGAGGACGCCTTTAGGGAAGGTAGAATCAAGGTCTTGGCAGCGACCCCGACACTTTGCCTCCCTGCTGGTGAGGAGATTTTTGGAAATCCGGGCCCCATTGCAATAGAGAAGCTCTCCAGCTACGACAAGGTCTTGACTCACGGAAACGTATTCGAAAATGTCATC
>VBBE01000027.1 GCA_005884605.1 Candidatus Bathyarchaeota archaeon
GAGTCCTACGCAGAATCTTGCTTTACTCGTTGGCCAGAGCGGTCTCATTGCGGAATTCGATGGAACCCGTACCAACATCGTTGATCCCTCCCCGACGAACTATTCTTTCTTCGGTGTAGGGTGGAACCCTTCTGGTTCCTACGCATTGGTTGGCGGTGACCACGCAGAACTGTTCAAGTATCAGCAAGGTTCGTTCACGGAACAGAATACCGCGGTATTGTTCGAGGTCGCACCTCACCTGATTCGCGCCGTTGCTTTCAACCAAGATAATGGGATGGGCCTCATATCGGGCCAGCTTGGGCTGACGGTCATCGCCACGCAGACCCGGTGCGATTACAATATTTTCTACGATGCCAACACAGTCTGTTTGAGCTACAAACGTATTCAGTATTATACGGATCTGAACGGGACCAAGGTCGATCTTCACAGAATAGGGCATTTCTATGGAGCAAGCTGGATGCCTGGAACGCAGGACGCTTTCGCGGTTGGAACCTCGTTGGATGAGAGTTTCAGCTCGGTACGTGGTTGGACTGTCGCTCGAGTCACAAGTTCTGATGTGACTCTGTTGTTGCAGAACAGAAGCTCTGACTATTCCCTAAGAAGCATTGACTGGCAACCTAGGGTCCGATTTTCAAATCCACAAATGTTCACGTGGTATCTGGTAGCCTCAGGCTGCATTGGTTTTGCGGCGATCGTCATGGTGACGAAACGCAAGACTTTGAAAGAATGGCTCGGCTACTCGCCTAACCCATAGCCATTGATTCAACAATCATTCACGATTCATGGTTCTGAAGCCAGAACATCTAGCGAGATAGCTTCTTTTTTCTCACTTTGCGCGAAATGACTGCCCCGACAACAACTACCAGTGCCGCAATTCCGGCTATCGTCACCCACAAAATGGGTAATCCTAGAAAGTACGGGCCGGCCGAGGGGTTGCACTGACAAGGTGGATTGACAGAAAGGTTTCGTTCAACGGATCCATCACGACTGGATAGCAGTTGACTAGAGATAGAGGATCAAAGTTACAGCCTCCATTGCTCATTGTATTCTCGACAGCGATCCAGTGTTTGTCGCCGAGAGTTCGTGCTTGAGTGATCCATGCCTGGTATGCTGAAGACAATACGGTGACCAGCCCAGCAGGCTCGTTGATTGGCTCCCAGACGATTCGATCATAGCCCCAGTTAGTTGAGAGAACAAGATTCCAGAAGGCCAACCATTCTGTTTGACAGCCGTTAGTTAGGTCCAGATAGCTGTGGTAGTCAAGAATGATCCACATGTTGTACTGCCGAGCTTCCTGTATGGCTTGATTGAACCAGTCTGGATTCCAAGAACCCAGTTCCCCGGAAGAGCAAGGCGTAACGGTTCCACTGAACATTATTCTTATTCCATTGTATCCTGATTGGTTTAGTCTTTGGAGGGCCGGTTGGAGTTGTCCATTTGCTACTTCGTCGATGGTAACTCCTCCCCATCCTTGGACCACAGGGGGCAGAGCGGGATCTGAAGCGGGTACAGACCTGCTACTTGAAACTCGAACGTTCGTTGATTCAAGGTGTGTCGCCGAGACGTGTCCTTGAGTTTGAGGGGGAACTGGATTGATTGGCCGAACACGGGGGATGACAGTCAGCGCTATCAGGGCAAAGCAACACACTAGGACTAGTTTGGCATGGCGTTTTCTTGCGAACATCTGAGGAACATTCCTTGAGACAACAAGTCCCCTCGAGACCTGTCTTCTCGCTTCAATGAATAGTTGCTCGAAGAGAACGATTTGAACACTTTCCCCTTCCGTACCCAGACGTCCGATAACCGAGGCCAAGATATCCCTAAATATCCGACAGGGATGAAAGCCAACTCGAAAGGGACTATCTTTCTCCTCATACTCCAATCTAGGCTGCGGAGGGAGAAAATCTTCGAGTGTATCGAACTGTTGCCGAAGATATCAATAGACTTAACACAATCAAGTTCGCTGCGAAAGGTAGGATAGGCCACGCAAATAAGATCCCTTGGATCTGGCGGCATAGTAACCGATGATACGAACTCGACACCCTACCCGTGTTATTCCTGCTAGCCTTGGCAGCTTTCAGTCCTATGATCGGCTCCCACCCCAGACAATCGGGGCGAACAACGCACTCTTGGACTTTCTCGTCGTTCTCGAGAATCGAGCCATCCCCACTACTCTCCCTCATTACTGGTCAACCAGGAATCGAACTTCCATAGTGAGCATAGAGGCTTTAATCGCCACGAGCATGAAATTGGCATAGACGTTCCTTGTTGAAATGGGAGACACACTGCCACACCGTCTACAGCAATAGGCGTCGTCGCAGATTTGATGCGCTGAATACACCTAGAGAGATGATAGAGGCAGCAATTGCAAAAGGCGTCCAGGGGATGATAATAACGGATCATGATAATGTAAAGGGAGGTCTAGTAGGGAGAAAGATTGCCCGAGACTACAAGGATTTTCAACTTGTTCCGGGAGCCGAGGTGACAAGTCGATCGGGTCACATACTCGCTATCGGCATTGAGGCAAACGTCCCCAAAAGACTCAGTGTCGAAGAGACGGTAGAGAGGATTCATGACCTAGGAGGAATTGCCATAGCATCTCATCCTTTTTCGAGCAGGGTCCGACCCTCTCTCGGTGAGGAATGTCTCAAGACGGACGGAATCGAAGTCTTCAACTCGATGAACAGAGGCTTAGCCAACGCTAGAGCGATGTCCCTTGCGGAAGCACACTGTCGTCCTCGAACCGCAGGAAGCGACTCTCACTGGGCGAAGACTGTGGGAAACTGCGGGATAATATGCGATGATCCTCTCACGGATATTGGGAGAGGCCGAACCCACTTGTTCGGGGCCTACACTGGGACTTGGGATATGAGAATCTTCAACTTTCGCCAACTAGTATCAGCTCTGTCGAATAGACCGATCTGGAAATGAACAGTTCGCACTAGTTATTGTGAACCATCGCGTGGCTAATCTTGGCACTGTCCGAACTAGTTTTTTGTGACGGTTTCCAACCACGACTTTCGACGATCCAACGGCTGTATTGAATCGAAAGTATTCTTAGGCGGTAGAATTATTGCCTAGAGCGACGATAACCGAACGATTTCTTATAGGAGCTGTTCCCCCTTCTCGAATGCCCAGTCACAGATGCGATGATACTAGAAAGCCCCGCGGCTGAGTCCAAAGGATCGGAAAAACGTGCTTGCTAAAAGGAGAACAGAGGTCCTCCTAGTCTCACAAACCGTCATCATTACACTCCTGCTGTACTGGATGTATCTCGAAAGCCGTTCAAACGGTTTTTTCAGAGCATGGCTCTCTCAAAACTTTCCGTTCGGTCTCATCCTACTGAATGAATGGATTGTCGCAGGCGCAATCACTGAGTTATTTCTTGTTACCGGTTTCTGGATCATGCGCCTGGAGAGCGGTAGAATTAGCCAGACGCGGAAGATCAAGCGATCTGTCAAGAAACGGACCGAACCGGAACTAGAGATCGAAGGCGAGAGACCGGGCCCGTTTTCCAAACCGAAACCGCTCTATGACACAATCGACATAAGGACACTTGTAGTAATCCTGCTGCTCTCTACTCAAGCAATCTCGCTCTGGTTCATTACAGCCTCAATATTCCGAATCACAAGCTTCACGGCTAACAGCTTCTACTACTATTCTCACCTGCCAATAACGTATTGGTGGGGACTCGCAGCCACACTCGCATTGTTCTTCATCCGGTCAGCTCTTCGAGGAAGGGCACAGGTCGGACTGGACATTTCTGTCCTATTCCTGCTTGCTTTCTATCTTGTCGGACTCCCAGCTTTCACTTATCAAGACCCAAGATTCCTCGACACGTATTATCACACTGGAAACTCGCTGGATCTTCTCAACTATCAAGGATGGGTGACCTCTCCCAACTGGTACGTTCACCAATTTCCGGGTGTCTTCGCATTCATCGCCGAGCTGGTGTCGATTGCAGGAATCGATTCCTTTCAGCTGATGAGGTTCTATCCATTAGGTCTGTCACTGGTGGTCGTGTTTCTAGCATACGTTATTGCTAGAATGCATAGCCCGCAGTATGCTTCCCTGGCCTCGGCAACCCTCTTGGGTGGGTTATGGTTTCAGTTGCACATCTCACCCCAAAGCCTGGAGCTGATCCTCTATCTTGGAGCAATATTTCTGTTGTTGAAGATAATCGACGATGAGCCTCGGAGAAAAGTCTGGACGATGATGGGACTCATGTCAACGCCTATTTTTGTCGCGAGTCATCCTGAAACCCCTCTCGCTGTTAGTCTCGGACTTGCAGGCTTCCTGGTCCTGTCGCGCTTGAGATCCAGGACCTCCTTCAACCAGCAGGCCTCGAAATTGGCCCTCCCGTTCATGGTGTTCATCGGCGTGATTCTCTTCTGGTGGGCTAGCATTGCTGTCGATGCGCGAGTCCTAGTTCAAACCTCCATCGTGGATAGAGCCCTTCAGTCACTCTTACGACTACCCATGGGATCTCCGATCCAGACCTCGAACGTTGCAGCAACCCCATCTTACAGCTATGAATTGACAATCCTCGCAGAGCAAGGCGTCTCGGTCATAGTCTGGTCAGTTGGTCTTGCGTACTTCGTGCTCTTCCGGAAATTTCAGCCGAGAGAACTCTTCCTCGGAGGACTTTTCCTCGCGGCCGTATCCACAATTCCTCTAGCCATTTTCGGTCGTGCGGATGTTCTCCAGAGAAGCTACTTGTTCGCCCTGTTCCCTTTCGTGATTCTTACCGCGTGGCTTCTAGAGCGGAGGGCAGCTCTGACTCTACGGAGAACCGACCTTTTCCGTTTCGTAAAGGTGGGGTTTATCGTGATTATGGTCCTCTTCTCGGCCATAATACCTCTGACAAGATATGGGGTGGACCCGATCGAATACCTCCCCGGATCTTCACTGTTCGTTTCGAATATCGCCGCAGGATTGTACCAGCAACACTCGATCCTATTCCTTCACCCAGACGAGGATGGATGGAGATTTTATTCTGGAGCTAACGGGGCGCTACGAGAACCGAAGCTAGAGCAGAAGAACCTCGCCGGTCTGACTGGAGGCTACGTGAAAGCCGAGTCCGATCCAACGGTTCCGGGGTTTAACCTAACCTACACCCCGTCGGACAATTCCGCCAACTACATCATAGTGACAAACTATTGGCATAATCTGTACACCCTGAGGTTCGGATCGGAATCAACCTTCTATGTCCAAGCTCGGAACAACTACACCGCCTCTGTCAATCAAAACTTCAATCTAGTATACTCGACAGGCACCGACCAAATCTACGCCAACCAAGAGCTAGGATGAATGCGAGTAACTCACACAGCGTTGAACCAAACCTGAAGAGGGATCCCCACTCGGGAATTCTGTCCCTTGTACCCGTACTGGAACGATTTTGAGGTTACGTCATATGTCCATAGTTCAAAGAAGAACCTGAACTTCTGACCCGCTACAGCGCTCACAGAAGGGGAAACCTGTTGCCCATTAATAGTCATGTTGATATATACTGAGCCTCCCGAAACTGGCTTCTTTGTAAGACTCCACGTAAAATTTACGATGGCCGTCCGCGCGTTCGGAATGAAGATTGAGCTATTCCCTAGCTGAGGGACAGAGTCTCCGGAATCTGTCGCGTTAGGGCTGGAACTAGTGCTGTTGCCAAGCCTGTAGACGATCTGAACATATTGAATAGATCCCATTCGATTAGTTATGGCAAAGTGCCAGTCGAAGGGCTTGCCACTCATAACGTTGGCCTCACTTCCCGAGAAATAGTTCGAGAGAGCCCCGCTGGGAGAAAAAACCCCCCAAGCCATGAACTCTTGGGCGGGAGGCTTGCTGAGCGCGTAATACGCGATTGAGCTGTAAACTAGGCTAAAGCTTGCGAACAGAAGTATGAACACTATGATCCTTCGTTGCATGATGCTCGACACCTCAACCTAGCCGAATCCGACGCAATCTGATTTTCCGCACAAAATCGTTGAAGCGATGGACCTCTAGAACTGACAACGCGGAACCGAAACCAGCCACTACAGCTAGGGAGTATGCAGAGGCTTGGTCGAAGACAGAATGAGTTCGAGCAGCATTAGAGAAGCTCAGAGCCTGGACTGCAGTAGCATTAGACAGCTCCAAAGACTCGTTGGCGTAGATGGCAGACCCAAGCCTGGTCGCATTCTCTTCATAGCGGAGTGCTAGATTAAGACTATCAGCAAGCTGGGAAATCTGGCCTAGAGATGCACCTTGCAGGTCGGCCTCCTGGACCGACACGAACGCTTGTACCAGAGCGCTACGAGCATTATCGACCTGGGTAGACTGCCCGTAGGCTTGCTCTCTACCGATCAAAAAAGGGGAACTGCAAAGCATGAGAACTCCCAGAAGAGCCATCAGACGCAAGCGCATATCTGGGTCTTGGCTCTTAGCAGGCAGAGGTTAGGCTTTAGGATTTGCCTGAACTAACAAGAGAGGAACTTATCGAGGTTATCAAAAGGCACCGCCCTTACAGTCTCGCCTCTCTCCAGAAGTCCTTGAAAGGCGAAAATATCAACGTCAGCGATGAGAAACTTCTCTGGCTAGTCAAACAATTGCAATCTGACGGAACAATCGAACTGTCCACCAAGGACGCGGCCTCGTTCAGGGGATATCTCATCGACATCTGGAACGCTTGGTGGTTCTACCTTGTAATCATCGTAGCGCTGTCGGAACTGTTCCTCGTAATCTCCAACGCCCAGGCAGGAGCTGCTCTGTTTCTGAGAATCCTATTCGGCCTTGGAATCTTGGGTATTATCCCAGGCTCACTCACAGTCATGATAGTCTTCCCAGGGGGGCAAGTGAATGCGCTTGAAAAAATTGTTCTCAGTATTTTCCTAAGTGTTCTGATATCGATTACAGTGGGGGTATTGCTCGGGTTAGGTCCGTTCTTTCAGGCATCAAACAATATCATCATCATAACCGTTTATGTTGTCTTAGCGGACGTTGCCGCTAGCTATCGATCCTACGATTTCCTCAGAAGCGCCCACAAGTTCGCCTAGCAGAGAGCTTGATGCAATGATTTTCCATGCCTTTCGATGGATCGTGTCTGCGGATACTCGAGCGTTAACAATGGTTACGTCCCAGCTAGAACTCAGCTCGCGATAGAGCTGAAGCCTCTCGACATAGTCCTCCAGCCTTGGAAGATCAGGCTTTCTCTTGAACGCAACCTCAGGATCAATATCCATAAAGAAGGCAAAATTCGGCTTAGGAAGCAGCCGCAGAAGCTGAAAACCCAGCCTCGTTCTGCCGGGCACGTCATGCAGGCCGGCCATTCCGTCCACCACCATGTCTAGCGCATACCGGTCACAAATCACCGTTCGGCCGAGAAGCAAGGGAAAAACAAGCTTTACGCCGGTCTTCACAATATTCTCGACCTGGGTGAGAATGCACCAGAGAGACGTTAGCCCACCTCTGCTTGGCAGCCGTGTCTCGACTATGTAGACTCCGCCTGCCCGATGAACACTTGCATACCCTAACCTTCTCATGATAACTAGCAAGGGAAGTGACAGCACCGGACGCCAACGACTTCGGATTCTCAGAACCGGCATGTTGACTTTCTCAAAGCTCTTCTCGAGGAGCCCGACCTGGGTCGATTTGCCACTGCCATCCACTCCTGAGAAAGCGACTAGAATCCCGCGTCTCCGGAGCCGAGAGGATCTCCCTTCTCGATCTCGGATGCTTTGCAAAGGGCTTACCTTGGCGCTTCAACCGTAATCGGAACTCTCGTCCCGGGCACCTGTTGCCAGTTCATCTGGGGACCCTTGAAGCCTAGCTTCACTAGGCCAACCAGCAAGACAAGCTGGAAGCCAAGGAATGCAACAGCCCCGAAGACCCACGATCCAGTCCCGTGAAGACCCGCAACGTCGGTTCCGCGATACCGGCCGATCAGGCCGCGCAAAATTGCAAGCGCGGGAATCGACAGTATCGCAGTCGCAAGAAGTGCGACCAGCGCCGAAATCGGGGAAACGACCAAGAGACCGAAGAAGAAAATCAAGGAAACGGTCAGGAGGATAGGCGAGACAATGTGAACAAAGAATTCGAACGGAAAGACGATCGTGCCGTATTTCCCGAGGCTCCGCCTAAACAAGAGGTTAGAGTTCTGGAGGAGAGCATGCTGATTATTCATTCCTCTCCTAAGCTTATGCTGTAGCTTTGGCCTCAGCTTACCAGCTTCTGTCTCTAAGAACGATACATCTGGAGCGTATAGCGCTTTGAAACCCTTCGATCTGACCGTGACGGTAAGTTCCACATCATCACAGACAACTCCTGGACGCAATGGCTCTAGAAGCGCTCTCCTATAGGCTGAAAGCTCGCTCTCGCACATGAAGGGAGAATCAGTCTCGGCCTCAGCCATCCTGATAGCAGTGTATATCCGTCGATAGTCTGCTTCTATACCGGTCAAAATTGACCTTCCTCCAAGGGGAACTTCCACACCGGAGACAGCTCCGATGTCAGATCCCTCGAAATTCTCGACCAGCTTCCGCAGTGAACCCGAAGGAAAGGTAACGTCAGCGTCCGTCAGGATGATTATTTCAGATTTTACGCTACGCAAGGCTTCGTTTATCGCCTCGCTTTTGCCTCGCCTGACAGGCTGCTCTATCAGAACAAGATTGACCTCGCGCTTATGATCTCCAGCAAACTTCTTGACAATATTTCCGGTTTCATCATTGGACGCACTGTCAACAACGACCACCTCGAACTTTTCCCTTGGATAGTCTAGCTCGAGAACATTTTCGAGCTTCTGAAGGATAATTGAAGCTTCGTTATAGGTAGGAATGACCAAAGAAACGGTAGGGACAACCCCGCTAGCCCGCTGGAACCGAGGCCTTGGAGAACCCTTGTGCAGGAGAAAGAGTCCGAGAGTATAGGCTACGACAACGACGCTTATCATCACGTAGTAGAGAACTTCTAAAGCAGATATCAGGAAGGTCATTTGAAAGTCAAGACCTAAGCCTTGAACTCTTGGGCATCTCGATCACACTATTGGCGCTTGGACGTTCTATCTTGAACCCGTCCAATCCATAGCCCATAATGAGTTCGAGTTCAAGTTCTCCAATCGCATTCTTGCTCTCGTCTGAACGAGTGTTGATCATCCCCCCCTCGTCAATGTAAGACTCTTGTCGATAGATCCACCATCGCGCCATCTCGCCGAGAGTCATGATGTCGCAGGCTGGGTCCGATCGGAACGACCTTAGGAGACGGAGGTATTCCTTGCGCCCTTCTTCCTGACCGAACTCATAGTCCGGGTGAACAAGTAGAACACAAGCACCTCGTGTCCCCTTGATCCATCTTGAGACCTCGAGAAGTTGGTCGACGGCTTCAGCGACTCGCAATCCGCCTACTCTGATGAGCTGGTGGTCTTGCGGCATCGAGACAGGAATCTCTACCAAGCCCGATATTAGGAAGGGAAAGACGGCTCCGATCCCGTGAGGCTTGAGCGAAGTCGGCGATAAAGGCTCCCAGCTCGGCATTGACGAATCGTATTCGTAGCCCGCCTTTCCGAGCGTTTCCACGAGTTCTCGCGAGTGCTGCAGAAGGGGAGCTCTGAACCCTCGAACGGGTCTTCGCGAGAGAAATTCAAGCCGCTCTCTGCAACGTTTCACCCTGTCCAACTTGTCGGTGATGCTTGCGAACAACAATCGGCCATCATGCTTCGTGTCATGACATCCAACTTCACCATTCTCTGCGAGCGCAATTACTAGTTGCGAGGATAAAGGGTACCGATTGGTTGGAAGGTTCCAGGTGGAACGTATGCCTAGCTCTTTCTCAACCTCAATGAGGCGTCCAGCACCGTCTTCAAGTCCGAGCTGTGTTTCCACGTCATGGCTGACTGCAAGCGCATAGGACTTGCCTCGCCGCCAGAAACCAATAATTGGGATCGGATCTTGGGAAGCGATTGATAGGCTCGCAAGGAAGAGCGAGCGTAGAAATTCTACTGGACCCAGTAGTTCCTCTCTGAAGGCTGTAACGCTTCTTTTCGCCTTGAAGAACCTGTTCCGAATGCTGGAAGGTATAAGGCGGTATGAGAAGGGCATTCGCGTGAGGAGACGGAATCTCCAGTTCGGATTTTCGTCCATTCGGCCGTACATTACCCGGTGATATTCCGATACGAGGTCCACTGAGAGAATGTGGACAGCTGATCCAAGTATCTTGTTGACTAAGATATTCTCGCCGTCTTTCAACACCGGTTCAAGCTCGGGCCCAGAAAATTGGTAGAGCCTTGTTTGCAGGGACACGGAAACGCCAGGCGAAATTGGCAAGCGAACTGGCGTTTCCTCAAAGGTCACATCCAATCCGAAGTGCCGTGCGATCTCTCTTGCGCCTTCGATTCTTGTTGGAGAAAAGATTGCCGGCCGAGAGTCTTGCGTGTCGATTTCTTTCGGCAGACTAGACGTGAAAAGGATATTTTTTCGATCAACTTGAGACCTGAGAGTGTAGGGCACTTTCCAGAATTCCGCGTACTCGGTTAGAATGGACAAGTCATGATCGTCGTTCCCAGCCAATACGATTGGGACGAATTTCTGGTCCAACTCTATTTCCTGACTCCTAGCCTGAGCAGGAATAACGGCCCTACGATCTGCCACCAGTCTTTGGACGGCGAGATATGCGAGTACTTCTTGTCTTTTATGGCGGAGTAATCTTTTGAAACTGGTCTCTCAGCGAACTTGTAGCCTAGAGTCAGTACTTTGTAGTGAAGGTAGTATTCGAGCTCGTAATTGTCAAGCCAACTCTGCCACATGTTGATGCGCGGGTCCGCAACAATCGAGGCCCTGTAAGCTCTGAAGCCGTTGGTTACCTCTGTGCACCGAACGCCAGTCATGATGGACCACACATAGGGAAAGAGCCGGGTGAAAATGCTTCTCAAGAAAGGATTCTTTTCTCGACGGCCGCCGGGCAAAAACCTGGAGCCCTGCACGTAATCGTATCCCTCTTCGAGGATAGGCGTTGTCAACCGAGGGATTTCGCGCGGGTCATCCTTTCCATTTCCCGCCATGATTACGATGAGTTCGAATCCATTTTCGAGCGCGTACTTGTAGCCTTGCCGTATCGCGTAGCCTATTCCGTTTCGGACCGCGTTCTGTATAGTCTTTATTGGAACTCGTATTTGCCGGCCCGCTTCCTCGATGGCTCCCAGCGTCACAACTCCTGGCTTGTCTGCGACCACGCATATTTCATCGACATAGCTTGGCTCGAAGCGCTTGATAACTCTGGCAATAGTATCTGACTCCCCGTAAACAGGAATTATTGCTATCGTCTTCAATGTCGCGACGCTCCTTTCACGCCATGTGGACGCTTGAATGTAATAGGAACAGGCTCCTTCTTACTAACGACTCGTGCAGGGTTGCCGAACGCAATAGCGTTATCCGGTATGTCCCTTGTCACGACCGAGCCTGCCCCTATGAGGGCGTTTTCTCCGATCGTTACCCCTGGATTAATGACGCTCTTTGCACCGATAGATGCGAACTTCTTCACTCGTGTCTCAAGGAGTTTCCATTCACCATGGGCTTTCGGGTATTTGTCGTTGGTGAATGTGACGCTCGGTCCGATGAACACATTGTCTTCTATAATTACTCCGGTTGGGATGAAGACGAAAGGTCGAATCTTGCAGTTGTCGCCTATTGTGACACCTTCTTCAAGATAGACGAAAGCGTCTATCTTGGTGTTCTCTCCGATCGTGCAGCCGTAGAGGTTTACTTGGTCATATACCCGAGATGACTGCGCGATTCTTGAGTTCTTGATAATTGAGTATTTTGGGCGTCTCCTCACTTTACATGGATCTCCTCGGCCAAGGGCATCTGGACGGTCACGGTTCTTTCTTGACGTAGAGATTCCCGTGCTGCCTCCAAGACACTGACGACCCGGGCCCCTAGAACCCCGTCTGAGAGATTAGCAAAGGGTTTGGAGTCATGGCTACTTGAAATGCAGTTGACGAAGTGGGTAACTTCCTCTCTCAGTGTGTTGCTAGGCGTGATGGAGATTTGGGTACTGGGCGAAGCGTGAAGAACTCCTTTCTGTTCGGAGCAGTCTAGGTATGCCATGCCTTTGCTGCCTACCACCGTAACATCTCGGCGCTTCTCACGGTCAAGCCAGCTTACCTCAACTTGTGCTGTCAAGCCGCCCGGGTGCTCAGCTGTAATGAAGGCGACTTCCTCGTTCTCCTTGGTTCTGTAGCCCTTTCCTCTGCAAGTGATCTTGTTCGGCCACATGTCTAGGAGGTAGTTGCATATGTCGAATGGATGGGGAGCTAGGTCAGTGATAACCTCTCGGTATCCTTGTGGGGGTAAGAAGCCCGTCCATCCGAACCGTACGTAGTAGAGTTCGCCGAGTATTCCCGTGTTCATGGCCTGTCGGAGTTCTCTGACTCCATTGTTGAATCGGTGTATGTGGCCCACACATAGGACCTTCTTGTTCTCTTCTGCGATTCCAACGAGCTGGTAGGCCTCCTTCGAGGCGAGGGTGAGGGGCTTTTCTACTAACACATTCTTCCCATGTCTAAGAAAGCTGGAGGCGACTTCGAAGTGGGTGGCGTTGGGCGTGCAAATGTGCACTCCTGACAACTCAGGGTCGGTCAGCAATCCCTGGTAGTCTACCCGATAGTCCAGCGGTCCAAATTCCTGTTGGCACTGAGCCAGCATGGTCGGGGAATTGTCTACGACAGCGTGGAGCTGGACTCGTCCGGTGGCCTTGCCAACGTCTAGAATCTCGCGAATGACCTTCTTGCCCCAATAGCCCGCGCCTATGACGGCGATTCGGACTGGATTTGTCGTGCTCACTTTACAAGCCTCTCTATTCTGTGGTAGATGCTCTGACGAGCCTGCAGACTGTGAGGACCTCTTCTTCGGTGATGGAAGCGTGAATAGGTAGGCTGAGTACTTGTCCCGCCAGCTTTTCTGCCATGGGGAACGATCCTTCTGAGTACCCGTATTCTGCCCGGTAGGGAACTTGCAGATGGATGGGTACTGGATAGTGGATGGCCGCCTCCACTCCGTTCTTTTCAAGATACGATGCGAGCTCATCTCTGCGCTCGCTACGAACAACGAACAGGTGATACACAGGTGTTTCCTTGGGCGTCTCCGTTGGGGGCAGTGTTATTCCCTGCGCTCCTTCCAGCGTTCTTCTGTATAGGTCGGCGATTCTTCTTCGAGTCTTGTTCCAGCCGTCCAGTTTTCTCAACTGGACTCTTCCGATCGCAGCGTTTACAGTGTTGAGCCTTGACGTATAGCCAATGCGCGACATCGTATACTTTGAAGCTCGACCGCAGTCTCTGAAGCTACGAGCCGCATCAGCAACATCCTCATCATTCGTCACGATCATCCCGCCGTCACCGCAGACGGTCATGTTCTTGCTGGTGTAGAAAGAGAAACACGCCGTGTCTCCGATCGAGCCGACTCGTCGTCCTTCGTACTCCGCGCCGTGTGCTTGACAAGCATCCTCAACGATGCTAATTCCCTTGCCCTCGACGAGGTCCCGAAATTCGTTCATCCTCGCAGGTTGTCCGTAAAGATGAACTGGAATGATGACGCGGGTTTTCGGCGTGAGCTTCGCTTCAACTTTTGAAGGGTCGAGGTTGAACCCGTTGTCTTCCACGTCAGCAAATCTTGGCTGGGCTCCTGCGTGGATTACGGCGTTGGATGTGGCGAAGAATGAGAATGGTGTAGTCATGACTTCATCGTTCGGACCGATTTGCATAGACTGAAGCGCGATTTGAAGGGCGGCGGTCCCAGACCCGGTTGACACTGCATATCGACTGCCACAGTATCGGGCAAATTCCTCCTCGAACTTGAACACGCTCTCTCCCATGACCAACTTCTCGTTCTGCAAAGAGTACACTGCGGCTTGAAGCATCTCCTCGTCTACCACCGGCCGCATCAGAGGAATCTTGAATCCGTGCTTGACACGGGGACCGGTCTCAGCGACGCCAATGGAATTTGCGGTGAGGACCGTTTCTTTAGCCGTTTTCCGATACCTTGAAAGGGTCATTTGAGACTCGCGAGTTTTAACCCTTCCTAGGCAAAATCGTCACTTTCAATCGTTGTAATGACAAAGAAATCCCAAGATATCATCCTGCTTTCCCTGAATCAGCGGCCGGAATTGAATAAATACCACGTGAGCCGAATTCGTTTGTCAAACAGCTCTGACGAAACTAAGTCTTGTGAATAAGCAAGTTGATCCCGCTAATTTGTCTTGGAGACTTCCCCCGCCGTTTTGGCCTAGACTTCGCAAACATTACCGATCATGAAATTCGACTGATGGTCAAAGTAATGTTCTTCTTCCCTTGGCTGGTAACCTGCGTGGCCGATTATCCATGAGGCTGAACTTCCTTGAAGAAATAGGGGGCGTAAAAACCGCTCGGAGGGAAGCAGAATCATTGCTCCTAGCAACAGCGCTTCTGAAAAATTACGAGATCAGTGTGAAGGACGAAGACCGAATGTTAAAGCTCGCCAAGAAGAACAAAGTACTCTTGCGTGCGGCCAATTTAATTCATCTCCCCTCGAACGTTGTTGACGAAGCGAAGAAAGACGCTGCCGAGGCATTTGATCTATATGATCAAATGAGCAACGTTTTCATGCAGCATCGAGTTTCATTCGTCGCGATAAAATCGTTCGACTCTCTCCCTGACATAGGACACGACATTGACCTGCTCGTCCCTTCTCCGACTGAGCTCGCAGATGCTGAAAAATTCTTAATCGATCAGTATAAAGTCCGACCCCAGGGATTAACTCATTGTGATAGGTTACTGGGAAAATTCAGCTGTTTTCTACCCGGCTATAAGCACGACTTTGAGCTTTACCCAACAATCAGCCAACTCGGCGAAACCCATCTAGACCCAAGCCAAGTTCTACTTCACCGAAGAAGAGAGACAGTTGAAGGCCATGAGGTGTGGATGACGTCGGATTCGGACAGAGTGCTAATACGCGTGATTCACGCAATGTTTCGTCACAACTTCCTGAAGCTGTCAGATATTCTGGACTTCTTGAAACTGATAGAAACCGCCAGCTCTCAAGAAGTCCTAGAGAAGGTTGACAACGCCCTGATCGGCGACGCTTTCATTTTCTATCTAGCATCAATCGAGCGCTTCCTTAAAGCATGTCAAGTCGAAAACCCTCGCTTCCAAGAATTGAAGAAATCGGCCCAAGAAAGATTCGGTGACGATCGACTGAGATTCCTCAGACGTGACAGACTTGTCCTCCCCTACAGAATCCCCACCGGGGCAATTATCATATTATTTCTAGCTAAGGCAGCAAGAGATGCGGCTCGGGCAAGATGGAAGAGCTCGATTTTCTGCCTGGTCGCCCCGCCCCTCATAGTGCTTGATTTTATCAGCGCAGCGTTCAGAGCTGGTGGAAGAGGTGGAGTCTGGTAGTGAAGAAGATTCTGCTGACACTCAGTGGAACACATGGTTCCGGAAAATCCACCAACGCGGGGAGGTGTTACTATCTCCTCAATCGTTCCGGATACAAGTTCTCATACATAAGGCATCAAGACCTCCTTGACCCGTTCGGGTTTATCGTAAGGCGAACAGCGAGAATACTGCACATTGAACCCAACCGGCTGGAGAAGATGAAACCAACTAGAGTTGCCTGGTCCCTCTACTTGTTCTTCATCTACTGTCCAATCCTGGTCGGTGGAATAAGGCTCCGCTATTTGTTCGGATACAGCGTCGTGTCCGATAGGTATCTGTACGATGTTATGGTAGGATTCAGAGACAATGGCATGACTGTCCCATCAGAAAGCCTGCTGATGAGACTTCTTCCACGACCCGACGTATCATTCGTTCTCGACGCGCCCGAGCAAAGGATTCTGGTGGACAGACCCGAGCATAGCCGAGATTTCATCCGCAAAGAAAAAATTCTCTACCGACAAGTCGCGGATCATTTCAATCTCAGCAGAATAAGCACGAGCGACCCTCCTTCCATCGTTTGGAGCAATATGCTTTCGGAGATCAAAGTAGCTCTTGGGGAGAGAGCATCGGTAGAGCGGATTCCGCTCCAACAGGTGATTGGTTAATGAAAGCTCTAGTCATAGGTATAGATTCGGCTTCCCCGTTTCTGATCGAGAAGTGGATAGACAAGCTTCCGAACATTCGATCGGTCTTCGAAGCTGGCGCCCATGGAGTTCTAGAATCGATTGTTCCGCCTGAAAGCGTGCCTGCTTGGCAGTGCTTCGCGACAGGGAAGAACCCGGCGAAGATCGGGATATTTGGTTTCACATACATTGGAAGAGACAGGCACTTGAAGTTCGGGAGGACCACCCCTGACATTGGATGCTTCTGGGATATTGCTTCTGAAAAAGAAATGAAAGTGGGGGTCTTCAATGTCCCTGGAACGTACCCGCCCTACGCAGTAAACGGGTTCATGGTCTCAGGATTTCCCGTCCCAACCCGCAAGGTATGGTCGTATCCGGTTGACTTGATGGGGAGGATCGATTCCGCGGTAGGAGGCTACGAGGTCGACGTTCCATTGACCAAGCCAACGGAGATGAAGGGAGGGGAAAAAGCATACCTCCCAGTCGTTAAGCGGTTACACGACAAATCTCTACAAACTGCAAAGCTGCTGATCGAATGGTACAATCCTGACCTCTTTGTAATGACGCTTCAAGGAATAGATTTGGTACATCACGACTTCTGGAAATACATGGATAGGCCAGACTCGCCGTATTCCAACGTGTTACGGGATTGGTACATCAACATGGACGACGCCGTTGGCGAACTCCGAAAGATCGTTGGAGCAAATACAAACGTGTTGCTCCTATCGGACCACGGATCGGCGCCTGTATCATCCGCGTTATTCGTAAACAAGTATCTGGAATCGAACGGCCTCTTGACAGTAAAGGGTCCAGTGAAGAACAAAGGGGACAATTATACCAAACTAAGACGATGGGTTCTGAGAAACATGCCTCCTGGCATGGTAGCCGGTATCTACAAGATTACGCCCGATTTTGTTAGCCACAAACTCACCGCATCAGCTGCGATAGAACGAACTCTGCAGGGCCTGATCGACAATGTCGACTGGAACAAGACGCTAGCCTTCTCGACAGGGGGTCACCAGGCGCACATCTACGTCAATTATGATCTCGTTGACAAACTCAAAGATAATCAGCTATCTCAGACCGTCGATGACTTGGTCAAGAAGCTGTGTAACATAATGAGTGAGCTGACCGACCCCAAAACGGGGGAGAAACTCAGGCCAATATTTCATTTCAAAGACGAGACATTCAAAGGACCATTCCAGTTCGAAGCGCCAGACCTATGCGTCGAACTCTTCACCAAGACCGAAAAGATCCAAGTCAATCCCCGACTTGGAACTCCAGAACTCTGGAGCTCTTCTCCACATTTCTCATCAATTCACACACGAGAAGGGTTCTGGGGAATCGCCGGTCCGAATATTAGTCCTGGCGTCAAACTAGATGCTGGACTCCTAGATCTGGCCCCGACACTCCTCAAGCTGTTGGGTATTACTCCTCCGTCTGATTGCGATGGACGAGTTCTCGACCAGATCATCCTCTCAAGATCGTAGGAACCAACGAACCATGCTTGCCCTCTCGCCAACGAATGCAGCCTTGGGTTGGACGGGATATTGGCAATTGGAGACGCGTTCAAGTTGCGAGTAGCAATCAACGGTTTTGGTCGCATTGGAAGATCATTCTACCGGGCATTATTGGAAGACCAAGATTCTGACATAGAAGTCGTTGTGATAAACTCGACTTCTCCCCCTAGAACCCTCGCCCATCTCTTGAAATACGATTCAACCTACGGAACACTCCCTCTTGACGTCAGCTGGGACTCGGAGGGAATCGCATGTGAGGGGAAGAAGATACCGTGTCTCAGCGAGATGAACCCGGCAAAGATCGATTGGGGAGGATTCAAAGCCGATGCAGTGCTAGAAAGCACTGGACAACTACTTCAGCGCGAGAAGCTCGAGACCTTCATTTCTAAAGGAGCGCGTACCGTGTTGATCAGTTCGCCCTCGGAAGAGGCTGACGTCACCCTGATACCAGGATGTAACTTGGAAACTTATGACCCGGATCACCACAAGATAATCTCAATGGCCTCGTGCACCACAAATTGTCTCGCTCCGAGTCTGAAAGTCCTGGACGACAATTTTCGGGTCACACACGGATTTGCCACGACCGTCCACTCCTACACCAGCGACCAAAGGCTGCTCGACGGGTCTCATGAGGATCTCAGGAGGGCCCGGGCAGCGGGTCAATCTCTCATACCCGCTCGGACGGGAGCCAGCCAGACGATAGGCAAGATTCTTCCGCATCTAAAGGGGAAAATTACCTGTTCAGCGATAAGGGCACCTACCGCCGCAGTTTCACTCGTCGACCTTGTAGTCCAGTGTGAGAAGGTGCTGAGTACAAACGAGGTTAACAGCGCGTACGAAGATGCTGCGGCTGAAAGTTTGAAGGGGATTCTTGCAGTCTCACACGAGCCATTAGTGTCTGTTGATTACAAGAAGAACTCTCACTCGGCGGTCATAGACGCGCTCTCAACCGGAACCAACGGTGGAATGGTACGTATCTTAGCATGGTATGACAACGAATGGGCATATTCGAAGAGATTGATCGACACATTCCAACGAATCGGACGCTCCGACTTGACCCCGTAAATTCTCCTTAGAAGCGCCTAAGAAAGCGACCCTTGGCAGACACCTCAGCCAGCTATTTCCTACGCTAGCAAGAAGCGCTGAGACCTCAGTTATTGAAACGCCTTGTCTAGTCGGGATTTTCCTTCCCTTCACGAAAAAAGTACGCGACGCTTAAATCGACGATGATCCTCTGAACAACGAGGATCGAACGTTAGTCCGTCCGAAGGGTTGCTCATATGCTCAAACAAACTCGAAAGTGCTTTGATTGGCCAAGGGGAACTGGTCGTTGAGTCGATGGGAATGCTTGTCCGGACACGTCTTTGAGGGAAACTTTTTCTCACCGCCAGCTGGATCTAACCGAGCCGATGCGAATGCACCCGCCATATTTTCCTGCCCTTCTTGCAGTAAGGTCATGACCTTGTCAGGAAGGGAAGGAGCTATGGAGCTACTGAAACGAATTCGAGAGTTCATAGGAGAGGTGTCTAGGGACCCGCAATATGGAACCGATGGCTCCTCAATGCTGACCGAAGTAGAGCGACTGGAGTTTACTATCAGGAAGCTCGCCGAAGAAGCAGCCAGACCGTAGCAGACTCCCATCGACTTTGTCAAAAGGCGCGTATCCTCAAATACAGATTTTTCCTTCCAGCGCCATGGTCTGTCGCAGAAGCAAGTTTAGAAAGGCAGATGAGAACGGTTAGGCCTTGACTAGCTTCCGGCCATCTCAATCCGATCTCGTTCGGCTAAAAACCCCCCTCGGAAAACTACTCAAAGGTACGCCAATCGAAACCATGCCGAAGCTGAAAGTACTCGTTCAGCAAACCAAGCCCCCCAAAGTCACGACGGTTGGAGACATAGTCTCCCGAGAGACTCTAGCAACCGGGATACAAGTCAACCTGAGAATCCTAGATCAGATGACCCTTAGAAAGCGCATAAGCCCAATCCAGATCAAAGCAGAGCGAACTTACAGAGTGAGTAACCCACCGGGTGTCATAACAAAGGAAGCGTGGGACACAATTAAAGAAGCCCTACAAGATAGGGAAGCAGTAATCTCTGTGGAAGGTGAAGAAGACCTACTCGCGATTCCAGCGATCCTGGAATCTCCAGACAATGCCATCATTGTCTACGGACAACCCTCACAGGGACTTGTCGTCGTAACTGCGTCCCCAAGTATGAAACGGGAAGTCAGAGAAATGATGAATAGAATGACTGAGGAATAAACGACCTTCTGGAGCTTAGGCGCGAACGAAACTAGCGCAAATCATCCCATAATACGTCGGGACCTCGTAAGAAAGCATGTTCCCTCGCATCTTGACGACCTTTGTTAGACCAGCTAGTATCGCCATCTGCCAGAGACTGTCAGGCTTCGCGTCCTCGATGAATCGTTTGCTGAGCCGAGAAATGGACTCGATCCGATTCTTCTGGATTGCCTGTGAAACAAACTCGTCATACTTGGCAGCGCTTCGATGATACCCGTACGGCCCAGACTTCTTGTGTGCGTGAGCCTGATCTGCGCTCGCAATGAACACGATGCGCTTCTTTCTCTTCTCGGCCATCTCGGCAATTGTCGTTCCTAGCGCGGTATTCTGTCTCAGGGGAATCTCTCTTGACGGGGTTACAATAACCGTCCTTGCCTTGACCTGTTCTTCTTTGGCAACAAACCACATCGGAACAAGGGTGCCCCAGTCCATCGGCATATCTGACGCCGGCCCCTCAGAGGTCCCATAATTCGCGCCTACAACGGGTAGGTGTTTTCGGGTTGATTCTTGAAGGAGGTCTTGGGCGAACTGTCGATCGCACTTCAGGCTCAGGCTGACTTTTTTTCCTGTTGGACCATTTAGTTCGCCTGTGCTGTTCTCGGAGGTCACGATCCCGATCTTGCTTTGAAGTCGTAGGTTATGCGGGCTTGCGATTACGATCGTATCGGGTCTCACCTCTCTTATGTCTCTCGCAATCTTTCGGACGGATTCTCTTGTCTTCCCGAATAGGTGCTCGGTTTTACGTACTGCAAGCGGAACAATATTCCTGCCCCAACGTAAAAGATCATTTGGATTCCCAAAGCAGCGACAAACCCGCCGATGATATTCCCGATAGCTAGACCGATGCTCAGAACTATGCTGTAGAGCGCGTTCGCCGAGCCCCTCTTCGCTTTGCCCGAGATATCCCCTACATATGCGAGTATTGCCGGGGCAATTGCGGACGCTAGGAAGAACATAGGCCAGAGCAGCAGCTCGTACTTCACAAAGCCGCCTCCCGGAACGGACCACCCGAAGAGGAGTAAGAATCCGAGCTCTCCCAACGCCCCAACGACCATTATCCTCGTTCTCCCGATCTTATCGGATATGTGGCCGAACACGATAGCCCCGAGTGCGAAGAGGCCGCCGAGAACTCCAAGGAAGATCAACGTATCTCGTGTAACGGGGATGCTGGAGCTGGAATCTCTGAAGGCCTTTGGCAGTAGAAAGTACATTCCTAGAATTACAGTCTGGGCGATCCAGACTGGGATTACGGGACGTATCTTGCCTCCGATTCTTCTCTGTCTTATCTTGGGCTGCTTGAGTTCCCAGACCCTCACCGGTTCCACTAGAAACCTCGCCGCCATTATTCCCGCGATGAGGAAGACCCCCGCAGTTACCCAGAAAGCATAGGAGAGCCTATCCGCGAAAGAGTTGACTAGTAGCCCCCCGACTCCGAATCCAAGCCCATAGCCTCCTAGGTTTGCGAGGTCGAATCCTCCCATCTGCTTCCCTCGATTGGTTAGTTTCGTTGCATCTCCCAACAGTGTCAACGACGTTATTGCGGCGATTGCAGCTGAGACTCCCATCATCGCGTGGAGGATGGAGACGTTCAGCAGGTTTGTGGTGAAGCCGATTGCTGCGGTGAGAATGGTGATCATTATCATTCCGATGATGTGGAGTCT
>VBBE01000028.1 GCA_005884605.1 Candidatus Bathyarchaeota archaeon
CCGCTATCTTTACTCACAGCCCCGCGACGAGTCCTGGCTAGTCTTTCTCCCCACGAGGCGGCTAGTCGAAAAGTATGCCAGCAGCTATCGGGGCGTCTATATTCACGGAGGCCTTGAAGGCTCGGAAATCAATAGGATCCAGCGCCGAGCCGAGCTCGACAAGAATCTGAGAATCTTTGCAACAAACGTGATCGCTTCTTCCGTGAACATCTACGTGGACAACGTGTTGATTTTTGATGACGTGATTGACAGCAAGGACAAGCTAGGTCAAAAGACCCTACACTACACGAGTATCGACAACAACTCTCTATTACAGATGATAGGCAGAATCGGACGCTTCAAGCCAGGCCGAGCCGTCATCCTTAGTGACACGCCCCTTCCAAAGAAGATCAACCCGATACCTGTGCGCAAAGCTCTCGAAACCGAGACCCCGTTTGACTTAGTGCTCCTCATGTCAAAGTATGGCCTCAAACTCTCCGAGCTAGAGTTCATGTCAAAGGTAGACCATCGCGAGGTCGCCTTCGCAGACAACTGGCTCATCGAGATTGGAGCAATAGACCGGCAAAGTAAGACTACCTGGAAGGGGCTCTTGATGAGCGAAATCCCATACGAGCCTGACTTTGCACACATGATTTCCAGCGCTCTAATCTCCGGAGATTATGATATGGCAAGGTGGCTCCTAGCCAGCGGCGCGTTCGGTGACTCGCTCAACCACGCTTACAAGTCAGAGAGGGAACGCCAGGCTCGCCGGTTCCTGTACGGCTTCGACAATACAAATGAGCTTAACATCAAAGCGCACCTTCTCAAAGGCTACGCGGAGGACAACGACGGATCATTCGTCTCAAAGCTGGTCGCGAACGGACTCTTCCCCGGATTCGTGGAGGAAGCGTGGAAGAACCATGAAGCAGCTAGAGAAGCGCTGAATGACCTGCTCAGTGCGTCAAAGAAGAGACCCATACTCAAAGAGGTCGTGGTAGACGCTGATCCAATCAAACTCAAGCCATACCTCGAAAACTGCTTATCGTTCGAAAGATTCGGGCCACACGAAAGAAAAGGCCACGAATTCAAGGAAATGAGCATCGAAGGACCGTTCTATGCAAGAGCCTTGACGATAAACTACAGACGCATACTGTTCGACATAATCGCGATGACCTCTGCGAGGAAGCGTCGCCGACAAGCCAGGCGATAAAACCGGGAATCAATGTAAACATCGATCAGGCCCGCGCCAACTACATAGTGGCGAGTGATTAATTTGAGTTAATCGGGGCCTGTTTCGGGCTATGCTACTGATCGGATAGTGGAGAACCCCGACGTCCTCGCACAATTCTAGACACGCTAAAAAGGTGGGACCTAAAACTTATCCTAGGTGGCCCGATTGAGGTTTCGACTTGGGAGCATAGTGCTCATTGTTTTGTTCTTGTGTTCAACATTACTCTCATCTCCGGTCACGGCTCAGACACAAGCCGGACCCGGACAATACAACGCCTGTAATTTTCTGACTTCACTGATGAATTCAAACATCGGACTGTTGGCAGAGACGCGTGGTTCTCAGAAGTACAATGTAGCAAGTGACAATCTACTCGCGTACAATGCTCTGATCATTATCTGTAAAGGCGTGTATGCTAGCTGGGGCGGAACAATCAATGCTTCCATCACCGGTCACTGCTGTGATCGCGGATACGACAATATGCACGAGGCAACACTCGGCATCCCGATAAGACTGCCCGTAGCGGCTACGAACACTTACAATGTAACCATGCGTTTTCAATACTACACGGCGAGAATCTATTATGAGAATCATAATAGGACCGGCTTTCTCTCAGATGCCCAGTATGGAGACGTGGCAGCGTACACTGCACTAGAACTAGAGCGAGAAGGAAACCATACGGTCGATGGCTTGCCACCCGCTACTTGAGCTCAAACGAGACCCTCTCTTTTACTCACTCCGGAGAAAGGACACCCGTCGTGAGTAATTCGCGACTGACGGGCTTTGACACTTCACCCAATCAAGCCTTAGGATGACCTCTTGGCTCTGGGTGGAAGAGCTTAGTGTGTCGGCCAGCCTTTTGTCAAGTTGACTTCGAGTAGCAAAAGCTCGGCTTCCTCCTCTGCTGTGGTCGTGACGATCCCTTGTCCTCGTATTTCTGCTGCGTTGAGAGTTGGAAGTTGCTTATCGCCTACATGGACGGGTCCGCCTTCGAGGACGTAGAGGTATAATCCATGACCGTCTCTCAGTTCATAGTTGATCTTGTGTCCTGGTTGTAGGAATGAGGCGAGGACTGCGCCGTCGGCTCTGAGCGGGAGCGTCTCCGGACTCTTGTAAGCCACCAATGGAAGCCATTGGTTGGTTCTTTCTGATCGATCTACTTCTTGTTGTTCTACGGAGGGTGTCATGTTGAGCTGTTCGGGATTGTACCATATCTGGATGAAGCGCATGGGAATATCTCTTCGATTGTTGATCTCTGAATGGTACATTCCACGGCCCACGGTGGTGTGTTGTACTCCTCCCTTGTGGAGAACGCCGCCCTTACCACGCTCGTCCTCATGACGAAACTCTCCCTCGATGACATATGTGACAACCTCATTCTGAGTATGAGGATGCAAAGGCCAAACAGCACCCGGACTCAACGTATCATCATTTAGGACCCGAAGATTTCCGAAACCATTGTGTAAGGGGCTGTTGTACGTGTCGAAGGAAAAATGCCACCGACCACGAAAAGTCCCATCCTGAATCCTACCGGAGGCCTGATACAGGGTGTTAGTGGGCCGGACTGTTGTTTTGAGGTCTGCAGTTTTCTGTGAGGACAAGAATGTGTGGAGTTGCCGCGGCCAAGGCCGATATTTAGGATTTCTACAGACTTAACCTAAGAACTGGAAAGAGCAAAATCGCCCGTTATCAGCCCTGATCTCGCGTATCTTGAATCCTCTGATTCAGGATCTACGTCTTTCCATGGGTTGAGAAAGCCTCTTCGTATCTCTTCTTAACGAAGGGCAAGACGGATCCTACATCCTTAGGTCCACTCAACGGTGTCACCCAGAGCCTGCCAGTCTGTCCTGCCATTTCAAACGGCTTCCCACCAAACTTCTCCTTCAGTTCCTTCTGGTCTTTTTCCGAGAGCTTCATTACGACAATTCCGTTCGTCACGAGGAAACCGATGACCTTCCGGTCGTAAAAGTAGCAGAGGCAGCCCATCATCGGTCTTGAACTCACTCCCTTCCAAGTCAGAGCTTCATCTTCGAACGCTTTCCGAATCTCGACCATCTTTTCTTCGTCATAATACTTCAAACAATCACCGCAGAGTTGATCAAAATGGGAGTTCTTCCGGTTCATGCGTTTACGACAGAACTGTTATAACTATTCATGGGCGAAAACATCCTTGGAACGATGGTTTCGGCTAGTATACCCGATTCCACAGGTCATCGAGGCCTATCTCAAGGCAAGGAAGGCGTTTTTTTCATGATACTCCTTCTCAGCACCGAGAGAGAATCAACTTCGACGGCCAATGTGGGCGACCGTGAAACAGACCCGTTGCTGGAAGCGACCGGATTGAACTCTGAACCAGCCTCCTACCAGTTCACTACCGGCATCAACTTCGATCAGTAGCCCTTTCGCCCGTCCGACGTGGCCGGGTTGACAGATCCAAAGAATCAGGGGAGCAATGGCTCTGCTGACTTCTCGGAAGAGGCGTTCGTTCGAGCGGAGCCTGCCCAGTCCACACGAGGATCAAGTGGGCTCTGGTTACCAGAACGGACCTCGCGACCGTGAAGTATGATGCAGCCTATACGAGCGTTGACCCGTATTGGTAGGTTGCCGAGGAACTCGCTCACACAACAGAGTCTGGTTCTTCGTCGCTGTGAGATTTCCGTAGTCGCGATTCCCGGACGAATCTCGGCACGAAAAGTAGGTTCAAGACAGAAAATGGAATCATCAAACAGGATCACAACTTCCTGTACCAGACTCCACTTCCTGTGCAAAGTCGGGCCTGACCGACCTCCTGGAGCTGAGCAGTCATGAGCAGAAAATCCAGCCTCTCTAGTCTCGGCTGGGCAGCATCCGTTGTCACGATCATTCTTGGCCTGCTGCTACTTGTGAGTCCGTCCTCCGTCTTTCGACTTCACACCGTTGGAAACAGCGCTCTGATGAGAGCGTCGATTCTTGCCCTACCTTGGGCTTGGCTCGGAGCAATCTACGCGATTCCCCTCGTCTGGCTACTTCTTGTCGGATGGATCCTCGGACTCTTCGTAGCAATTGGCATGTTCTCGAAAAAGCGCACGCCAAGACGGACAGAAGCCGAACGAACCTACGAACATTACCCACACAAGAAAGGCCCAGCCAACCACCGCAAATCCCACATACGCTCCCTCACCGCAGTCTTAGCAGTCGCCATGATAGTTCTCGCCGTAAGCGGAATGACAATATTCCTCGTCCCACCAACAGCATCCAACCCTGGTCAGGGACATGGCCCTGGAGGATCAGGCCAAGGAAATGCCGGCGGCGCAAGTCTATCCAGCCTCTCAACCGGCCAATCCCAAGTCGATCAGATCTCAGACCCGAAAGGTCTCGGATACAGCGGGCAGAGAAAGATGGCAATTGACAGCGCCGGCAACACGTACATTGCCTACCGAAAACCACCCCCAGGACTCACCGAAAGCGAGATCTACGTGGCAGTATCCAAAGACAACGGCAAGACATGGACCGACCTCGGCGGAGGCTCGGTTGCTATCGTCAACGCGCCACCATTAGTGTCCGGCACCACTCAGGGGGGTGGAACAGGAACGGACCAGAGGGTTCCATCGATCGTGATCGACTCGAAAAACCAGGTTCACGTCGTCTGGTACGGACGCGACCAAGTCTACACTGGCGCCAATGAAAGACAGGTAAAATATTCCATGTGGAACGGGATGGCATGGTTGCCCTGGATCAACATATCCCCCGTCCTAGGGTATTCTGGAAGCACATACTGGCAAGAGCATCCGGTGATAGTCGTCGGCAAGAATGACGTGCTGCACGTTCTCTGGGAAGGAGCTGACTCCGGCAGCGCAGGCGTACAGCAAATAAAACACTCCATGTCAACAGACGGCGGATACACTTGGACTAATTGGGAAAATATCGCTCCCGTAGATCAATCCGGGCAGAGCCGACCAGACGCCGTTGTTGATCAGAACGGAAACGTCTTCGTCGCATGGTACGGAGGAGTATCTGGCACAACCGGAACACGCATCAAATACACGCGATGGAATATTGGTACAGCAACCTGGGACCCAGTCCAGATAGTAGCAGGCATCGAAGGATACAACCAGAAACACGTCAGCCTTGGAATCGACCAGTCAAACACTTTGCGGCTGATCTGGGACGGACCCGACAGCAGTCATTCTAACTCTCTCGTCAAATATTCAAGCCTAAACCTGAACCTCTCATCTCCATCATGGTCAGCATGGACCAACATCAACGCGGGAACAGCACTCAACCAGTCTGACCCGATAATCAGTATCGGCCCAGCAATGGTCCTAGTCGCCTGGCAGGAATGGTCGGGCACCGACTCATTTATTGCAACAAACGCATCGGTTTTCATAATGATAATAGGAGTCGGCCAATCCAAGACACCGCTGGGAAACAGCTTCTCGGCGAACAACAAGTGGCCCATAATGACGGAAGATTCATCTGGCGGAATCGTCCGCATAGGATGGCTGAGCGGGCAAGGGGCACCCTATACAATTTGCTACGGCCAGACTTCTCTAAAACCCTTCTAGGATTTCCAGCCTAGTGGAGGACACGTTGACCTCCCGAGCCCAGAAACAGAAAGGGCCGAGATGGAAAGACATCACCCTTGCAACAACCACCATGGTTGTTGTCCTTCTTCTCATCGTTGTCATCCAAGTGGCAACCCAAGCACCCGTGAATAAAACCGCACAAGGAACTGATATCGGAAACAGAGTCTCATCAACAACTGACTGGCAGGGCCTAGCTTGGGGACAGACTTGGAAACTGGCGCAAAGCAGTAACGGAACCCTCTATGTCGCCTATAGATCGCAGGAAAGAGGAGGACAGGGGTACAAGGCCTTCGTAGACTTCTCGAAAGACAATGGCATCACCTGGACGCATTTAGGGAATGGACCCATTCTTCCTGGGGTGCAGATACAACGGGTCCCATTGCTGACCCAACTCACTGGCAGGAACACCCGGATATCCTCGTCGACCGGTCTAACCCCATGCGCTTGTACGTAGTCTGGGAGGGAACCGACAAAGTCGACCTTGCAATTCGCAACTGCAGGTCGACAAACTGCGACACTCCAATGTTCACGGTTTCCACCGACGCGGGAAACACTTGGTCCTCTGTCCCCGGGGGTCTCAACGGCACCTACTACAAACTCGCTCAGCCAAATGCACAATCACACTCCCGACCATGCATAGTGCAGGACTCAAACGGAGCACTCCACGTCGCATGGTATGGAAGTGATCCCGGACAGGGTGGAAACAGTCGCATCCATTACGTAACATCCGCCGACGACGGCGCAACTTGGTCCTCGGAGACAGCGCCTTTGCCCATAAGTTACGGGCGAGATCAGCGTTTCCCTAGTATGACTGCTGATTCTCGCGGAAGGGTGTACATTGTGTGGAAGGAAGAGAATGTCATATTGTCGCAAAACCAGACTTTATTCTCATTTCTGTACGGAGGAGCGTGGTCCACACCAGCCGTGGTTCATCCTGACCAAGAGAATCAGTTGAACCCGGCAGTTCAGGTCGACGACCAGGGAAGCGTGTACATAGGATGGAACACGGGTGGACCTTTTGACTGGTCGGGCGATCCCCCCAGCATGTTCGACGGGTCGCAAATTTGGGTGGCAAAGCTCAATGGAACCTCGTGGTTCGCAAGACAAGTGACGAATTTCGCGACGAACCGTTTCGTAAGCTTCCCGGTCGGCCCAATGAAACCTTCAACTGTCCAGATGGTATGGGTTGAAGGGAACTCACCCAAGCCTTACACGATCAAGTACACCTCTTTCAGCTTCTGACACTTTCTCTGTCTTTTGCAAACGGACGAGGTTGAGGCCTTACCGGGATAGTCGGCTGGAAAATAGTTGGTTACGACACTTGGAAACGGTTCAGTGAATGGGTTTCGGGGAGTTTCTGGTTCCTACCCACCCTTGCCTGTTCATGGTTGCTAAGGAGAAGATTTTCACGGGCACCATTAGGAATAGCATCACAAACGTCATGACTATTGCTAAGGATACGTCCTTTGGAACTCTTCGAAGATGGCTGATTCCCTTGAAGGAGCGGCCGCCTATGGACGCGACAAGCCAGACTAGGGGGAGGTTGAAGGCGATACCGAATACGGTGGTCGCTGTTCCAGGGCTCGTCAGCGCGAGGTACGCGGTTGCTAGGGCACCGATCGCGAGGGTGTACGGTGTTATCGTGGCGTGGAACATGCTGACTGGAAGTATCCAACTTTTTTGCCAGATCCAGCCTTGCCAGAAGGCTCGCAGGTTGCCCCTGTAGCTGTTTCTGCTCCAACGAATCTTCCTCCGGACGAAGTTGCTGAGTCTTCCAGAGTAGACGGTGCGGGCTTGGGCGGTGCTCTGATAGACCGTCTTGTAACCCCTTGAGAGTAGGAGATGGGTCAGCCGCAGATCGTCTCCGCCTACGCAGATCTTGCCTAGGAAAGTCTCTCCGGTAAGCTCAGGAAGGATAGGGAGTAATAGTGATCTACGGTATGCGGCGGTTCTACCTGATAGACAGTTTACAACTCCATCGACGGACATTCCGGGGACGAAATCTATGTATCTCAGATCTAGTAGCCAGTTTTCGATCCTCCATATTATTGATTTCTGAAAGTCCTCAACGTTCTGTTTGGCTCCAACCCCACCTACTTCGGGATCGTTGAAAGGCCTCAGAATCTCCCCAAGCAGATTCTCAGCCCAAGTTGTGTCGCTATCAGAAAGGACGACAATCTCTCCAGTAGCCTCTCGAATCCCCCAAGCGAGGGCAGGTCGTTTCCCTGGCTCGTCTGTAATTATCAGCTTGACCTTCGGATATTTCGGAAACGGGAAATTTTTCCGAATGTTTTCGATGTTTCTTGTATCCCCGCTGTCGACCACGAGGATGACTTCGCCTACGTTATTTGCAATGTACGATTTGATCGCTCGGCGCAAAACTTCGGGATCTTCCATGTACACCGGCACAACCACGGAGGTTGTAGCGGTGTAGCTTCCTTGAAACGGTCTGTAGTTTGTTCCGTAGAGTCTTCGAATCCCCCAAAGGCTCCAGGTGATTATTCCAATGATGCCAAGTGGTATGAAGGGAAGAACGCTAGGCATTGACGACGACCATTGGAGGCTTCTGTTCTTTCGCGGTTCTCTCGTTGACTTGTTTGACCGCAGAGAGCATTGGTAGTTCGACTCCTTTTGCCCTCATGAACGAGATGAAGGCCTCTAGGTCTTTGGGGAGACACATTCCTTCGAATGGGCGACCTCCGTAGATTCCCCATTCTTTCAGGTCACCGCGTAGCCCTAGGGCGAGTTGCGGCATGAGTTTGCTCACGTTTTCGGATCTGACTCCGACCGCCTTGCAGGCCTGATCTATTTCGTTGAAGAAGCTGATCTTTGCGGCGTTGAAGAGGTTCGACGCGTATTTGATCATCTCTGAGGTTTCCAGGCTGCAGCGGGCGATGGGAGATTTGAAGGAGGAGTAGATGGATTCCAGCTTGTCTCCAGCGTTCTTATCCGCTTCTCCTATCACCACTGCTCCTGGGTGGAGGAAGTCATCGAGCGCAAACTTTTCCCGCAGAAACTCAGGATTATGACAAACCCCGATCTTAGGGCCTATCTTCGACTGAGCCGACAATTCGATCTGGGGAATCACGTGACCCCTGGTGACTCCGGGCGGTATGGTGCTCCTCACAACGACTAAATGGTATCGGCGCTCTCCCCGAAGGACGTTTCCCACCTCCGCGCTTATGGAAAGAAGGGCCCGGGTGTCAACGGAGCCGTTGATTGTCGGAGTGGGTGCACAGACCATCGTTACGCTACTCTGGTCTACTGCCTCTCGGAGGGTCGAGGCCGTCTCGTATCCTTCAATGGCAAGCTTAGCCATCCTTGTCTTGTCGAGGTCGTAGAAGACTATGTCATGGCCTTTTGAAACGAGACCAGCACCGGTGGCTTTTCCAACTACCCCCGCTGCGATAACTGCTACGCGCAGACCAGTACACTCCTCGACATTGCGACCCTATCTACGGCAATAAAAGGATATTTTCTTACGATAACGAGAGCTTGAACAATCGTTCTATTATCATCTGGGGATAGCTCTCTCGATCCCCTACTTTCTCCCAGGTCTGCCACGACTGGTTACAGTGCTGACGAGAAATGTTGTGAACATGAACAGGAGAAGCAGAACGAGTATTGCACTAACCAGGGAAAGGAGTGAGAGGGTTAGGAATCGGAGCGGGAGAACGAGGAAGCTCAAAGAACGACCGAATATGGATAACTGTAGAGTTACTTGGTCCAGGTATGCTCGGTGGAGTAGCTGGTCTACTGCTTGGCGAGCCGTTATGCTCGTGTTGTACATGGTGAAGAGCCAGCCTGACATGAATACGATCGCGACTAGTTCCATGGCTATGAGCGTGGTCTTGAAGGATAGTTTCTCGCCCAACATAGCCTGCTCCGATCGCGACCCTCTATATTTCTGTAAAGCATCTATTTCAGCATAGTTGCTTTCGCATTTTTTCTCTAGCAGCAAGGGTTCCGGGATCCACCGCTCTCTGTTACCGCCTTACAGGTTCCCTGGAAGAACTCGAACTGGCCGAACGTTGTACTTCCATTTGCTCAAGGACTTCCGTCAATGATAGCGATAGTAAGAATCGCCTATTATCAGCCCTGATCTCGAATCTGGAATGCTATCCCAACGGTTCACCCATTGACCCTCCGTAATCCAGAGGAAAAAGGGCAAGTTTCACCTTGCCATGTTAGCCCGTCTTACGCCATGTTCAGCCTGACTCGCCCATTATCAGCACCAAACAGGAAACTGTCCCATCGAAAGAGTGACGTATTGCTCAGGCACTCTTGCGTAAAGTTAGTGCCAGGTTCTAGTTTGTGGCGAAGGCGCGGAGCCGCTCCTCGAATATTGTTCTTGCGGGAAAGCCCATGGAGCACGCGTACGTGTTCAAGTCCAGCAGCTTCTTCCCGTTCCTCAACGCCTTGTTTTGGATCTCCCGGATACTCTCGCCTACGATAGCGTATGTGGACGCGTATCCTGGCCCGTTTCCTTGGTGTGCTGGGAACAGCTGGTGGTAGACCATGCTCTTTGACAAGCCCGTCTTCTTACTCGCCCACTCGATAAACTCTGCAAGACCCTGTTTCCCAGAGTTGATCCTCGCATCACCGATGATCCGCAAGAACCTTACAATTCGCCACATCCACGTGTAGAACTCGTACTCCTCCACAATATCGTCAAATCCACCGTGCTTCTCGTAGAAGTTCACCAGACTCTTCTCATCCGTGTTCAGCCCCTTACGCGTTTGCAGCTTCTCCATCACCTCCTGAAACTCAACCTCCCGCTGGAACGAGATTCCCTCCGAGATTGCGCCTCCAAGAGGAGACCAGAGCATATCCACCAACGACGGCTTCGCACTATACCCGAAAGACGAGTTCGAAGCGTGAACACAATGCCCATACTCCTCATGGACAAGAAGATTCAGAAGCTCCCCAGGAGCCGTGCTCGGATCACGACGCGGATCCGTCGTACAGATGAACACCTGTTGTGGTTTATCCGTAAAAGTGTCAAAGAAGAACGCGCCACCGCTCGGAAATATCGCCGTCAGATACGACGGCGTCTCCATCACTCTCGCATCATAATGCGGATTCACCTTCACAATACTCTTGTTGGCAACCTTCACAACCCTCTTCCGAAGATCCGCAAGATACGGAATAATCTCGTTAACCTTGACAGCTCTCTTAGCCTTGATGACCTTCGAGACCTCCTCCGCCCTCGCCGAAACACCGTGCTTCTTCGCCAGCCTCGCCGTCATCCGCTGGAACTTCGGCAATTCACGATCCAGATACTTGAGACCCTTCGCCTCCAACTCACTAGGCGTCTCCGAGTAATCCCAGAGACGTTGCAACGCCTGCGCATAGATCCCTTTCCGACCTAGATCCGCGCCTTGCTTCTTGATTATCTTGTAGACTTCTTCAAAACCTTGGTTCTTGAAACCCTTAACCCGGAAGATCGAGGCAAACTTCCTCGTCACCTCAGAAAGATCATCCAGACTCTCCTTCAACTGCTTATCCTCGGTCTCCTTCTTGATCGTCCTGATAATCTCCTGCAGACCATCACACCGTATCAGCGTGAGAAGACGAAGACCCGTCGGCCAGTTGCGACCAGCAGCTTCCATAGTTCCAGCTTGTACTGCCCTGATACCGTTTCGAGTCAGAGCCTTCATGTGGCTGTCGACGATTCCTTCCTTGATCATGTAGCCAAAGTACGCGTTCAACACCGACTCAGGAACCATATGCGGCTCCGCCAGGCCATACCAGGCGGCTAGAGAGTCGAGAACCTTCAACTGAGACTTGTTCTCAGCTTTCAACCGCAACTCGTCCACGCGTCTAGAGAACTTCTCGAGATTCCTTTTCGAAGGAATGAAAATCTTCCCAACATACTCTTTCAGCCCGTTGATGTAGGCTCCCGAAGGATCATTTTCCTTGAAGAGATCAAAAATCTCTGATTCAATAGGTGACGCAGGTTTCGGAATGGTCAATTCTTAGCCATCAATCCCCGCATATGGTACTCTTGACTCGAGGCTAGACTACTTAATTTTACTCCATTTCCACTTACACCACCCAGACCACGCGAGAATCCACTCGAAATCACAAGACCCGGCCCATTCCTACAGCGTCACTCGCACCGACTTAGGCCCTAGAAATCGGCCCCGTAGTGCCTTTTCGCTGAGTCTCACGATAAAGGGCGAGTCGGAGGATAACTGGCCTTCGGACAGAGAAGAAAAGAGACTAGGGTCCCGATTATGCTACGGGAAGTCCTAGATTACTCGTGGCTCTTTCTAGCCTTGGTCCCGGTCTGCTTCTCGATGCTACGAATATTTAGCTCCCTGACAAATGCTTCTGAAATGATATCGAGGGAGTCAATCTTCTCCTGCATTAGAACATCGGTGATTCTTAGAGGATGATCAGGAAGAAGCAGGTTGTCGTTCGATGCAACGAAGTGTTCCCAGTTTATCCCCACATCGAGAACCGAATCCGCGAGCTCTTCATCTGTCACAGACGCGGTCTTGGCGGTGTTGACGAAGTTCTGGAACTCCTCATCTGGAACCTGTAGATCAGTCACAGTCCGAATCGGCCGAGGAGTCGTTCCCCCAAGCTCATGCCCGAGAACATATGCTAGGAAAGTGAAGTTCTCGACCTCCGTAAAGTGTTTCATCCGAATCTCCAGAGGAGTATCGCCTGTAGGGTTGGAATCTGGAAAGTCTGAGATCTGTGGAGCGCCTGTTTGCGGATCGTTGAAGCGGAAGACCCTTGAAAGTTTTAACGGGTTCGACCGGGCGATGCCTCTGCTCGAAGACTCTTCTTGTTCATTCCACGATTCTCTACTTTTAGTATCCGAGGCCATGTCTCAACACAGCGCACAGTTGTCATGGCGAATACAATTCTGATTTGTAACCCACGACCCGCCTCGAACGTAATCGTCCGCTAGTTCTCAGCCACAGTTATCACGGCAATCCTTTCCCTCTTGAACCTCTACAGGCTACGTCTCTAGAGCAACCGAGTCTCACGTTGAGGCGGAAAGACTTGTTCGTCCATCAGAATGGCTTTCATCCAGTCCACCAGTTTCATCGCTAGAAACAATAGCCTTCTTCGCGACCATACGCTCAGTTTTCTCAATTACCTTCTTGACAATAGCGAGATAGGTCAGGGCTTCATGGATCCCGGTTGCCGCGAATCCGACACCCTGAGCAATTTCCTTGTTAGCGAATTTCTTTGACATACTGCTGAGATTTTTCTCCACACCCTCCAGGTACAATCTGAACTCCTTGATGGCACCCAGTGTTTCCTCAGCCATCTCATGCGGGGTTTGTTCAGATCTCTTGCCCAATCGGACTGCCTACGAACGCCTTAGAAAACAACGATAATAGTATAGTCCAACCCAGCATCCGGCAGATAGGTACTGCGAAAAGGTGAGCGTTCATTCGTACCGTGTTAACCGCTTCATTCGACGTTTCGTATTCTCTAGGCTTGACCGAGCACTCATCGTGCAAACCGCAAGAGAGACGATCAGCCCCAGAAGTCCCCCGATAGCGAGCAGCCCTATCGGAGAGGACGCAAGCGGCATTATCGCACACGACAGGCAATACCCGCTCGACCCGCCGCTCGACCCGACGCCAGAGCCACCGTTCGTACCTCCCGCCGAAGCAGGGACCACAACTACAGCCATGAGTTTCGCGTCCTGTTGAGAGGGATTGTTCTTGTCTGTTGCTGAAAATACGAAGGAGTAGGAACCCGTTTGGCCAGCATTCGGTTTCCAGTAGAAGACCCCAGTGTTCGATTCAAAAGTTGCGCCCGAAGGCAGTCCTGTGGCAGAGAGAAGTATCACAGCACCAGGGTCGGCGTCTGTCGCGTTTACCATGAATGTGAGAGTACCTCCTACAGTCAGTGTCTGGTCACCAGGAACACTAAGGACCGGTGCCTTTGAGGCAGCAACAAGTACGACCGCTGACACTGACACTGTCAATCCGTTGGAGTCCGATACCAGAAGGGAGACAGTATAAGTTCCAGAGCCAGAGTAGACATGAGAGACATTCGAGCGGGACCCTGTTGAACCGTCCCCGAAGTCCCAGGAATGAGTGTAAGGCGTAGTCCCGCCGCTCGTCAGAGCAGTGAAACTAACCGGCGAGTTCGAAGCCGGAGATGACGGAAGAAACGTGAATCCAGTCGAAAGTGGAGGAGGCGGCGTCGCCAGAACGTTCACAGTATTCGAACTGGTAGCGCTCTGGGATGGCGAAGACGAGTCAGTCACCGTCTCCGTCACCGTAAATGCTTGAGCGCTAGTAAAAGTATGAAAGATGGATGCGCCCATATCTGACGATCCGTCACCAAGGTCCCAGCTCACAGCGTAGGGTGAGCTTCCTCCGAAGGTCGTGGCCGCAAACGTAACTATCGCGTTCACCGAGGGATTCATCGGAGCGAACGTAAAACCTGTTGAAATGGGAGAGGGTTGAATCACGCATGTCCCGTTCAGCATTACATAGCCAACCGGACAGGTTGCGCATGTAGGCGGGTCGATCGCTCCATTGCCACACTTTGCGGGCGGAGGAACGCCGTAAACGGATACACTGACCGTAGGATGTAACTCATGAATTCCATGATCATCGATATACAGGAATCCTGTAGCATTGACCACAGTTCCAGGAACGACATTCCCGGCACCTTGAGTATTTACCGGGTAGCTGTATCCAGCTGCGAACCAGGTCTGATCTATCTCAAAGAGGCAACCGGCCGAGATTGTGCAGCCAAACTCTAGATGAACATCGCAATAACCATGGACCGTCGCGTCGCAGTCACCAGTGTAGGGAGCATACTCAATTGTCATACGATCTAGTTCGACATAAGTCGGATACGTTACGCCATTGTAGGTAATGCTACATGGCGGGGTCAGACTTGTTTTGTCAGGAACTATACTGGCAGTAGTCAACGATTCAAGTTGAGACAGAGTAATCACGGTAGGAGCACCACAGTTGGTAAGACCCATAGCGGAAGGGCCGGATGCAGCTGACCGTGTTTGCGTCACCAGGATCTGTGAAAACGAGACTGTCGCTGTCAGCATCAACAGGACAAGTAGAGCGGCCCTCTTCCAGTTGAGCCGTAATTTCGCGGAAGGGCGCGGATGCGGATCTAACGCCACTTGTTTTCTTCCCGTTTCCAATCTTGTTCCCAACCTCGGGCACTCTTTGCTAGCCCGAGCCTATCTTCCTGCTCTACTCGCCGAACGAAAAACGGACTCTTTGTTGTGAGTGAGTTCTTCGGCAGGAAACTAGTATAGTGCTCGGCCTAGGTTTATGCGAGTCAGAACTTTTCGGAAGAATTTCTGGTACAAGTGCCCAATCTCCATTTGACTTTCCACAAACAAGCCAAGCACCTCTTCCCGAGAAGCTTTGACAAGAATAGTCTTCGAGATTCGAAGACTTTTGGTGCCTTTCCAAAAGCCGAAGAAGCTTGCGGTCATTGGCTCGCTCTACGGTTGCGTCTGAGTGACCGAAATTGCAGAAGGTTCGCAAGTTCATGCGGACATGTTCGCGACTGCAGCGTCCAAGCCCACTTGAGACTGACGCGCTTAATTGTTGGTTCTGTATGCCTTCTTGCCCGATTTGGCCCAATCCGCGGTTGCGGAGGGCTTGCGTGTCTCATGAATCGTGAAATGGTTGCCCTCAGAATCGACAACGTCGGCTGAAAAGCCCCAGCCCTCTTCGCGAGGCTACGCATCAAGGAACTCTATTCCCCGCGCCTTCATCTCCGCAAACGTCTTCCTGACGTCATCCACCTCAAGCACCCAGCGCGTCCCAATACCCGGCTGCTTATGACTAGCCGGCAAATTCGGGTCGGATCCCATGCCCAGTTGCCATAATACCATCTCGATGGGCTGCGTCTTTGGGCCAACCGTGAGCCATCGCGGCTGGCCAGGATTCGTGTAATCGGCCTTTTTCTCGAAACCCATTTTTTTGGGTGTAGAATTCAACCGCTTTGTTCTCGTCCTTAATGACAATCGTGACGTGTGTAAGCATCATTCTATATCCATCGCCAATTCGAACGCCTCATGATGTAATGACTTCTGTAGAACAGAACCCGGGGGTGGAACGCAGCACCACCGCCTCGGCATCTTAAATAAGAATGAAAACCAACGACTCTTGCGACCATCTTGGCCCGGAGAAAGCCTCGCAAGGTCGCGGCAAAGACACGCTCAAGATCAAATAGCGAATCTCAGGGCAACCGTGAGATCTCTGCATCCAAGGAATCCATCAAGGCGGCGGAGAACCTCGCCTTAGCGGCTTTCGCTTCGGGGCTGAAACTGGCAGCTGCCTTCGGAACTGTCGCCGCCAAAACCACGAGTCTGGCGTTCGCGTCGATCGCAACTGGCGCAGACAAATTCTCCGAGCTTGTCAAGCGGGAAGCACTGAAGTCACAAAAGGCTAACGCTCACAAAACCATTCTAGTAACTCCTGCGAGAAGCAGAAAAAAAACCAGACGAGAGCCGAAGAGGGAATTCCAAGCGTCATGACCGTTCGCCTACATTAATCTCTACTTTTCCTGCAAACGATATCTCGCGATGAGATCTCGACTCGCAAGCAACAGCGGAGTACAAACAAGCACAGCTCCGAGTACGATAATCGCTCGCTCGAGAGGATAAACCAGGAATATCGCCGGCCAAAAGCGAAGCGCACCTGCTCCGACGACACTAGCAAAAAGAATTCCTCCCGTGACGTGTTCAATCATTGTTCCAATGAAAGCAACCACAAGCACAGCCTTGGCCAAATCTTTGCGCGCTCCAAACACGAAGCTATCTTGCACGTTTCGAGTCAGTGGAGACACCAACACCGAGAGCGCGACCAGATGAAGCCAGAGATATGGAACGGGCGGACTGGGAAGACGAAGCCACTGGAATGGGGGAGGCAAGTTTGGCAGGTTTGCTCCAACAAAGATCTCTGTATTGGGATTGATTATGAACAGCCCTAGCGTAGCGACGTACGTTAGGGTCGCCTCAGTCCTTCGACCACGGATGAGAAGACTGATCAAAGCCACGTTCAATGCTCCACCGAGAAAATCGAGCCCGCCGAATTTCAGAGTCCCGGCCGATCCAGGAATGAAGGCTGCAATCATCGTTCCCAAGAAAACCGCAAGTATTCCGTAGGATGGAGCGAGGAAGACACCCAGGACGGGTGTTACGATTCCGCTGAATGTGATGGCGCCGGATATCCCTATGAGCCTATCAAGCGGTATGGTCCGCGGAATTATGTAGAGTGCGGCCAGAGAGGCGGTTAGAGTTATCCGTTTAGTATCGAATCTGCTCTGGCGAATTTGCACTCTTCCAGTCACATGAATTCAGGTGTCGCGCCCAATGGCACGGTTCTTAACGATTTGCCGAAGCTCCCTTATACTCAATCCAGTTTCATTCGATATTCTTCGAAGGTCTTCGTACTCCACTTTGCCGCTCGTGGAATGACCGGTTGATGTAAGTGCCCTCTTTACTCTGACCTGGAACTTTTTCCCTTCAACATCGAGCGTGATTGTGCTATTGGCTCTTCTGCTGATGTGTCTCGAAACCGGTATCTCTCGGACCCCAAGGGTCCCGGTTTCCTCCATAAGCAGTTCAGCCAGATGTTCGGTCTTTGTCTTGTCAGCGATGACGGAGATCAAATGGCCTGGCCGATTTTTCTTCATGAAGACAGGAGTGATGGATACGTCTCGGGCTCCTGCTTCCATCAACCTCTCGACAGCCCGTCCAATTACTTCGCCGGAAACGTCGTCCAAGTTGGTCTCTAAGACCACGACTTCATCGTGAGCATGACCATTCCCTGAGAGTTCTCCAACTGTCAGACGGAGAATATTGGCCACCAGGTCCAGATCCTTCGCTCCGGCCCCATACCCGATTTTCTCGGGCATGATAACTGGAACTTCACTCGTGCGATTGCTTGGCAGGTTGACTGCTATTGCTGCGCCTGTGGGTGTTGTCAATTCGAATTGTACATTGCCCGTTTTCGTGGGAAACTTGTGGGCTCGCAGGATTTCGGCGACTGCAGGCGCGGGGTTTGGATAGGTTCGGCCAGAGAAGCTCGTTACTCCTGTTCCAACTGCAATCGGGCTACTCCACCATTTGCTCCCTGATAATTCGAGTTCATCCGCAAGGTATGCTACACCGAGTATGTCCACGAGAGTGTCTGCGGATCCGAGCTCGTGCAGTTCAACCTCCTTGGTGGAGTGGCCGTGGACCCGAGACTCAGCTGAGGCCAGCGTGTCTAAGACGGATTTGACAAAGGCAGTTCCCCACTCGGAGAGACCCAATGCTCCTGCGCACTTCACAGCAGATAACTGGAGATCACTGGCCTTTCTCTTAGAGACTTTTTCTTCAGACCTCACTTGGACCAGTTGTGCGCTGATCTCTCCTCTCTGCACTCTGGTCGTCTTGACCCGGACATGACTCGCGCCCGGAAGATTATTTTCGACAACCTGAGCGACTTTTCCCAGACTCTTTGAACTGCCGCCTAGATCGATTAGAGCGCCTAGGAATTTGTCTCCGGAGGCTCCTGAAGAGCTAGCGTCGATTATCACAGCACTTCCAGAAGCTCTCATGCTGACCTGTCCAACCGTTCGCGTGGGCACAAGTATTAATCAAGCTATTTCGAGAATATCACGATCGGTTTTGGAGCCTAAGCCTGACAACTCCTGCGTCTACGGCCTCGGCGAATGCCCCGTCCTCACAGTCGTAGGGGAGAAGATGAAAGATATGGAACAGCGATCCAAAGTCTTCCCAACGGACCCTGGGGCAGCGGCTGTAAGCCAGATGATACAACCGTTTCTGCAGCTGAACGCTAATATCTATGCGATGCTTCCCTCTTTCTGTCCCAATTGTCCCAAAAGGATAGTTGCGGTCGAGAAGGAGTTAGTTCAGATAAGGCATCAGACAGTCAAGTAAGATGTTATGGTTAGAGTCGAAGAAATCTCCCATTCCCTCAATTCAGGGACTAGGTCTTGGGCTGCGCGTTGAGAGTTTGACTACTTGTTGGTTACCGTTACCGTTACTGTTGCTGAGATGGAGTGAATTGTCGTTCCACTGGTTCCGGTTTTCGTGACAGTGTACGTTCTAGCATTGGTGGAACGATGAGTAAAGAGGTTAACGTAGTGGCGTCGGTGGGGTTGGAGGCTGTTAGGGTCACGCTGGCGATGGAGGAAAGAGTCGGCGGGTGTTTGACCTGCACTCGTTCCGGGAGCATGTCACCCAACGGGGGAGGGTCCGGTTGAGCTCAACTCTTATTCCCCTCCAGTTTTATTCCTCCAGGTCCTTGTAGGGGAATGAGGGTAGTGGGGAAAATGACCGGTTTCAAGGAAGCTACCTTCATCGAAGGAAAACTGGTTCGTATCGCGAAAGGGAAGATAGAGGTCGAATGCGAAGATGATGGAACAGGAGAACCGGCGCTTCTAACGCTGAAATTGGGAGATGTGGACATCGATCTTGACACGATCGGTGAGGAAGTCAGGGTTGTCATTGTGGACGGTAGGGTAGCTCGAATAACACGTTTGTCCCGGAAATCCCGGGAGAAGCCACACCAAGAATTGTACGGAGTTTCAGGTTCTCCTCATGAGGCAGGATCAGACTTGGCCGGCTAAGCCCCCTACAACGCATTTCTCCAAGGAGCGATAAGGTGGGGGTTGCCGTTTGTAGCTAAATCAAACTTCTCTTTGCCCCGAATCCTGAGACTCGCCCGGAATACTTGCCTGACAGCGAATGACCCCTCCGGAACAGGGAGGTATTGTTCGACCACTTTGCATAGGATGAATGGCTCACTCGAACATGTGAGAAAACAAGGCAATTTCTCGATACGAAGCAACTTCGAGAAACGAACAGTTCAGCTTCTCAGTGATGGGCTAGACTATCTATCGGGAAGGTTCCCATGGATTTAGGACGCTGATCATCTATGATTCCAACTTAGTAGTATCAGCGATAGCATGAGCCAGATCGCGGTTGTAACAGCGAGCTTTCTCGATTCTTCCAGGCCTAGGAATGGGACTTTGTGCTCTTCACTGCTTTCTTGAACAGTTCTACGAAACGGAGAGCCGCTTCGGCGTCGGGAGGAGAAGCGGTCTTACGTGGGAGCTTTGGACGTGTTTTCGAATCGTTTGGCAAGGCCGAACATTCCAAGGAAGAGAGCCACGCCCGCTGCTATGTTAATTGCTGAGCTCAGAATCAGCGTGACCACTCCCACTGAATCTATCAGGGCAGCTAGTTGATCAGCTGGAAGAGATAGCGAGAGAAAGAGAGAAACGACATTTCTGACCGTCAGAAGGGTGAACGCAGCAATGATGAGTGTCCAAGCGCGGAACGATCCTGTCATCTTTGTCACTCGATACGCGTAGAAGACCACTCCTGCCTGGAGGATAAGCTGGAAAACAGAGATGAAATAGAGCGTCGAGATTACAACAGTGTCGACCATTCACTGTTCGCCTACTTTCGCTTCTCCGAGGCTCCGCGGAACAGTTCCATGAATTTCTCCGATGCCACCTTTCTCGGTGAACCGCTTATGATCCCCTCGTAGTTTGAGAACGCTGACTCTATCTTGATTCCTGCCGATGTTATCTCGAACTCTCTGAGTCTCTTGTCGTGATCACTGCCGCGCATCTTCAATATGACCAACGCTTTTCGCATCGCGGACTCGATCTCCACCGGTTTGAGTGCGACGATACAGTCGACCAGGAAGCTCAGCCCTACATCGGTTACGCTGAAGGATCCGCCGCTTATCTGAGGTGACTCCCAGAGCAGCAAGGAACTGACTCCCCGAGTCTTCAGATACCGTATCACTCGGTAGGCTTCCATTCTCATATCATCTCTCTTCACAAACATCTCTAGATGGCTTAGAGAGTCGATCACAAGTCGTCGAGGCTGAATGTCCCGAAGGACGTCCTCTAGCAAGCTATCGTCGCTGGACTCCAAGAGGAGGTTTGGAGAAGTGCAGATTACACGGAACTTATCCTCCTCTTCCATTTTTCGGAGGTCCCAACCGAAGTTCTTCGCATCTCTATAGATCTGGTCTGGGAGTTCCTCGAAGGTTACGTAGATTCCGGGTTCGCCTAGGTTTATTCCGTTGACAAGATACTGAAGAGCAAGGGTTGTTTTTCCTGTGCCTGCGCTTCCGGCAAGCATTACGGCGTCACCTGGCATGAACCCTCCCCTCAGCATCTCGTCTAGCTCTACAATTCCAGTCTTGACGCGAAGACCTCCTATTGCCTCGCTGGAGAACAATTTATCGAACCCGGAGGCTCTGGTCTTGGGATGGGCTGCGCTCATCGCTCTTCCCCTACCTTGAGGGTTTTCAGGTGGTTTGCAACAGACTCTAGAAGCTCCCGGTCTTTAGTACGATCTAAGTATACAACCTCCGAGGCTCCGATTCTCTTCTGCTTGAGAACCCCTAGTTCCAAAAGTTCTCTGACTTCGGAAATTACCGCGACAGTCGTTCTTCCGATCCGGCGGGCTACTCCATCGACCGTATCGATGAGCCCTGGGTTTCGGTGAAAGAGGACTAGAAGGTCTCCTCTGACCTCTGATCCGAGGAGGGTCGACAGTATCTCTGATCCGCTCACTTCAGTCTGCTCTCCACGAAACAAACCTCCCGTGCGGTTTCTAGGGATTTCTCGTAGTCAAAGCTCGCTTCTGAATCGTAGCGTATTCCCAGTTTCCGGTTCAGATCTTTGACGACGATCTTTTCCAGGACAGCGGCCCCGTTGCCGAACAGTGATCGTAATTTTGAATCAAATTCTTTCGAGTTTTTTGTGGCGTCTAGCAATCCTTTCAAGGTGAGAATTTCTAGCACATTCCGACCCAAGGCATCTCCTACAGCCTCGCGAATCGTGCTGGCGAGCACCGAAGAGAACGCGTTCTCTGCCGCAAACCTCTGATCTGGACTCAAGGACCTGGAGACAGGTTCGAAAGTGCCATGTGGACTGTTCCAACCCGACTCATTTACACGCGATGCCATGGCAGTCATGTCCTTGCTTGCTGGCGCGGTTGCTGAGAGATGAACTAGGTGTAACCTAGCTTTCGAGCCTCATGTACGGGGGTTTCCGATCTTGCATTGGAGAGCCAGAGATTCGAAAGGAACAATTGGCTGAGCCGTTCGCGCCTAAAGGATTTGAGAAGAAGGCCTGGGTTTCGTCACGCATACTATGATGCTATCCGGGTGCGTCGATATGACGGGTAACAATAGCCGTATTCAATTGCCTAAGACAAGGGTGATGGGACAAGGAGGATGTTTTGCGGTCTTCCTTAGTTGATATTTTTTACGAAACTCTCGGATACTGTTTTGGAAAGGCCTTGCTAGAAACCCTTGGGCCTACGGTGCAGGCAACTGTCTACGGCCTGCTGGGACGTAGTGGAATCCGGAAGGAAGAAGTTTCCAACAGGTTCGATGACGTAGTAGGGGCGCTAACGAAGACTCTGGGAGCATGCTCGCGAGTCGTGGTACACAGGACAGTTGTCGAGATGTTCAAAGAGTATTCTCAGAGACTCGACTTCTCCTACACCGACTCCCTCAGGGATCACCTTGCACTCTTGAAGGAGACTGTAGTTGCAAACCACGTCCTCCCCCATAGGCTTCGCGACGAATCAGCGTTCGACAGCGTGGAGAAACCAGACTGGGTTGATGCTCCGAAAGGTCAAGCATACAGCAGCCTCTATCCCATGAAAAAGGGCGTCAAGACCTAGAAACCGGCTTGACCCTTTCCAGAGCGAAACCTACACGAAGCGGGTCCCGACCCATCGAACTGCCCAACCCTACCGGATATTATGGAAATCGCCTATTATCAGCCTTAATATGGGAAATGAGAAGGGGTCGCTTATTTCCCCCGGAATAGTTTGGCAAAAACCTAGAATCACATAGCCATCCAAGCCTGAATTGTGCCCTGATCAGCCTTTCTCGCCCATTATCCCTGCCATACAGGGAATAATTCGGCGAGGGAAAGGGGGTCTTGCACAGAGCACCTCGCGACGCAAGAGTGTTTGAGGGAACTCTCCGGGTTCGCGAAGTCCCCAGATTCCCCATCAGTGACAGAATCACCATTATAGGGGTCGAGCCAACGCCCGCGCTTGACCAGAATTCATAGGAGAGGAAAAAACTTTTTGAACTCAGTTTTGAAAAACACTTGTTGAGATCAGGATCCGGTTTTAAAACAGATGAAATCATAATCTGAAAACCAGTTCCTGAAACACGTTAGTGAAATCATGAGCTGAAAACGATAACCGTGAATTTTCTGGCCTCCCGGGGGCCTACTCAAGTCGCGCGTCGCCAAGAAAACGGCCTGGAACACTTTCGCTCAGGAGGGAGCTAGGCTTTTTCCCAGGCGCAGAATGCGCTCGGCGCCTCTAGATGCCTGTTGATCGCGACCTCCGCGATCGCCTCAGAATACTTCGCCATCTGCCCCACATCCCAGACGATAGACCGTAACCCAACAGCCAGGTTGACCGCCTTCACGCTTCGCATGATATCGGTTGTCAACGACCTCTCCAGTGCCTCGCAGCTCGCAACCCGCTCAATACAATCATTCGATTTTTTCAGATCACCCTTCATCAACGCGTTAAACGAGTCCTCGATCAACAACCGGACCTTATCGCTATATTCCAAGATCCCTTTCGTGAGCTTCGGGTCAACACTCTTCGTGTCACCCTTCAACCGCAACGCCTCCTGAGCGATGTGCGAGGCCAAGTCACCCATCTGTTCCAGACTCTTCGCGATAACCCTGTTACCCACAACGTGCATCGGCCCATCAATACCAACCTCCTTCGCCACCCGCCGATCCAAAACAGCGAGCAATAATTGGCGTATGATCATCCAGTAGATACGATCAGCCTCCTCCTCCATATGCAAAACCTCATCCGCAAGATTCGGCCGACCCTCAACCACAGCCTTCACCGCCGTCTCCAGCATCGAACTCAATATGATCTGTAAACGCCGCATCAACCCATAGATCGGGAACTTGGTCGGATCAACAAAACTCTGTAACGTAACCGATTTCAGACTCTGCTCGACAATCCCGAGACCGGTCAAACGCCTACTCACCGCCCTCACCTCTTCCAGGTGGCGTTGAGACAGCTCTTTCTTCGCAACTATCTGGATCGTATCATGACCCGTCAGATAGTTCGCGGTGATTATCCTAGTAAGAAGGTTCGGAGCATCACAAATATCCGCATCAATAACATAACGAAAGCTCTCCCGTTCACGGGTTAAACCCGGATAAACGGTTATTCCGCCGTCAGGTTCTCGTCTGAAAGTAACAATGTCCCCTTGTTTGAGACCCACCTGTTCAACCCAGTCTTTCGGCAGCGACACTATGAGGGTTGAGTAGCCGACCTTCTGGACCTTACGAGCTTCCATCATTTGAGACAAGCCGAGGATCCTCTATACAACATAGAATTGTCAGGAGAATATAGAGTTGAGCTTGGAAGTAAGGTCCATCTATACTGGTCCAGTCTGCTCGAGAAGACGGCCGGAAAAATCGGTTACATGTACTTTTTCAGAACAGCTTCTATTTTCGCTTTCGGAACAGCGCCCACGATCTGGTCGACAAGCTTCCCCTGCTTGACAACAAGCATCGTCGGAATCGCCATTATCCCGAAGCGCCCGGAAACAGCAGGATTCTCGTCAGTGTTCAATTTTCCAAACACGACCTTTCCTGAATACTCCTTCGCCAACGCATCAACGATTGGACCGACGATGCGACAGGGACCACACCAAGGCGCCCAGCAATCAATAACAGTTAGAGAGTACTTCTGGACAAACTCGTCGAAACTTGAATCCTCTACCTTAACTGGCTCAGCCGGGAAATCGGCCATCTTTGTCAACTTCAACCTTATCGGATTCCCGTTGGATATATAGTTCTCACTAGAATTTCCCGGCCAACTCCACCTGACGCTTACCCTTCATCAACCTAGAGACTCTCAACACGCCCCCAAGTTCTAGCTTCATCAGGTTCTTGTTCAGTTCTCGGAAGCTAACTTCGCCAAAGCTGGCTTTCAGTTCCTTATGGAGCTCGATATCTGTTAAAGGTCCCTTCTTTTCGACAAGTTCCACGATTGCAAGGGACATAGGCCTCGGGCTCCAGATATTGTTCAACTGTACAATTCGCCAGGCCGTCCCGGTTCTCTGACCGATCTACGTAATCGGGACCGGAGCCCTCTCTTTCTTGAACCGCTTGCCGAATCCCTGGTACCAGTTCTCCATGTCCGGCGTAACCGACGGCTTGATCCGTTCCAGCGCATCCCTAAAATCCTCAATCGTAACACTCTTCGTCTCAATATCACGACGCAGAGAAACTAGGCCTGCTTCGCGAACAACGGCTTCGAGATCGGCGCCGGAGTAGCCACCGGTTTGCGAACCGACATGTTCAAGATCAACATCTGGAGCCAAAGGCATGTTTGTACAGTGAATCTTAAGAATCTGCAACCTTGTCGCGTAATCGGGAGCCGGCACGAAAATCATCCTATCAAACCTTCCAGGTCGCAGAATCGCAGGATCAATAATATCAGGCCTATTAGTCGCACCGATCACAACCACGTTCTCCAACGATTCGATCCCATCTAGCTCAGTGAGCAATTGGCTTATCACCCGCTCCGATACTCCGCTATCCCCGAAACCGGTTCCCCGTCTCGGAACAACCGAGTCAAGCTCGTCGAAGAAAATGATGCTTGGAGCAGCTGTTCTTCCTTTCCGAAAGACCTCGCGTATCGCCTTTTCAGATTCCCCAACCCACTTGCTGAAGAGCTCCGGACCCTTAATCGAGATGAAGTTCGCCTCGCTCTCAGTAGCCACCGACCGGGCCAGCATAGTCTTTCCACAACCCGGAGGCCCGAACAGTAGGATTCCTTTGGGAGCGCGGATTCCTAGCCTCTTGAATACCTCAGGCTTCTTCAACGGCCACTCGACAGCTTCTTGCAATTGCTGCTTGACCTCGGTCAGCCCGCCGACATCGCTCCAGTGGACTGTCGGGACCTCGATGTAGACTTCCCGCATGGCAGTTGGAGTAATCTCACGATAAGCGTTCATGAAATCCTCCAAGTTGACCTCCATCTTCTCCAAGATGCCGCTTGGTACTCTCTCTTCTTCGAGATTCATCTCCGGAAGGTAGCGTCGAAGCGCCTTCATCGCTGCCTCACGGCAGAGAGCCGAAATGTCAGCTCCCGTGTAGCCATGACAGATGTCTGACAATCGCGGAAGGCCGACATCCGATGCGAGGGGCATAGTTCGAGTGTGGATCTGGAGAACCTCATACCGTCCCATCTTGTCCGGCACTCCGATCTCGATCTCCCGGTCAAATCTGCCTGGACGCCTTAGAGCCGGATCAATCGCATTAGGCCTGTTAGTGGCCCCGATGACGATAATGTTCCCGCGAGCACCCATTCCGTCCATCAACGAGAGAAGCTGAGCCACGACCCGTCGTTCCACCTCTCCAGTAACTTCTTCTCTCTTCGGCGCTATGGCGTCCATTTCGTCGATGAATATGATGCTCGGAGCCGTCTCCTGAGCCTTCTGGAAGATTTCCCGCAACCGGGCTTCCGACTCGCCGTAGAACTTGGACATTATCTCAGGGCCGGATATGACGTAGAAGTTCGCGTCGGATTCATTCGCCACCGCTTTGGCCAGCAAGGTCTTCCCGCAGCCCGGAGGCCCGTACAGGAAAACACCTTTCGGCGGTTCGATTCCGAGTCGCTGGAAGAGCTCTGGATGCCGCAATGGAAGCTCGACCATCTCCCGGATTCTCTGGATCTCGCTGTGGAGTCCACCGATATCCTCGTAGGTGACAATCGGTATGCCCTTCTTCTCTGGCGTGGGCTCGCTCATCACCTGGACAACAGTAGATTCTGTAATTTTTACTGGACCATGAGGCCGCGTTCTTGTCGCGATTAGAGGAACAGCGCTACCGAAGATACTGAGAAGAGTCATGTCACCCTCGACAAAGGGCATGTCCATGAACCGTCGTTTCACAAAGCCAACGAACTCCTCGTCAACACTCAGTCGAACATCAGTTGGCGCAAAGACAATAGTCTGTGAGTCCTTTACCTCAGCCTTCTTGATCGTCACATACTCGTTAAGCGCAACCCCGGCATTTCTCCGGAGCAATCCGTCCATACGGACGATCTCTTGGCCTTGGTCTTCCGCATACGCCGGCCATGCGATCGCAACAGTCGTTCGTTTACCGTGAACGTCAATGAAGTCGCCTGCGGTTATCGCGAGCTTCTGCATCGTCTCATTATCAATTCTAACCTTCCCATGCCCGACATCTCTCTGCTTAGCGTCAGCTACCCGTAGCTGTGCCTCTTTAGGTACCATTGTCATTTGGACTCCTCGACCTCGATAGGGGCCGTGGGTTGAGGAGAAGACGAGCGTTCAGTAGCGCACTGGCCGCTCCTAACCTTGAGCTTCAACTCCTACTCCTCCTCAAAAGACTTATCATCACTAATAATGGAATCCCCGTTCCTGAGCAATTTACTGATTGCGATCGATAACAATAGGAAGCTGCCGACGCCTATCGGTGAGACACTGTAGCCATTCTTGTCCTTGATTACTAGCTCTCGTCTAGGGGATCTGTTCACTAGGTCGGACACGTACTTCGGATTCACTGCCACCTTTAGGAGGTCTGTGAAGCTAGCGGAGTTCTCGCAGTCCTGAATCATGTGATTGACCATCTGAAGGCGTTTCTTGTTTGAGAAGAAGTCGCAGATCTCGCTTAGGGAGTCAAGGTCAGCCTCAGAGTCTTTGAGTTCCTTCAAGACGATCTCGCGGACCTCTGGCTGCCATTCTCCTCCTGAGAGGGGCAGGTCCAAGAGGACCTTGGTTCCCTCGTGAAGCGTAAATCTGATGCTCATTGCAGACGGAAAAGTTGATCCGATGTTATTTAAAATTAATGTTACTTAATTACCACTTGTTAAGTTCAAGCAATTCTGCGAGAGACGAGAACCTCGACCTCGCTTATGCCAACGATCGACTTTAGACGACGCTCCACCTCGTCCATCACTCCCGAGGTCTCTTCTGGCATCAATATGTGCGCGACAAGAGCGACTAGCCCGAAGGCGACAGGCTCTTCATCGAACTTGTAGATGGTTGCCTGGCCTTCCAGTGATTTCTTGATCGCGTCTTTGAGCCCGTTCATGTCTGCGATTATGTCTGAGGGAAATATCTTGAGAGAGACCATGACCTTTGCCAATTCTGGTTACTTCCTAGGGTCCTGAGAAGCCGCATTTCTGACACTTGTATGGACGGCCGAAGCCGCGGCACTTCTCGCACCGCCAGATGGTCGTCTCGCCACACTGGGGACACGGGAATTTCACCGCACCTTCGCGGGGCAGTATCATGCGTCCGCACCAGTTGCACGAGGGCATTCGAACAGTGCGAACCTCTGTCAACATCGACGACAACATCTCGTGGCCCCGGCGGATTATATGCCTTCGTCCTAGCTATCATCTAGCGCGCAACCAACATCTGCATAGCTAGAATTTTCTTGGCGGGATAATCCATAGAGCTATCTATTCGTGATTCCCTAGAGTAAGCCGGCTATCCCGGATGCAGTCCACACGCCTATACGTGTCGATCTCTGGACTGGTTTGGATCGTATGTGGCCTCATCTTGTTGGCTGCGAAGGTTGGTTTCTTCGCAAGCTCGGCTTCGATCTACTGGGAGTACCTTGGTGGTTTCATGATCCTGTTCGGTATTATCCGCCTGTTCTGGGGCCTGATCCGCGGCAACAGAAATTCTAAGCGACGGTTCTGGTCCGGATTTGTCTAGGTCAAAAGGGAAGCCTGCAGTCCAATGGATCTTTGTCACCTCTAACCCGTTTGAATCTTGGAAATCTGAGCCTCCCATCCTTGGTAACTGCCATGTACGCAACCTCGACGACAAGCCTAGGCTTGACCCAGCTTACATGGGTTGGCGAGTCCACAGGTCCTTGAATCGTTGGTCCTGTTGTTCGCAGATTGTCGAGTTTTCTCTTGACCTGTCCAAGGTTGTCGTTGGAGAATCCTCCGCCCACATTTCCCACATGCTGCAGCCTTCCATCGTCGTCATATGCAGCAAGAATCAGAGAGCCAAAGGTCCGAGCGCGTGCGCCCTCTCCCGCGCTGAAGCCGACGACAACGCATTCAGTCGTGTTGACCTGTTTGATCTTGATCCAGTAATCTGTTCTTAGACCTGGGACGTACTGGGACTGGCTTTCCTTCGCTATTACACCCTCAAAACCGCGGCTTGTCGCTTCTTTGAAAAAACGTGTTCCTTCCGCTTCAACGTGATCTCCATAGAGAAGGTACGGGCCCTCTTTGATGATCGATTTGAGCCGCTTCTTTCTCTCTACAAGCGGCCGGGTGATTACGTCTTGGCCATCGAGGTGTAGAAGGTCGAAGGCGACGTACGTTACAGGCGTCGTCTTGGCGAGCACGTTCACGCGTTTCGGATCGTCAACTCCGAAGCGGGCTTGGAGACTCCCAAAGTTAGGCGTGCCGTTCTCTCCAAGAACGACAACTTCTCCATCTATGATCGCTGTCTTCGCTCTGATGCTGCCCTTGAGCTTCTGGATTTCCGGATAGGAACCGGTCGCGTCTCTCAAATTTCTGTTTTGGAACTCTATCTTTCTCTTGCGGAGGAATAATAGGGCTCTGAGTCCATCCCATTTCGGCTCGAAAAAATAGTTCGCGCCGTCAAACGGTTTACCGGATTTGCCGAGCATCGGACGTATAGGACGCTCGTCAAAGAGCGTCAACGCCTCTCGTGAGTCTTGATGCTCGCCCGGAGAGCCTCCATGAGGTTCTTCGTAGGCTTGATCTCAGGGACACGCAATTCGACAACTTCTTCCTGTCCCTTCATCTTGGCATCAACCAGCTTCATCAGAGACTCCTGATACGTGTCCCTGTATTCTTTGAACGCGAAGGGTTTCTTCATTATCTTGATCAGTTGGCCAGCAAGCTCCAGCTCCTCCTTCTCCACCTCCGGCGCCTTCTTCAGCTCGGGAAGATCCTTCGGGCTACGGATCTCATCTGCATAATGCAGCGTCTCCATCATAATAGCCCCCTCGTATGGCCTCAACGCCACGAGATGTTCCTTCTCGTGCATAACCACCCGTCCAACCGCGACCTTTCCCTCCTGTTCCAGGGCCTCCAGCATCAGAAAATACGGTTTCTCACCATTCTCATCCGGGACGAGGTAGTAGCTCGAATCAAAATAGATAGGATCCAGTTTGTCTGCGTCCACGAACTGGAAGATCTCGACCAAGCGTCCTGATCGGACCTCGAGCTTCTCAAGTTCCTTTTGCGTGATGGTGACGTATTTTCCCTTTTGGACCTCAAACCCGCGAACGACATCTTGCCAGGGAACCTCCTTGCCATCCTTCGGGCAGATGCGCTTGAATGTGAGGGGACTCTTGTCTCGGGGACACATTAGACGGAGCCCTGTCTTGTGTTCGGATATCGCCCCGTAGGTCTTGACAGGTATGCTTACGAGCCCGAAGCTGATCGCGCCCTTCCATATTGCTCTAGGTGGCAAAATCTCGATCTCTGTCTTTCAGAACAAAACCCTATTCCTGGTCTAGTCAGATAATAGGGTTACCAGGCGACAGTTAATGGTATCGAAGTAGTCTCGTCGGATAAGGAGAGCACTTTGAAGAAGATTGAGGAACTTGTTGAGATCGATGGGCGGAAGCTCACGCTCTCCAATCTAGAGAAGGTGATGTGGAAGAAAGAGGGAATCACCAAATCAGACATCATCCAGTACTATCTTTCCGTCGCGCCTAGGATGATCTCGCTAGTCCGGAACCGGCCGCTGATGTTGAACAGATATCCGCACGGCATCCCAGGAAAGTCGTTCGTCCAGAAGGATTGGCCGCATCATCCCGATTGGGTCAGGACCGCTCCGGTAAGATCGGAGAGTCTCAACAAGACTGCTAGACATGTTGTTTGTGATGACAAGGCAACGTTGGTCTGGTTAGCGAACATGGCTTGTATCGAGATCAACCAGTTTCTCGCCTCTTCGCCGAACGTGGAATCGCACGACATGGTATTGGTTGATCTCGATCCGCACGCGCCCGCAGGTTTCGAGGACTCACTGGAGATCGCGGGGGCCGTTCATGCAGCATTGGATCAGATGAAGCTGCGGCACTTGATCAAGACCTCGGGCGCTGACGGAATTCATTTTCTCATCCCGATAGTCCCCAGGTACTCGATCGAGGTGATACGACGGTTCGTGTTGCTCTTGGGTGTTCTCCTAGAGCGGCTAGCTCCGACGATGGTTTCAACCTCGCGCAACAAGGCTCAGCGGGCCGGGAAGGTCTACGTGGACTACTTCCAGAATGGTCTACAGAAGACTATCGCTGCACCATTTTCCCTGAGACCCGAGCCTGGTGCTCCGGTCTCGTTTCCGCTAGCGCCTAGGGATTTGAAGAGGAGTATACATGCTGACGACTTCAACCTGCGAACGGTCCCAGCGTTGCTGAAGAGAGCTCCAGACTTTGATACCAGCCCTGATCAGGAATTGGAGCACGCATTCGCAGAGCTTGGCGCCAATTCGTAGATCACCTAGTCTTTGGTGGGCCGGGAGAGATTCGGACCGCCAGCGGTGAAAGACATAGGCCCCGCAAACACTGAGACTGTCACCCCCTCTTTTTTCTGAAACAGTTGGATGACCCGTTCGACGCCCTCGCAACCAGGGCTTTCTTCTACTGTTAATGCCGGATCGTTGTTGGGCCGCGAACCTATCGTGTTTTGGTGGGCCCGCCCGGATTCGATAGGCGAGCCATGA
>VBBE01000243.1 GCA_005884605.1 Candidatus Bathyarchaeota archaeon
CGGTGTTCGACCGGATCGATTACCTGCGCGTTCTACCTGAACACGGGATGGCGCGTTTGGGGGGCGACCCAGGTCCACATCCCAAAGGATACCAGCAGTTCGAAGCAGTGGCCTATCACAACGGCCCAGACAAGACGCCGGGCACAGCCGATGACATTGAACTGGGTGCCGTCCCGGTGCAGTGGGCGATCGAGGAACATATCGCGACCCTAAACGACGATGATGTTCGTTTTGTCGGCAGTATCGACCAAAAGGGCTTTTTCACACCGAACATCGAAGGACCCAATCCCGAACGGCGAGGAAATGGAAACAACTATGGCGATGTGAATGTGGTCGCCACATACTCCGGTCAAGGAGCGGAGAGGCCTGTCCAGGCCAGGAGCCGTCTAATCGTGACGATTCCTCTATATGTCATATGGCAACAACAGGAAGTCTTACCCCAGCGGTAACGCAATTCCAGCTTGCGCCTCAGAGGAGATTCTCGGCCGTGGGGCGCCAGTTCTTGTTTCTGATTCCATCCACGGCCGTGGTTTGCCTTGACGAAGTGACGGGGTGCCTACTGGATGCATTTCAAGATGGGCCGCAGAACCCTGCGGAAGTGGTCGACTTGCTTGCCGGCCGCTTTCCGCGGGAGGAACTGGTGGACTCCCTGGTCGAGCTCAACCAGATGGGTGCTCTCCTGTCGGCCGACGTTGTGGACTTGATCCCGACGTTCCAGCCGGTCGCCGATCCTCCCTTGAGCACGCTGGTGTTGAATGTCACGAACAAGTGCAACCTGAGTTGTAAATACTGCTACGAATACGGACAGGATCGCATCGCGGCGCCGGCGCCGGCCAAATTCATGGACGAGCAGACGGCCTTCGAGAGCGTGGAGTTTCTAATCCTCCGCGGGAAGAAAATGCCACGCCTGGCGCTGACGTTTTTCGGTGGCGAAACACTATTGAACTTCAAAGTGGTCCGCAAAACCGTGGAATATGCACAGCGGAGATCGAAAGAGATTGGCAAGCCTATCGATTTCAGCCTTACCACCAACGCGACCTTGCTGACAGATGAAGTCATTGACTTTCTTGCGGAAAACCATGTCGGTGTGACGATCAGTATGGATGGGCCGAAGGAGTTGCATGACCACTTTCGCACTTTCCACAACGGCGCCGGAAGTTATGAGGTCATCCTTCCTCGTGTCAAGAGCCTGCTACAAAGACATCGGACGCGACCGATTGGCGCTCGCGTGACGCTCACTTCTCAAGTGCTCGATATCATCTCGATATTCAATCATCTCCATGATGAGATCGGCTTCTATGAGGTAGGATTCGCCCCTGTGACAACGTCTCCGGACACGCTCTATTCAATTGGTGATTCGGGCTTCGATGTCATGCTCGGTCAATTCAAACAACTGGGCAGAAACTACCTTGAAAAGGCGGTAAAAGGAGAATACGTTGGCTTCTCCAACATGACCGACGAGCTGCAGGAAATTCACACGGGGATTCACAAGGATCATGCCTGCGGCGCAGGACTGGGTCTGCTTGGCGTTTCGGCCTCGGGCGATATTGCCTTATGTCACCGATTTGCCGATTCGACTGGATCCGATCATGGATCGGTTTCTGTTTAGAGACGTACGCAGAAATTTCCGAACGTAATCCATCGTTCTTCGATCGTTTTGAACAAAGGAAGGGCTATGACGCATCTTAAACCGGTAAATCGAAGTGCGCGAAGAATTCAAAGCTTGATGGCTTCCCAGGGTGATGTCTACGCCGTTCAGCAAGGTCCTCCAAACACACCCGTCTACCCGCTGGGTTGCTCCTTGTTTTTTGCTCCCGGGTGGGAAGTGGATTCGACGGGAGGAACGGCAAACCTTTGTCAGCCCGTGGAGCGCGACCTCTATGATTGCTACAGAGGCTGCGCCTGGCCGGCGCAGGTTCCCGATCACCTCAACAACTATCCCGACTGGTCCAGCAAGTGCGGGGCCGCCGCGAAAGATTGGCGGAATCTTGATTTGGTGTTCCCATGATCAGAAATCGAACCGTACGGCTCCTGTTGATATGTTTATGTGCGTTACCGCTCTTCACTTCGCTGGGCTTTTCTGATGGCAACATCTTTGTGGGGGTGTATCCAGCGGGAGTGGCGGTCCTCGACGAGGCGACGGGACAAATCCAAGGCCAAATTCCTTTGAAGAATGGCTTGGCAGGCTCAATCACGCTCTCGACAGATCGGACGAAGTTGATTGTGGTCAACTCCAAGACCGAAGGCATTGAAGTGATCGACATCAAGTCCCGCCAGGTTGTAGATACTTTTAAGTTGAGCGAGGGGAATCGCACAGTCCGGTTAAGGCGGAATCCGGCCGTGCATCCGGACGGTGTCCGTCTGTTTTCGGTTATTGTCGCGTCGGTGAAGCAGGCAGACCGATTCACGATGGAGAAGCCGCAGATAGTGACGATCGATCTCCGGCAAAAGAAGATTACGAAATCGTTGGAATTGCCGCGTGAGTATTCGGGCAATGGCCTGATGCGGGTTTCGCCCGACGGAAAAACCTTGTTTTTCATTTTCCGCGACATCCTGATGATCGACATTGACAGCTTCAAAATTGTGGACAAAATCGATTTGAGGGATCGGCCCATGATTCCGGGGACAGGTTATCTCGACTTGGGCGCCTCCTATGAAACGTTCGACCAGCCGGGCAAACTGTATTTTCTGTACACCTCAGCGGATCCCGCAACGAATCAAAAGAGCCAGGGGATTGCCCAGTTGAACCTGGTGAATCGATCCTTCGATTACTTTGAGACCAATCCGGAAGTAGCACTTTCCGGCTTTGCGGTGAGCCCCGACGGGAAGCGTGCTTATGGAGTCCGAGCCGACGCGAGGTTCAACGAGTTCTATGTCTACGATCTCGAGGGAAAGCGGCTCATCAAGAGACTCGAATACCCTGGCAGATC
>VBBE01000160.1 GCA_005884605.1 Candidatus Bathyarchaeota archaeon
AATTATGAGTAGAAACTCTTTTATGAGTAGAACTTAGCCGGCGACTCATGACGGTCCAGAGGACCAATGTTTCGAGAACCAACTCACTCTCGGGAGCGGCTGTGTTTGGAGCTCTCGCAGCGGTAATTGCCTTCCTCATTCAGATACCGTATCCCGTGCCAGGCTTTACGTTTCTTCAACTCGACCTCGCGGAGATAGTAGACGTTCTTGCCTTTCTCTTGTTTGGCCCTGCTGTCGGGTTGCTCACGACTTTTATCCATTACTTGGTTCTCAACTTCCTGCCAACGGCGTCACCCGTATTCGGACCCCTGCTCAAGCTATTCGGCGTAACCAGTATGCTCCTAGGAATGTGGCTGGGATACGGAGCTTACTCTCGAATTCTCAAACGGAAAGGAGGGGTGATAACTGGATTAGGCATTATGTTAGGAACGGGCGCTGTCCTTCGGGCAATCATATTGACTCCAATCAACTACCTCTTTCTGATTTTCGTCTTTGCACCCAATACGGTTTTCTCGACATCATTCCTGAGTTTCTATTTCGGTGGACTCGCAATATACAATGTCATTCAAACTGTGCTAGCCACGGTCGTACCGTTCATTGTCGTAAAGGCACTTTCAAGAGCCGCGCCCAATTTGGAAGTCAGAACCTGGTTCACCAGGATGAAGCCGTCAAGGGCCGCACAAACTCAGAAGACCCCGTAAACTCGCCCTATCGCCTAGCCTCGACGTGGCTAAGTTTCTTGCGCTCTAGCACTAGTTGAACAGCCCTAGCGGCGTTGGTTCGCCTTCGATCAATGATATCTTCCTCTCCAGGTCCAGTTCCGATCAAAGTAACTGGGACTCCCGTCTCTCGCTCGATCCTGGAAATGAACTCTCTCGCTTCTCCGTCGAGATCATCCCCTCGCCTAGCTCCTTTGGCGCTAGGGAATAGCACATCGAGCTTGGTCAACGCGATCTGAGTTGCACCATTGAGTTGAACTGCCCTTTTTGCGAGCTTGAAATCGAAAGGTGCAGCCCTTCTCTCCCGCCCGGTAACAGTTCCAAACTCTGTCCATCCACGGCGTGCAACTTCATCACGCTTGAGTTGTCCTTCGAGGGGTCCTTCACCCACTCGCGTAACGTATGCCTTGAAAATGACTATGACATCGTCAACTTGGGTGGGGCCGACCCCGACATCGGCGCAGGCCGCCGAAGCTGTCGTGTCCTTGGACGTTACGTAAGGGTAGGTTCCATGATAGAGACTGAGAAAGGTGCCCTGGGTCCCCTCAATCATGATCTTTTTGTTCTCTAAAAGCGCTTCTTGGACTTCTCCGACAGTATCGCCCACGTAAGGTTTGAGGCTTGGAATCTGTTGAGCCAATTTCGTCATTCTCAAAGCTCTCTCTGCGTTACACGCTCCGACTCCGCTCTTAGTGGAGCCAACTTTCTTTGACAGATGGTCTGATCGTGATTCCTGCTCTTTGTGGCGCGGTTCAATGATGGCGCACTGATTGTCAACTTCGATCCTGCGTTCGGAATCGGTTTTCCGGAGTTCGTCGAGTAGGACGGTCGGGTCGACGGGGACCCCGGGTCCAATGAGGAGGCGCGTCGAGGGGTTGACGAAGCCGCTTGGGATGAGTCTGAGGGAGTATTGGACTCCGCCGTGGATCACCGTATGGCCGGCATTGGGTCCGTTCCCTCCTCTGACGCATATGTCGGGTTTGTCCTTCATCGCTAGGTAAGCGGCTATCTTCCCCTTCCCTTCGTCTCCGAAGAATCCGCCAACAATAACCGTGCAGGGCAAGTGGTATCCAAACAGCGATAAACCAGCAGAGAATAAGACTTTTGAAATGATACTCCGAAAACTAATTCTGATCTAGCTTCGGTCTCAGAATCCTGTCGAATCCGGGCCGCAAGATGAGGAAAAAGGTCTTGGTTCAATAATCGTAGAGTCGTCACAGTAGGTCTTGGAACTGGTTTGAAAAACGGAGGAAAGTGTGGCGGTAAAGGCCACACATTGGTCCGGACTAAGGGTCGTGAGAGTGTTCGTAGCCGGGGACTGGGTGCGGTAGGTAGGGAAATACTGACAGGAACGGTGTAGTGTTGGGTGGCTGGGCAGGATTACCTGCAGGGATGCCTTGGGTTACCAGGCTCACCGCACCATCTGTCGTGAAGCTCTTGTCCACAAGTGGCAGAGTCGCTCCGGCTATCGCCTTAATTTCGATATCCACGACATCGTCCAGTACTCTTCGTCCGTTAGGAAATCCCGCTGGGTCTCCACCTACGAGTCCTAGTCGGTTGGGGTTGGTGGTGTTCGGAGAGATTGCAAGGTTGAGGCGGAGATAGTCCGCCTGGACGGGCCCGGTGAAGTTTTGGAACCCTGGAATTATGCCCGGCGGTATTCCTGTCAACAGTATGGCGATGAGGTCTGCGCGCGATTCAGTTACCGCTGCTAGGTTAGGGAAGACCCCTGGGTAGAGTACTGGAAGTAGCTTCTGAAGCTCGGGTGTCTGGTAGTACCGAAGGAACTGGGAGTCGAACCTAGGAAGCGAGGTGTTCCAGAAGTCTTTCTTTCCTAACGGAATTATTACTTCATTGATTAACGGCATTCCCAATCGCGAAACTTGAGTGAAAGGTCCGGTCACCACTCCGTCAGATTCTTTGTCGCCTGATTGCCTACTGTCCCCGTCGGTTGGAAGGATTGCAGCTCTTCGTCTACTGGCTGATGCCCAGATTCCGATCGTTGAATTTTTTCCTAACGGATCAGTGGGGTTAGATCCATCCGATGTCAGTTTGCTCTTGGCGACTTGTATCGCGATAGAATGAACGCTGAACCCTTTCGTCGCGTCGACGCCCGGAGCCGCAGGAGTAGGTACGACGTGGAAATTCTGTACCGATCTGAGAGCCCCAAGGTCGAATATCGATCCCAGATCTACGAAGAACGCTTCGTCTCTCTGACCAGCGAACACGGTCGAGCCATCGCTCAACGTATTGATGGCTGCGTTCGCTAGGTCTGTATACTTTGGTGTTGATCGTGGTCCAATGTTGACTGGTGGGGTTGGGAGGTCGCGGCCTAGAATCGTGGATACGCCTGTCCTCCGGGGTCCGACTACCTTTGTGACTGAGTAGAACTGTTTTACATTCCACGAGGAGTCGGTGAGAGAGCCGATAGGTCCAGTGTTGTAGAGGAAAGTATCGGGGTTTCCAATCTTTGTCTTGAATCTGAACTGGTAGGTTACGTTTTCTATTCCGTCACCATTGTTGTCTATCACTATCTCGTAGAGTACGTCGTCCCCGAAGGCGTTGAAGTTAGGGCCGCCGGCAGGCTCCTCCAAGGGAATGTAGTTAGCTAGAATGGTTGCCGTGTCAGGCTTGTCGGGACTAACAAAGGCGTAGAGGTCAGTATTGTCAGCGACCGGGTCCTTCGAAATCTTGGGAGCTTCTCTGTGGGATGTCAAAGTCTAGTTCCCTGTCCGTAGCTTGTCTGCGATCTGAGCGGCCAATCCTGCATCCTTCACCTTTACGGAAACCTGCCCATTCATGACTGTTAACTGATCACCACTTACAGACGCGACAATAGGCTCTGCACTATCGTTCGCCGCGGGTGTTTTCGGCTGCTCTGCAGGGAGCGGGATCTTGCCCATGAGAGCTGTGGCGCCTGCGGCCACCGCGGCAGCTCCGACACCGTATTTCAAGAAGTTTCTTCGGGATATCTTGTTGCCTAAGTTCTGTTCAGACTCAAGTTTCTCGTCGGTCTTCTTATTCTCTTTCAAGAGGATTTCTGGCTGAAGTGGCTCAGATCGGTTCTTAACGGTTTTTCCAAATCTCCCCGGAATCCGACCCATATTCTACCTAGAGATAGCTACAGAGGGCTGCTTACGAAGAATCGGTAGCGAAGCCGTCTAAGGTCGTGAGAAGTCCTGTTCAGGCTCTATTTCCAGGTCACTCGTAGTAGATTTGCCAGAGCGAGGGCTTCCCCGACATTCACTAGCAGCATGTAAGTTGCGGCTTGATCCACAAGCGTGCCGGCAGAACTCACATTTTCGAATAGAAAGAGCCAGAATACGAGGATTGCCAGATTTAGTACTACGAAAAAGGTTCCGAAGAGAACGAGACCCATTGTAAAGGAAGATTTGACCTTTCTATATGTCCCGAGGTAAATTGCGAGCAACGCAAGGGTCATGGTTATATTTACAAAAGCTACTATTGCGCTAGCCCACGACGCAAAACCCAAGCTCAGTCACTCTGCTCCGACTTTGTGTCGTTTATCTTTCTTCTTCCAATTTTACTCCAAATCTCGTCGAGGATTGGAAGCGCTTCTTCCATTTTGGGCGTAAGAAAGAGAACCGCACCGTACGTTCCTTTGTCCGAGGGTACGATTAGGCCGTTCTCCACTAGAACCCTAACGTGGTGTTGGATGGTTTTGTAATCTACACGGAGAATCTGCGCAAGCTGATTGGCGTTGCTGGGACGATTCTGAATAGCCCTGATGATCTCGGCCCTGCTGGGTCCTCCGCGGGTTCCAGCAAACAGATACCAAAGGAGTCGTTTGAGGTACTTCTCGCCATAAAGCGATGCCCTGGGATCCTCCCTTGCCGTCGTCCTCAGGAACGGAATTTTACGAAAGAGTTGACTGAGTTCAGGAATCAGGGGCAACTTTTGCGCTATCACATGAATCGTCTACAGATTATTGGGCGAGCCAGTTCAATTTTCTCTGTTGCTCGCGTTATAATATTTCTTCGAATCCTTTAACGATGATTCGCGCTTATCACGACAATCCCCCTCACTTCTCGCAAGAGCATGGTTGAAGGAAACTCCGAAAGATGGGATTCGGGCGGACAGCATCCTATTATCAGCCCGCCCGATGTCGTTCGTCATTGCGTTGGCTGAGAACGCTCAGTCCGCATGTTTGTGCGGAAATTCATCATCTTTCTCGCCAGTCGTCTCCGGCATTATTAACGCATACTAGAGTCTCGACTTTCCGCATCGGGCGCAAAAAACTCCTGTTGGGTCAAGGGGCCCGCCGCAGTACTTGCATTCGGGGTCTTTCGTTTCCTCCTTCTCCTCCATCGGTGGAAGATGTTTCTCGTATCTTCGGGCAATGAATAATGAACCTTCTAGAAGGAGTATTATTGGTAGGAAGAGCGCCACGTCGGCTATTGGTCCCCCATCAGGGGTAATGACCGCGGTCAGAATGTACGTTCCTACCCAGAGATACAGTCTTCTCTTGGTGATGCTGGCTGTTCTGATAATGCCGAATCTTACCAGGAGAACGATGAAAACTGGGAGGGTGAAGGCAAAGCCGGTTGTCAGGATAGTGAAGAAAACTAAAGCGTAGAAGTCCTCGATATTGACGAGCGGTGCGGCACCTGTGTAGGGTAGAAAGATTAGGGTGCCTAGCACTATGAATGGGAGTAGAATTAGAAAGGCGAAGATAGCTCCCGCAATGAAGAGGAGAGTAGACGCTGATACGAACGGATAGACTGACCGTCTCTCGCTCGGTCTAAGAGCCGGGTCGATGAACCTGTATACTTCGTAGGCCAGAACAGGAATGCTCACGATGAAACCGAAGACTACGGATGCGACTACGTAAATCTCGATAGGACCGGTAAAGCTGCCAGCGATAAGTTGTACGTTTGACGGGAGTAGCCGCGCCTTAATGTAAAGTATGATAACTGAAACTAGAGGTTTGTAGAAGGAGAGCGGGTCCTTTAGGAGGGATGCGTCGGCTGGGAGAACCATGAACAGTATTGTGGCAATTATGAAGGTGTAGATCCAAGCACGCAGCAGCTTTGCTAGCTCGTTTACATGTTCCCATATTGGGAGGAGCTTTTCCGCTCCGCCTTTCTGACCCAAGTGCTGGCGCTATCCTCGGCCAGCCTTCGCCAGAATTTCCTCTCTTATCTGACTGGGAGACTTTCCTTGGGTCCAGATTCCGAGCTTGCGGGCTGTTTCTGAAAGAAATTCGTCAGCCTCACCAACCACTATGTTGTCTTGCTTACCCTTCCTGAACTCGGCGACCACTTGTCCGAAGGACCGAGCAAGATCCGTAACCGCTCTTGGTCTGAGAAGGAATACTAGCAGAATAATTGCGCCGACTACTATCCACTCGAAGCCGGCGATCGCCATCTAACGGCCCCTACTTGTTCTGGGCGGCCTTGACTATTGCGTCTGATATTTCTTGACGCGTTTTTCCTTGTGTGTTAATGTTGAG
>VBBE01000029.1 GCA_005884605.1 Candidatus Bathyarchaeota archaeon
CAGCCCTCGATGGCGTGAATCTGCAAGTTCGAAAGGGCGAGATATTCGGCGTTCTCGGCCCTAACGGGGCGGGAAAAACAACTATGATCAGAATACTTTCCACACTTCTGTTGCCGAGTTCTGGTAAAGCTGGAGTGATGGGTTTTGATGTTGAAAAGGAGCCGGAGAAGATTCGGGCGGTGATCAACATGGCAAGTGGCGCGGAGCGGGCGGGCTACGATTTTATCAGCGCTCGTGGAAATCTCTGGTTCTTCTCCCAGCTCTACGGAATACCATCCGAAGAGGCACACAGGCGAATAGACGAGCTGTCAGACATGCTAGGGCTTCAGACCTATCTGGACCGGAAATTCTACGCGCTCTCCACGGGGTACAAGCAAAGAGTAACGCTGGTGAGAGCGTTCATCAACGATCCCAAGGTCGTCTTTCTTGATGAACCGACGATAGGTCTTGACGTCATGACAGCACTGAGCATACGTGAGTACATTCTGAAACAGGCAAAAGAGTATGGCAGAACAATTCTGATTGCAACTCACAACATGGCCGAAGTCGACGCAATCTGCAATCGGGTGGCGATTATCGACAAGGGCAAGATTCTTGCATGCGATACTCCTGCTGCCCTGAAAAGATCCCTAGGAGCCCCCTCGCTCGTCCTAGAGGTCTCACCTCCTCCTCCCCCTGGAAGCCTTGAACCGTTGATCAAGCTTGAAGGAGTCAAAGGCTATACTGCATCGGTCGATGAAGAAAGAGGGTTGTCACGAATTCAAGTGGTCGTTGACGACGATGGATCAGCCCAATCCGTGATCGACTCAGTTCGGAAGGCAGGAATGACGGTCGTTTCAAACTGGAGACAACAGGCTACCTTAGAAGAAGTCTTCGTCGCCTTGGTCGGCAGAGGGTTCAGGGAGAGAGAACACGAAGCTTCCCAGTAACCCATGGCTCAGAACCGCATACGCCCGATTATGGGTCCGAGCGAAGAGCATCTACGGGGAACCCCTCTGGGTAGCGGTCAACATCGGATTCCCATTCTTCACTTCGTTCTCCCTGACAATGGTCTACAGAGCTTACGGGCTAAACTCATTCACGGGATTCGCCATCCTTGGTGGAGTAATGATCTCATTTTGGGGGAACGTCCTATGGTCGATGGCTAGCCAATTCAACTGGGACAAACAAGTTGGACTCTTCGAAATCTACATCACCTCCCCCGCGCCAATCTCAGCGATATTGGTCGGCATGTCACTCGGCGGGATTCTCGGGACCGCGCCCTCAGCAGCTATGGTCGCGCTTCTCGGCTGGGCGATCTTCCATCCCCCGATCAACGCCGTCTGGCCCGCAGTAGTCTCAGTCTTCGCTCTGACTCTCGCGTCACTCTATGCCATGGGAATGGCACTGTCCTCACTCTACCTCGCGTACGGTAGGGAGGCAGACTCCGTCAACGAAGCTCTCCACGAGCCAGTATCCCTGATTTCCGGAGTCTACTTCCCCTCGACAGGAGGGTTCTCTCCGTTTCCCCTTGCAGTTCAGGCGGGAGCATCACTCATTCCTCTCACACTGGGCATGGATGCGCTTAGGAAAACACTGTTTTTCGGCCAGGGATTCGGAGAGTTCTACCTTGACCTCGAGCTGTTGGCTCTCGCCGTGATGGGAGTGGCTCTCCTCCTCGCGTCATCTAAGGCACTAAAGTTCCTTGAGAACAAGGGCAGAAGAACAGGTACAATTGCGGTGAGACAAAGATGAGCAGCCTCAGAGCGATGGTTGCTTCGGTACGAGTTGGATGGTACAGAGAATTCAATTGGACGAACCCTCTCGTGGGATTTATCCTCCGGACCGTTGGACCTCTCGCAAGCGTTATCGCCGCATCAACAGTCTACTACGTCGGCTCCATCAACAATATCCCGCCAAGTTTTAGTCCGAGGCTGCTCGCCTTCATCCTAATCGGTGCCGCTCTCTATGCACACGTCGCAGCCTACTCTTGGGTTCCTACGTTAGCAATAGCAGAGGGAAAGTGGACCTACGTGTTCCCGCAAGTCTACATCTCTCCACACTCTTCACTACCTTACTTGACGGGGAGGACCCTCGCGTCTTTCGTCACATCGACACTGACGGTCATCGTATCTCTCATCTTATCCTTCTACATTCTTTCGTCGGTATTCCACACGAACATACCCTTCATTGTGAACCCCGTGTCTATCAGTCTCCTTTTTCTGGCAATGGTGGTGAACATATTCGCCGCTCTTGGACTTGGACTCTTGCTCAGTGCCTACGCATTGTTCGCGACGAAGTTTGAATGGGCACTTCCGACCTACGTGGCAGGACTCTTGATGGTTTTCTCAGAAGCCCTCTTCCCTGTGTCCTCCCTTCCACATCCCGTATCAGACGTGGCAAACGTGCTGCCATTTACTGAATTCATGAGAGCGTCTCGACAGGCGATTATCTACGGAGACATGTATTCCTACTTCTCCTACCTCGGATTGGCTGTCCTCGGAGGCATCATCGTCCTGGCATTGGGACTCCTTGCGTTCAGGTACGCCGAGAACCGAGCGAGACGGCTCGGTGTCATCGACAAAAAGACAGCCTAATTCCGAATGTTAGTTCAAACATAGTATTCTGGTTGCTTCCTCGAAGGCGTCTTTCCATCCACCGGCCTTGTAGTCTCTCAGACACTTCAGCAGCTCGTCTCTATCCACGGGTCCCAACACCTTAGCGATTTTCTTGGCGATGCTACCCCCGAGAAACAAGTACTGGGTTAGAGACGTGAAATTGCTAGGTCGCCTCACTAGGCTGGCACTTTCAAAATCCAGAATCCGAGCACCGTCATCCGACACGATCACATTCTTGTGAGCCCGACTGAGTTCTCCATGATCGAGCCCGTAAGCATCCATTCTGAAGCACTCTTCCAGCAGGGGTTTCACGACGCTCCTGACCCGGGCTCTTCGCCCCCTGCCCGTGAGGCTCTCTAGCCACAGTGGAAGGGACAAGCCTTCGATGAACTCCATCGCTAATACATCGGCTGTGCCGCCCAAGCATTCGGGTCCCACCTTGAGCGAATTTGCGGCCATAAGAAGTTCGGCCTCGTGAATCAGGCTCGGGCGTCGCGCATCAACCCTTCGAATCTTGACAGCGATTCGTCGATTGCCTCTTACGCCTATGACCACAATTCCAACGACTCCTTTGCCAAGGACTGATAGACGATCGGTTCTCAGCGGGCCCTGGAAGTCTAGCGCGGTTATCTCCAGTTGGTGCAACTGATGAATTCTGGACTCGACCTCATCGGGGTCACCACTAGGATATGCTACGAGACGATTGAAGGGCGGATTTGCTAGAGATGATAACGGTGCTAGTGATAGGTTTTCAGCCAAGCCGGCTTCGCCGCCAAGAACTCTGACAACGCCTGGTCAAAACCTTCTCGTCCCAGCAACGCGAGAATTTTCCTGTTTTCCAGAACATTCACATTCTGATGGAAGGAGGTGTTCAGTTGATCAGGGACGGTCAGACCGAGCCTTGAATCCTTGATGGCTACGGTGATAAGTTGGTTGACCGAGAGGATTCTTCGTTTCTTGTCCACCGCCCATCGGTCGGCCTCTATCCAAGGACCGCGAACAGTATCACTCGCATTCAGATGTCGATCTAGGAATCCCTGGCTGTCGTCCATCTTCGAAACGGGTGGACCCTCGCGCAATTGAACCTCGGGTAGGATCGAAGTGTCTAGCTCGACAAGGATTGCGCTTGATCGGGCTTCGTCGCTCCAAGCTGTTGACCGGACGGGGTGGAAACCCTGTCGAGTCATCAGCTCCACTATCGAATTCTCGATTTTCAATAATTGCCCCCAGAGAACGTCAGGCACCATCCGGGGATGCTCGAAAGATATGACTACAATATCCCTGTTTTGACCGTCCAAGAGTTTGGAAAACTGGGCTTTTGTTTTTGGTTTGGACTTCGGTGGGAAGAAGTACCATATGCCGGGATTCTTCAGGAGTTCTCTTGAAGCGCCCACGAATCCCCACAGCTTATCATCTCTGACGGCCGCTGCCAAGTTTCGATTCGGATCGACGGGGTCGATTACGATCAATGGAGAGCCGAACTCTCGAGCTCTAAGATCTTGACCGGCAGCGGACTTCTCTATATCCAGAGAGATACCGAGCTTCCATGTCGAAGCTTGTTTGAGTGTCTCCAGAAATGATCGGTAGTGTAGAATCAAAGTTTCAACGAGCATTCCACTGAATCCTCCAATTCTGATCTCGGCGCCGTATGATCGGATTCCTTTCATGAACCGCTTTAGGAGCCGCGCCTCAAGTCGCATTTCTTGTGTTAGGTGCCTTGTCATGTACTCGGTGTGGTATGGTGTCCTGTCGGTTGCGCTTTTCCACTGGCCCTTTTCAACGGAATAGCAAGGGACTACATTTACTCTGACACTCTCGACATGGAATTCCAGATAGGGATGCTCAGCATATCGATCGATAGTCTTGGCGCGTATCCCCTTCCGAATTTCGGGGAGGACCCTCTCTGTCCACTCTCGCCTTTCCATTGCTGGAGGAAAGCTGGCGAATATGTCCAGGTCTGCTTCCCCACTTAGCCAAGTGTCCCGGGCGAAGGACCCTTGAACCGAGACGTTGCCTCTGAATCCTGCCTTGTCCAGTATGGACTGAACTTGGCCTTTCAGTCTCTCAGCTAACTGAGACATTCGTTCCCTTTCAGGCATACTGGGAACGACCTTCTTCGCAACTTGGTCCAAGACAGTTTGAATGGAATTCGGCATCAACCAGCTCCACCTAACGGGTCAGTATTTGAAAGTGGACCGTTTGACGGGTTATGGTGATTGCGAGGGAACTTCCAGCAAAGTCGAGTATTTCGGTCCCGAACTCGAGAGGATGCTCTGTTTGAGCCGGACCTTGTCCACGGTGATCGTGCCGAAACTCTCGTCGCTTAGGTGATGAAGAAAATCGGCGATCTCGTCTCTCTTTCTGCCTGACCGGACCCGGGCTATCGTGATATGAGGACTGAAGGGACGGTTCTCCCTTCTGAAACCGATGCCGGACAAGAGCTTCTCGACTAGCTCGTAGATTTGCTCAACATAAGTCCAGCCCTCGTCTACGCCGACCCAGATTACGTTCATGTGTTTGAGATTTGGGAAGGCGCCTGCTCCCTTGATCTCCGCGGTGAACGATGGAAACGTGAGTTGTTGGAGGGACGACTTGACCTCGGCCAGTCGAGACTTGGATACATTTCCTAGAAATTTCAATGTGAGATGAATATTATCTCCCTCGACAGGTTTCAAATCTCCACCTAACGCCTGCAACGAGGACAAGATCGAAGCTATGCGGGATAGAACCTGCTGATCCTCTAGGTCGATTGAAATGAAGCTTCGGACTTGGTCCCCTGACAAATCCTTGTTACGGATAATCTGGTCCATTTTTAAGAGCTATAATACTCTCTTCGCGAATGTGCGCGGACCCGCATGGACAACTCGAAGTCGAAGACAGTCATCGTAATTGTTGGAATGCCGGGCGCCGGCAAGAGCCTAGCGTCCAGTGTTGCGGCAAAACGTGGAGTACCGGTATTCGTGTCCGGGGACATTATCAGGGCCGAGGCGAAGCGGCGGAACTTGACACCTAGCAGAAAGAACATCGGAAGGATAATGCTGAAGATCAGAGAGGAGGAGGGGATGGGCGCCGTTGCCAAGCGTTTGGCTCCGCTCATAGACAAGATCGACGGAAACATTTTCGTCTATGAAGGTGCTAGGAACATCGAAGAGATCGAGGAGCTGAACAAGAAGTACAGGGTCTTCACCATTGCCATCCTTGCCTCCCCTAAGAGCAGGTTCCAGAGACTGCTAAAGAGGGGAAGGTCTGACCGGCCCGGAAACTGGGCAGACTTTCTAGAGCGCGATGAGAGAGAGCTGAAGGTTGGAGTTGGGAAGCTCATCGCCATCGCCGACCGAGTCGTTGAGAACGAAGATACGAGGAACGACCTCAAGAGGCGGACAGCGCGTCTACTGAAGACACGCCCGAACTGAGCTTCCTCGTCCACAGCGAAGCGGAAGTCCGGCCAACTGAGGACCCCCAGAAAGTCAAGAAAGCCGTAACGAACGTCCTTCGAGGCGAGGTGGAGTTTCGACAACTAGACGAGTGGGGCGGGAAAGTGATTCTCGACGGGAAGAATCAGCCTTCTCTTGAGAGGTTTCGGATGATTCTTCAGCGTGACAGAATTCGTGCCGCGGCGAGATCCGTCCTAAGACGATCTGTCGAAGGCAATCGAATAGTCTTCTACTTGAACAAGCAGGCAGCGTACGCGGGCCACGTGTCGTTCTCTGCGCCTGAGGGCGAATCGCCTCTGGGTCCAATACAGGTGATAGTTGAGACGGAAAACACAGACCAGTTGATTGACTGGCTAGCGGGACAGCGAGAAGAACGAAGAAGAGACTAGAATCGGAAGATTGGCTTTGTCGCTTCTACTTGGACCGCTTCAGCGATAAGACCATCAGGTCCTTGGGAACAATCGTTGGTTTGAACACGCTCCTCGCCTGTTTGAGGAGAATGGAATCATCCCTTGTAACTGCGCTGATGTGAACCAGGGCAAGTTTGCGAACTCGAGCAGCTTTTGCAACCCTTGCTGCTTCTCGGGCGGTTGAATGGAAGTACTCTTTCGCCTTATCTCGCCTGTCCTCAGCGAACCCGCCGTCATGCATGAGAAGATCCGCCTCTTTTGCCAGTGCTTTCACCTCGTCAGAGGGACGGGTGTCAATGGCATAAACGATCTTCAGACCGGGGCGTGGGTCCTCGATAACCTGTCGAGGCGTGACTGTTTTCCCTTCGACGTTGACCTCTTTGCCCATCTGAAGCTGTTTCCACAATGGTCCCTCGGGGACGCCTAGCCGTTTTGCTTTTTCAGGGTGAAACCGGCCGGGGCGGTCTGTCTCGACGATGGCGTAGGCGAGGCAGGTTATGTCGTGCGTTGCTTTGGTTGTCTTGATCTCGTAGGCGCTTTTCGATATGTCTTGTCCGGGTTTGAGCTCTGTGACTCGTACGGGAAAGTTTGCGGCGAAACCTAGGGTTCGACGGAGGGAGGCTAGATAACTGGAGATGCCTTCGGGACCATACAGGTCGAGGGGCTTGTCTCTGATCAATGATGACATGGTTTGGAGGAGTCCGGGTAGTCCGAGAATGTGATCTCCGTGCAAGTGTGAGATCATGATCGACATTGGACGGTTGAAGCCGAGTCCCGCGTGCATCATCTGCCGCTGTGTCCCTTCGCCACAATCAAACAAAAAGAGTTCCCCGTCACGGCGCAGGGCTACTGCGGGAAGCCCCCGCTCCTTAGTAGGGAGACTGCCCCCAGTGCCCAGGAAAATGACATCGATACCGGCAGGCATCTAGTTTGCTCCCAGCACCAGAATCTCTCTTGTCAAGCTTCTGTGAACGTATAACTCATGGCGATCGAAGACTTTGAACCCCTGAGACTCTGCCAGATCAATCGCCCCTGTTCCCAACGGAGATGCAAATACAACCTTCCCGTCAGGAGACAAGATACTCTTTGCCTGCGGCAAGAAGCTGACAAGGATATCTTTCGTTGTGGATCTTAGAGTTGAAGCCCCGGTCCCGTAAGGCGGGTCCGTGGCGATGGCATCGACCCTGCGCAGTGGAATGTTCCGGGCGTCGCCTCTGAGTAGGCCGAATGATTTGAGTCCGAAATGAGCCAGGTTTCTTCGAGCCGATCGGACCATTCGTGAAAGTGCGTCGATGCCAACGACATTACAGCCGAGAAGGCTTGCTTCTATTGCGATACCGCCGACCCCGCAGAAAGGGTCGAGAAATGTCTCTCCATCTCTAACTTCCGACAAGTTCACCAGGCATCGGGCCAGTTTTGGGGGCATAGTGCTGGGATGGAAGACAGCTCGTTTTCGGGGACGTCGGCGATGGATGCTCCCCTTCGGGCGCTGGTGCATGATTAGTCCCAGATGGAAAAGTGATCCCGCGAGAATTCCCCGAAAGGGCTTTTTGGGGGATCGAAGATCGACCTTAGCGCCGGTCTTCTCCGCGAGTAGTTTTCCTAGATAGCCCTCTAGGTGGACTCTTGAGAGCTCTTTCGAGACTCCACCGAAGCGTAACATTCGTATGCTGAAACTGTCTTGCGAGGAGAGAAGTGGTTCGAGATCAGTGAACTCAACTTCCCTTTTGATGCTGGCTAGGTTGTCTTCTGTGTGAAGAACTTCTTCTCCCATCTCGTCAAGATATCCTCCGCGACCGGCAATCGCTTCCAGCTGGGTGCGATCCGCTTCCAGTTCTACAAGCTTGTAGAAATTACCTACTATCTTGTATTTTATCGCGTAGGCTTGGAGTATGGCCTTGAGTTCTGCGAGCGGCAGCGTGGGGTGTTCTCCGGATAGAATGAAGAAGAATCTGGCAGAGTTGCCGGCCATGTACTAGCGGATTGTCGCGAACATATATACGGAACCTCCGGGCCCCCAACTTTCTCCATACGGAGATCTTGCTGTTGAGACGTTCCAAGGGTTTCAGGACGAAGACCAGAACCCTGATCAGCAGAAAGCCTCGGGACAGAGGCAAGCAGCCTCTTGGAAGACTCCTTATCGCCTATACTCCAGGCCAGATGGTCAAAATCATGATCAATCCCGCGGTCCAGAAGGGGATGCCACATCGCCGGTATCATGGCCGCGTTGGAACTATTGCGGAGAAGCGGGGCCGCAGCTATGTTGTCGAGGTAGCCGGGACGAAGACGCCTCGTATCATTATCGCGAGGCCTGAGCACATTACCTCGGTAGAAGAGTCGAGCTGATATGGCTAGGAAGATTGTCGAAGGAAAAATCGTGACGAATGCTGAGGCCCAGGAGATCCTGGGAAAAATCAAGGAGGAAGAGCTTGGAGAGTTTCAGCGTAGGACTCTTGATTATGCGCGGAAGTTCTCGAAGATCTCGCCAGATAAAGCTGAGAAGCTCGTTGAGGACTTGTCATCGAAGCTTCAGCTGGATAGGGCTGATGCTATCCAGATCGTGAACTCACTTCCAAAGACGATTGAGGAGCTTAGGGCCGTGTTGACTGTAAAGGGCAGGTTCGTGAGCACGGATCAGCTCAACGGTATTCTGGAAATTATGAAACGGTATGTCTAGCCGATAGAAGCTTCTGACCGATACCCAATTAAGCAGAAAACGTGTGGTCCTAAATGACCACCATTGGTTCTCCGACACCCTAGCAACCGACGAAGATTAACTGCGCAATTGCAAGAGAACCTCTAGGGAGAAAGGAGGCCTATTCTTGGCGATTCACGAAGACGAGTACTTACAGAGAAGACATGTTTACGAGGAACACGCATACGTCCTGGACTTCCTCCCTTATGGCAGGTCGTCGGAGAAGTCGAGACACTTGGCGGTTCCGACTGTCCAGATTATGGGCGAACAGTTTTTCACACTGCTAGAGGCGGAGCTCAAGATTGGCGCTACTGTGCTGGTTCACGAGCGAATCTACATCGGGCGCGAGCGTAGGGAGAAGGTTGACAGAATTCTTACCAGGATCAGCTACGACCAGCTCACGGCGAATGCAAAGGCCGAGATCGTGCCCTTGATCGCGGAATTGGTCAAAAGTCAAGAGAAAAGATTCGTAGAATTCTTCAACAACTCGCAGCCTGTCACTCCTCGAATGCATTCGCTCGAGTTGTTGCCGGGTATTGGCAAGAAGTCGATGTGGCAGATCGTCAACGTGAGAGAGAAGAAACCGTTCACCAGCTACAAGGATGTCCAGGAACGAACCGGGCTCAGTGACATTCCAAAGATAGTCTCGAAAAGAGTCATGGAAGAGCTGAGCACTGAGTCGAAGTACCGGCTTTTCACAAGGAGTGTATGAGCTTGTGGCATCGCCCGTCCTCTATCGACCGGTGAAGAGACTGGGCCAGAATTTCCTGGCCAACAAACACATCGCCTCAAGAGTAGTATCGACCGGCGAGCTGACTAGGACGGACACCGTTCTAGAGCCTGGAGCCGGATACGGGACCCTAACCCACCTTTTAGAGGAACAAGCGGGTCGCGTATTAGCCGTTGAGAAAGACCGGAGGTTAGCGTCGCATCTACGGAAGGAATTCGAGAAGAGTCCAACTATCTCTGTCATCGAGGGAGACGTGCTCAAGATCCCTCTTCCCCAGTTCAACAAGGTAGTGGGAACTCCACCATACGTCCTATCGTCAAAGCTAATCCTCTTTCTAGCAAAGAGAAAGTTCGAGCTTGCATCTCTGGTGCTCCAGAAAGAGTTTGGAGAAAGACTTCTAGCCGAGCCGGGAACTGCAGAATATGGAAGATTGTCCATTACTGCGCAACGCTATCTGAGGATTAGGCCAATGATGAACATCCCTGCGACCGCTTTTCGACCCCGCCCCAAGGTGGACTCGATTCTCCTACGAATATCCCCGAACGATGTCAACACAACCGTAAACGAGGATCTGTTTGAAGAGCTGGTCCGTGGGCTATTCAATCAGCGTAGACGGGTTGTGAGAAGCTCTTTCCTCCATTATCTATCCAAGAAAATCGGCCGCGAAAAAGCCAGGACAAGTCTGGGAGCTATGACTCTGCCTGAAAAGAGAGTCTTTCAGCTGACTGTCAGCGATCTTGAGGAGCTCTGTCAGCAACTCTCCAAGGCTCTCGGCCATGGTCAACCTTTTGCTTGAGGGTCTATTTCGGGACACAGTTCAACGGCAATAATATATTGTAGGCAGAACACTCGTGATGTATCTCCCATGCCGATCACTGACGTGATGAAGAAACAGCTTGCCCAACGTCATAGGCTCTTCTTCAAAATATGCAGGACGTGCGGGTCACGGAACTCGCCTAACGCCTACAGATGCCGCCGCTGCCGTGGAGATAACCTTCGCTGGAAGAAAAGAGAACTCGGAGCTAAGTAAACAGCTAGGCAACGATCTACTGCAACGGGGAAACCTGTTGGAGTAGTAGTCTAGGAAGCTCGGACGGAACTTCAGCGACCAGGACACCAGCTTCCCTCAAGCTCTTCATCTTGGCATCGGCTGTTCCCTCTGTCCCGGTTATGATCGCGCCAGCATGGCCCATTCGCTTGCCCGGGGGCGCCGCTCGGCCAGCAATGTACGCTGCGACTCGCTTAGGATATTTCGTGTCGCCAATGTAATTTGCAGCGTCCTCTTCAGCAGAACCTCCGATCTCTCCGATCAGAACGACTGTATCGGTTCCGGGATCATCTCGGAAGAGTTTGAGAACGTCGACGAAGTTGAGTCCCGTGAATGGGTCGCCGCCTATTCCGAGACAGGTGGATTGTCCGATTCCATCGTGGGTCAGTGATGCCGCGATTTCATAGGTTAGGGTCCCGCTTCTAGAAACGAGGCCGACCTTCCCCGGCTTGAAAACGTCCCCGGGCATGATGCCCAGCTTGGATTCTCCTGCGGTGATTATTCCGGGAGTGTTGGGGCCGATGATTGTTGCTCCGCGGTTCTTTGCGTACTCTATGAGTATCATGGTGTCTCTTGCCGGGATCATTTCTGTAATTATCACGACAGGGCTAAGGCCAGCGTCGATTGCTTCCATCCCTGCTTCTTTGGCGAATGGGGCGGGGACGAAGATTATCGAGGCGTTCGCGTCTGTTTTTTCGAGGGCTGAGGCTACTGTGTCGAATACCGGAAGACCAACAGCAGTTGTCCCTCCTTTCCCTGGGGTTACCCCTGCGACGATTCTTGTTCCATAGTCCAGCATGAGGCGAGTATGAAAGGATCCTTGGTTGCCGGTTATTCCCTGGACAATCGCACGGGTCTGTTTCCCCATCAATACTGCCATCTATGCAACCACCTCACTTACGACGAGTCTAGCTGCCTCATCCATCTTGTCCATAGCCCTCAGGCCCGCGGACTGGAGTATCTTCCTTCCCTCTTCCTGATTAGTTCCAACCATCCGTATGACGAGTGGTTTCTTGAGACCCATGACCTTCTTCACATCAACGATTCCTTTCGCGACTTCGTCGCATCTAGTAATTCCGGCTAGGATATTGACGAATACGGCCTTAACCTTGTCAGCGCCCTGGATGATCTGGAGCGCTGTCGCGACGTGCTCAGCGTTAGCTCCTCCCCCAACATCGCAGAAGTTGGCCGGCTTTCCACCGTACTGTTTGACCAGGTCGAGTGTTGCCATGACGAGCCCTGCGCCGTTTCCGATGATGCCGATATCGCCGTCTAGCTCAACGAAGGCGAGACCGTTATCGCGAGCCTTGGACTCCAAGGCTGTAACTTCACTGCTGATCTCTTTGGATCTCTCTTGGAATTCGGGATGTCGGAAAAGACTGTTGTCGTCAACTATCACTCGCAGGTCTGCGGCGACAAACCGGCCGTCTTGCATCTCGATAACAGGGTTACTCTCGACAAGCTCCGCATCATAGATCACGGACAGTCGATAGAGATTGGAGAGGAATTCAGTGAAGGTGCCTTGCTGAGCGCCCTGATATCCGAGCTTCAAAGCGATTAGTCGGGCGTCGTAGCCCCTCATCCCGAAGACGGGGTCAATGCGGTGTCTGAGAACTTTCTCAGGTGTCTGTCGGGCGACCTCCTCAATGTCGATTCCACCCTGGTCGCTGGCGAGAACGGTCTGGCACCGGTTCGCACGATCTAACACGATGCTGGCGAAGAGCTCTTTCTTCGCCGCAGCTTTCTGTTCGATGAGGACTTTCTTGACTCTCTCGCCTTTGATGGTCATATTCAGAATCTCGGTTGCGCGGTCCCGTGTCTCGTCGGGTTTGCTGGCGAACTTTATTCCACCGGCCTTTCCGCGTCCCGCCACTAGAACCTGGGCCTTGATTACAGCCTCTCCACCGATACGCTTGTGAATATCCCTAGCTTCCTCCGATGTAGAAGCCACCGCACCTCGGGGAGTGTTGATGCCTAGATTTTGTGCGATAGACTTCGCCTCTCATCCTCCTCGATTCTCGGTTCTTTGCATTCTCAAGCCTGAACACAACGGAATAGATGTTGGCGCGGTTCAGCGTCCTGAAGAAGGCCTCCGCATCCTTGCTCTTTTTGAGTGCCTTGATAAGATCCTCGGGCAGTTTCGCACTGCTAGGCGGGCTGTAGGCTCGGTTCCACCCGCCGTCTCTCTTCGCCTCATGTACTTGCTTACGGCCGGCTGGCTTCATTCTTCCTTGGCTTATCAGCGTCTCGGCGCGTTTGGCGTTGATCTTTGACCAGATGCTCTTTGGTCTTCGAGGCACGAATCTGCCTAGCCATGACCTTTCATGGTAAGGCCGTGCTTGGCCTGTGATCCACCCGTAGCACAACGCCACATCCAGCGCTTCGGAAGTGTTTACCGAAGAAACTGCAGAAGCCTTCTTGAAAAAGCGAATCCGTATCCCCTTTGACTTGGAAAAGTTCTAGGCTAGCCACTTATCCCATTGACTTGCCAATTGGAATTTGAGTATCTCGTCCATGGCACCCCCAAAAGGGAAGGAGGGCATTGTTAAGTTGCCGGACGGTTCCGAGCAGACTTCACTCTCCAGCGTCAACAGACTCGATAGAACCGCTGAGGGTAATGCATTTATGAAGCAGGGGATTCTTTAGCTCAGAAGTCGGTTTAGGACGACTGGGATAGGTCAACGCTTGTTCGGGCGCGAGATTCCCAAGGGTCGAGAAACTCAAGCAGTAGAGACCCTATCAGTCTATCAGGACGGGTCGAGGTTTCAATGGTAAAGACGATCCTGGACAGTTTCTGTGTCAAGAGCGGAATCTTTTGCTCCAGGTGCGAGGAGAAGCTGAAGAAGGGTCAGATCACTGACCTAGACATCAGGGTTATTCGCAGTATCACTGAGCTCGAGAAGGAGAATCCGACTCTCCAGAACGTTACTTTCCATAAGGCTGTCGAGGCGGGTGATATTATGGCGCTTATGGTTGACCGGAGGGGGATGGACACGTTTCTGGCGAGCGGTGCCAAGCTGGCCAAGAATCTCGGTGACCGCGTCGGTAGACGGGTGAAGGTCCTCAGCCAAGGAGGAGATGATAGAGACTTTCTCGAGGGCCTCTTCATACCATTCTCGATCCTAACAATCAACACTATCTGGCTCCCGGATGGGAGCCGGGAGACCAAGGTTATCTTGAACGGGCGGAGGCCGTGGCGGAACCCTGTGGATTTTGAGGTCGTCAAGAAGCTCGCGCGTGAACTGAAGAGTCTGACGCTTAGAATAGAGTTCGAAGACTGACCTTCCCCTTGGGAAGCACCTCCGATCGCTATGATGTGGTTACGGTTGGAGCGGGAGTTGCAGGCTGTGAAGCCGCACTAGGGGCCGCGAAGATGAATGCGCGCGTTCTACTTCTAGAAGAACACCCACAGGTCGGCTTGCCAAGCCACTGTTCTGGGGTTGTGAGTCTCTCAGGACTCGAACTTCTGGGGTTGGATGCTCATTCCAGTTTTAGCCAGAAGCTGATCCATGGCGCCAGGTTCTTTCCACCTCGTGGTGAATCGATAGAAATTCGGAAGAAAGATCCTGTTGCGCTTATCCTGAACAGGATGAAATTGGACCAGTTTCTTGCGAAGCAGGCTGTTGCGGCTGGTGTGGAGCTTCGGGCGAAGACTCGGGCCTCAAAGTTCGAACGGACAGCTGATGGAGATTCTCTCTCACTCGCAGATGGGTCGAAGGTTGCGAGTAAAGTCGTCATCGATGCGAGTGGTGTGGGAAGTAGGTTATCGGAGCAGGCTGGTCTTCGAGCACCTGATTGGGGAGAGATCCTGCCGGGTCTGCAGTATGAACTGGTCGATATGAAGGAGCAGAGTGATCTAGTTGAGCTCTTCTTCGGGTCCAAGAGAGCCCCGGGATTCTTCGCGTGGAGCATTCCCACTGGCAAGAACAGCGCAAGAGTAGGTCTCGCCTCGAAAAAGGGTAATGTCAAGAAATTCCTAGACGACCTTGTCAAGGAGCAGTGGCCGAAGGCTAATATCGATGCGACAAAATCAGGATCAGTTCTTGTCGCTGGGCCGATATCACGATGCTGGTCCCCTGGCTTCATCGTGGTAGGAGATGCGGCTGGACAGGTGAAACAGACGACTGGCGGAGGGATCGTTATCGGAGGCTATTGTGGAAAGCTTTCTGGAATAGCTGCGGCATCGGCTGCAACCAACGTTGGAATACAGGCCGAACAGTTTCTGAGAAACTATGACGCACAGTGGAGAGAGAAATTCGGGTCAGACCTGCGAAAGATGGGTCTAGCAAGGAAACTATTTGCAGGTCTATCCGATGAGACTCTCGATCGATTATTCTCAGTTTTGCGGGACAATGTTTCAGAAATCGAGGCGGAAGGGGATATGGACTTTCAAGGCAAAATAATCACTCGAATGCTGAAGAAGAGAAAGATCGCAACCCTCCTCCCGCGCGTCGCCGCAGACGCGGTCAAAGCAATATTTTCCTAATCTAGGGCTTCGTCTCACGTTGAGTGGCTCATAGTCTCTCAAGATTCATCTGTCGTGGAATGCGAACCTGTAAAGTCACACGTAGACTCGACCCTGGGTTACAGGTAACTTATGTTCTTGGGCCGCGTTTCTCTGCGCTAACGTCTCAGCAAGGTAATTCGTCGCCCAATCCGCCTCTCACGCCGATTGTTGGAAAAGGCGCGAGAAAAGGTATTGGTGCAGTTCTCGTCCTTCTGGTCTCTTTAGGAGCTTTCGCAGGAGCTGCTGTCGGGACCTACGTTACCTTCGCGTATATCATCCTGCCCCAACTCTCAGGCAGCAGTGGCAACAATAGTAACAATAACAACAACGGTGGGAACAATAGTTGCACCAGCAATTGTGGAAGCGGTGGGGGCGGTACTTGTGGAACAGGGTGTCTGCAGGGAATCATTACTGGCAATAGCAACCCGTCTTCGCCTTACGTCAAATTAGATCAGGTCAACGCAACGAGCTCAACTAACCTCTCGTTTACCATCGAAGCAGTAGGGTCGGTCTAGCTCGCTTAACGGCAACTCTATGGTAGTGACCGATACTACTACGAGTGCCTCTTCCACGAACAGTTGTCCGTCTGGACAGACCTGCACCGTCTCGAACACTCCAAACGTAAACCAGTTTTCCGCCACGGGCAGCTTAACGTTCAAGACAGGCGATACCTATACCATACAGTTCATGGATAGCGGCAACCCATCAACCTACAACTTCCACTTCTAATCCCACTATATCTTGTCCAGAGTTTTCCTATATTGCCTAGAGTCTTTCTAGCAGCGTTTGAGTAGAAAGAGAACTCCGGACCCCTTGTCGTCCGGCTTAAGAAGCTTCAGCACCAGCCTCAGACACGTTGGATATGAAAATCCTTGTTGTGGGATGCGGCAAAGTAGGCTCAGAGATCGCTCGGGATCTAGCGGCATCCGACGAGGTTGACGGTATCATTGCGATGGATGTCAGTTCTCAGAACTTGAAACTCCTGAGAAAACGGGTCACGAGGAGGATCCAGACTGTTAAGCTGAGCACATCGCAAAAACCGCGTTTCCATGCTCTTCTAGGAAAAGTCGACCTTGTATGCGGTGCTCTACCAGGCCGGCTTGGATTTGAATTGATGACTGAAACTGTCAAGGCGAGTAGAGATACTGTGGATATTTCCTATACTCCGCGAGACGCCTTCGTGCTTCAGAGTAAGGCGAAAGGGGTTGGTTGTCGGGTTGTGCCTCAGTGTGGTGTGGCTCCCGGTTTTACGAACATGTGTGTTGGTGATGCGTCCAGGAAGCTAGACCAGATGAATTCGGTGGAGATCTTTGTGGGTGGTCTTCCGGAGAAGCCTGAACCTCCCTTGAATTATCGGATTGTGTTTTCCCTTGAAGATGTGGTGAACGAGTACTCGCGACCGGTGCAGGTTATCGAGGCGGGTATGCGGAAGAAGGTTGAGGCGCTATCCGGACGCGGTTTCACAAGCTTTCCTGGAGTTGGGAAATTGGAATATTTTCTGACTGACGGTCTAGGTTCTCTTCCGAGAAGTTATCCGGAAACTAGAGAGATGCACGAGTTTACGCTGAGGTATCCGGGGCATGCTGATATGATGAGCACGCTTCGTGTCCTAGGCTTCTTTGAACGTAAACTGGTCAGGGTTGGTGGTGTTGTGGTGGAGCCGCGGCATCTGTCGATCGAGCTGCTTCGCGGGGCAATGTCAAAAGGTTCTCCTGAGGATTTTCTGGCTTTGAGGGTTGACGTGAAGGGCATGTCAGGTGGAAAGAGTATTCATCTCCGATACCAGCTCTTGGATCATTTTGATCGAAAATCAGGGGTCTCGGCGATGGCCCGGACGACTGCCTATCCGTGCACTTCTGTCGCTCTTCTTATGGGGCGTGGGGAGATCAAAGAGACCGGAATAATTACGCCGGAGAGGATCGCTCAAGATCCGAGGCTCTTCCGGTATGTGTTAGACCGGCTTGGGAAGCGCGGCGTGAAAATGAAAATGGCTATGCTAAGCTAATCTCTAGCTCGAAAAAGAGGGAGAGAATCTTTCAGATGAAAAAATGGGGATGTTAGAGATGCCTAAGCTATTGTCAAACAGTGTTCGCGCTGCGGATGTCGCCGTGGTTCCCGCCGCGATCCGTTGAGGCGTTCTTCCATTCGTTGATGATTAGGCCCTGGTCGCCTGCGGCATAGTGGAAGAAGAACGTGGTCACCGGACACGTTCCCTCCCCTCCGAGGTAGCAAGGTGTGAAGTGGCTGTCAATGAAGCCGGTAGTCGTGCAAGGCGTGCTAGGTGAGTCTGCTACGCACGAGGTATCATTCGACGTCTGCATTTCAGTGGGTGGAAGTGGGATGATGAAGTATCCGTTCAACGTACCGGTTATCCCGGGATTCACAACTCCTGAAGCAGGACCAGATTCACACGCGCCAGGACTAAAGTTGACAGGGGAGAATCGATCGCTGGTGTTGAGAAGCTACCGTCCTTGAACTGCTCGACGATAGTGATACCGCTCGGGTGAGTGAACACAGTGAAATGCCGATTAAACAGGTCGTCGGCCCAGTCGTTTCCGCAGGTGCCGGAGTCGGTTGAGCCGCTTGCATATGGCCCGTAGTGCTGTGTCGGGGCTGCAGTAGTCGCTGGGTCGACGAGTGTGGTCAAGTCTATAGTTGAGAACAAATCGTCGCCGACAGTGTTGATGAGGGCCGTGACGGGGTTGACTAGAGGTATACTGGTTGTCTCGCCCTTCGGCACTCCCGCGACGGTTGATAGCCCGCTGATTCCGGTGACCAGTAACGCTGTGATTGCGAGAACTGTTAGCTTTCGCAGATTCATCACTTTTGTTTTCACCTGGTTTCGCCCGATGTTGGAATATATGGAATGTTACATCCGGCAATACTTTCGAAATTCGACATTATCGGATCTTGATATGTCGCAGAATGATACCCTTTAGCCTGCGGATTGACGAGGTGATGGAGAAGAGAAAGTTCCAAGGGTAAGTCACCTGATTGGCGACCGGACAAAAAAGGACCCCTGAATTCTTAGCGACTTAGCTTAGCAGGCCGTTTGTGGTCCTGGAGGGGCACTGCTCGGTACCTGCCACTCTTCTGATGGGTCTCAGAGCACTGTCGACAGAAAGCGAGCTGGAAGCGCTCTCCGTACATTCCCTTGACAAGCACGACTTTGCGTTTGCATCCGCATCCACACCTGCACCTATCCCTCTCGATTGACTTGGAAACAGGGTTCGGTGGCGTCGTATGCTTCAAGACAAGTGGACCTCCGAGAAAGAGTGGATTTAGCCTTACGTAACCATGATCTGAGATGGGTCTGATACGTTCGGCGAGAATTGCTACGCCATCGTTTGCAAGTTGTCCGAAAGATTCGTGGTGCAGATTGAGTCCTATGCCGAGTATGCTATATGCAGCAAACGTTATATAACAATTCGAACATATGATATAGTATGATTCAGAAGTTGACCCATGCGCCCCTCGTCGTGAGCAACCAAGACGAGGCACTCAAGTTCTATACCGACATCCTCGGGTTTGAGAAGCGAGCAGACTACCAGCAGCCAGGGAAGCCCCGCTGGCTCACAGTTGCGCCCAAGGGGCAAAACCTCGAATTCATCCTCGTTCAGGGCGAATTCAAGATCGATTCCCATCTACCACCCGAAGCTGGAACAGGCGGCACCCACTATGCGTTCACCACGGACGACTGTGAGGGAGACTACGAGCGGCTGAAGACGCGAGGCGTGAACTTCAACGTGGGCACATATACCAAGCCTCAGAAGCAATCGTGGGGAACCTCAGTGTACTTCAAAGACCCCGACGGCAACCAGTTCGCGCTGATCCAACCCAACACCCTCGGCAAAGTGTTGACCGCGGCCAGCGGCCCCACAACCATAGGGACCAGCTGAAAGAAAGGAGGTTGGAAAGATGATCGGGAAAGCGACTCACGTGCCCATCGTCGTGCGCGATCAAGACAAAGCCCTAGAGTTCTATACGGAAGTCATAGGCTTCGAAAAGCGCCAGGACTACCAACAACCCGGCCGCCCGCGGTGGCTCACCGTCGCACCCAAAGGACAGGAAGTCGAACTCGTACTGGTCAAAGGTGACTACGTGGTCGATCCGCGCCCACCGCGTATGGCTGATAGCGGCGGCAACCACTGGATATTCCTAACGAACGATTGCCGCAAAGACTTCGAGACGCTCAAGGCGCGTGGTGTAAAGTTCAAGGACCCTGAGCCGGTGGATGCCCCCTACGGCATCACGGCGTATTTCACCGACCCAGACGGTAACCACCTGTCCATGCTCCAGCCGGCTCAGAAGACAGCATAAAAGGCAGAAGCATGAAGACGAGGAAACTCACCTATTGGATCAATACCATTCTTTTCCCGCTAATCGTGTAAAACTGGAAGAGAGATTAGACTCATGGACGTGTTCTCAGTCATCGCTGACCCGTACCGACGCGGAATGTTGGACATGTTGGCAAGGGGCGAACGGCCGGCAGGTGACTTGGTGAGGGCGTTTCCGCGACTAACCCAGCCTGCCGTTTCTCGCCACCTCAAGGTCCTGCGAGAGACAGGCCTCGTCGAGGTACGCGTACACGCACAGCAACGAATCTATGCGCTGCGTCCTGATCACCTGCGCGAGTTGGACCAGTGGCTGGACACGTACCGACAGTTCTGGCCTCAGCAACTAGACGCGCTCGCTAAACACCTCGATCGGACCCGAAGACCGGGAAAGAATCGGAGGGGAGTGTGAGACCAATGGCAAGCCAGGAATTATCCCATGTCGGCAAGGTCTCATTCGCCGGCGCACACGCCACACTCACCTTCCAACGCCGCCTCCCGCATCCACCCGAAGCCATCTGGGAAGCTATCACCGACCCCAAGCAGCTCACAAAGTGGTACATGATGCGCGCGTCCGTGGATAGACGAGCAGGAGGATCTATCGAGTTCAGTGGCGGTCCAGGCGACTTCCACGTCAAGGGACGCATTCTCCGTTGGGACCCACCTTTCGTCTTGGAATACGAATGGAAGATCAGTCCGCGCCCGGGAATGCCTGCCGGCGAGGATGCAGTTGTGCGCTGGGAACTCATCAAAGACGGAACGGAGACGGTACTGACGCTCACGCACCGGAACGTGACCCGTGCGACCGCAATCGGTGTCGCGCCGGCCACGCATGTCTTACTGGACCGCCTTACAGCTCTGCTGGATGGGCGGCCGATGCCTGACATGAAGAAACGTTTCTCGGAAGTCCAAGGAAAATATCCGGCCCTACCAAAGGAGTGATTAACTAATGCTTGGAATGAAGACCTACAGCCAAGAACATATCGACGCCTGCCAGGCGAGGGTCGACGCCAACTTGCGCGCGGACCGAAAGCAGGTGGCGAAGGCGCCGTCCAAGGAGTTCGAGGCTCGCTTCCTCAACGACCTGGTATTGCTCTTGGACTACATGTTCGTGCACAGGCTCACTGGCATCGAGGGCAAGGACGGCAATCCGTCGAACCAGGTTCGCGTCCTGTGCAACTCGATCCTGCTCAACAAGGGGAAGCTCCAGGTCGACAAGCTTCCTGGTTGGCCGAACTCTGCCGGCTCTGGGTAGCGCTCATGCCAGAGGGGTCTGTGCTGAAGCCCAAGGTGGGAGACGAGGTCAAGCTGACCGAAGCGGACTTCGTCCGGCTCTCCAAAGCCTTCTTCACTGAGATCGAGAAGAAATATTCGTAGAGTCGGATTAGTTTCGGTTTGGCATTTCGGTCCGGTCTCTTTCCTTCATCCCTCTTGTCAGACATGCTCTGGGCATGAGCAAACTCTGGGACATGTGGCTGAATGACCTCCGCCAGCCAATACCCCAGCAAACCCGGCAAACGAAGGAAACCAAGCAACCCCGCAAACGCAGAAAGAAGGCAAGATCCTCAAAGAGGATACCGACTCTGCGTTAGTCCAAGCCGGTGAACTCAGATCGTAAGTCCCTAAAGTGATTTTTTGGATTTCCTTCTCATTCTTACCGTGAAGGCCGCCAAAGCCACGACGATGATGATGATGGCGAGTAGTCCAATCAAGCCATAGAAGAGTGTGGGGTCCAGTCCCAAGATGGGGGCGGGAGCTGCGTTCTCGGGGGCTGTAAGCTGGATGTCTATTGTGACCGGGCTGTGAAAGGTGAAGGTGAAGTAGATGAAGTAGGCGGTAGAATTGCTTGTGATGATGACAGAGGAGCTCCCTAGTTTCTTATCGTCGACGAAGACGTGAAGTGTGTCAATGTGGGGAACCGCAGACTTGGGAACAGTAACGTTAGCATAACCTACAGCTCCACGCGCGCCCGTTGCCTCAAGGTGAATCGTGTTGCCCGCGAAACGAATCTTGGACAGAGTTGAATTGCTCAGAACGGAGCACGAAAGGTCGTGGCCGCAGCCGACACTGGAAACGGACAGTGCGGTTATCGTGAGGGTGAACACCACTGAGGAGGATGATTTGCCCGCGGGAGAGCCTGTTATGGTTAGAGTGTAGGTTCCAGGGGGAACGATTGAGGTGGTTGAGATCGTCAGGATCGAAGAAGCTTCTGTAGATGAAGGGGTGACGGTGGCGGGAGAGAATGTGAAGGAACCGCACGGGCTTACACCGTAACTTGGTTGACAGAAGGAGGGGTTAGGAGAGTTGGACAATGTTAGAGTTACAGGCTGGGCGGTCCCGCCCGTGAGAATTGCCGTAACCGTTGCCGTGATGGATGACCCCGCGACAATAGACGCGGTGGTTGGGTTCACAGATAACGAATAGTCGAACGGCGGAGGAGTCGCTGTCACAGTCAACGTGAACGTTGTTGGTCTCGTAGTAGCGCCCAGAGGACTACCCATAACTTGGACTTGGAAGGAGCCTGTCGGTGTCGTGGGGGACGTGTAAACAGTCAGCACGCTGGTAGCGCCAGCTAAGGATGGGGTGACAGATTGTGGATTGAACAAGCAGGACGCCCCGGCCGGGAGAGAGGTACTCACACAGGACAGCGTCACAGGTTGACGGCTACCCGAGACTAGAAGAGCAGTAATCGACACAGAACCAGTGCTTCCAGCTTGAACGGTCCCGAGACCACCATTCGACAACGAGTAGTCAACCGGCGCGCTAATAGTCACAGTTACGGTCGCAGAAGGACTGGTGCTCCCAATGTGAGTCATGTCACCGCCATATGTGGCGGTGATAGAGCCAGACCCCGCAGTCGTACCACTGAATATTTGGGAACAGCTACCCTCGGACGAGAGGAGACAAGTGTGTTGAATATTGCCACCGGTAGTGCCCGCGTCCAAAGTGAAGGTGACAGTGCAACCTGTCTGGTAACAGTCGCTACCCGGAACGTTCGAGGGGTTCGTTGTATCAATCACAGTAGCGGTGACGGTCACAGTGCAACCGATCTCGCCCAACCCTATGTTACAGCTAACTGGCGCAATATTCGTAGACGTGTCGTCCTTACTTGATAGGGCAGTCACGGTCACTGTTGCCGCAGTACTCGTACTTGCGCTGTGCGTTGCATCACCTTCGTAAGTGGCCGTTACGCTTCCGGAGCCTGCGGTCGTGCCGGTGAATGATCCTGAACAGCTTGTTACACCGGAATAAGTCGATAACGTGCAAATCGGCGAACCCAGACTGCCACCCGTAGTGCCGGCAGTCAATGTGAAAGTAACAGTACCGGACGGGGCGTTCGATGGGTTCGCAGTATCAGCGACAGTCGCAGTGACGAGAACGGTGCAAGTGGTCTCTCCGCCTTGCAGAGTATAACAGCTAACATCGGGAACAGAAGTAGAAGTACTGTCCTTGGAAGAAGTAACAGTCAGGGCGACGGTAGTCGTCGCACCAGAAGCAGTCGCACCAGGAGGACTACCAGTAACCATGAAACTGTAAGAGCCGGGCGTAACTGAAGACTCACCACTGACTGTCAATCCACTTATCGCACCTGTCGAAGTCGGAGTCACAGGGTTGAAAGTGAAACTGCCACAGGTAATACCAGCAGGAAGACTGCTGCTCACACAAGACAAAGTGACAGACTGGGCCGTACCAGCAGTCAAAGTCGCAGTAATAACAACATTAGCAGAACTTCCCGCCTGGATACTCACAGGACCATTATTCGACAATAAATAGTCGAAGGGAACAGCAGATGAAGAAAACTTCCAAGTATCGCCTGAATAGCCGGAAATAGAGTTTACACCTCCGAAAAGAATCACGTAATCATCAGCCGTATCGTAGGCCATTGATGCTTCTAATCGCGAAGAAGGCCCGCTACTAGACGTGATGTTTGTCCACGAACCAGCGAGAAACTTCCACGTGTCACCTTGGAAGCTAGAGATACTCGTTTCTCCACCGAATAGGACTACGTATCCGTCGGCTGTATCGTAGGCCATCGATGCACCGAATCGCGAAGAAGGCCCGCTACTCGTCGTAATATTTGTCCATGAACCACCCTGATATTTCCAAGTGTCACGCCCTAAGCTGGTGCTACCTGTTTGCCCGCCGAAGAGGACCACATATCCGTCTGCGGTATCGTAAGCTATGGTGGTGGCGCGAGGAGAAGGACCTGAGCTGGATGTAACATTTGTCCAAACGCCACTAGAAAACTTCCAAGTATCCCTCAACCCGCCTCCGAAGCCTACTCCTCCGAATAGGAGCACATAGTTATCGGCCGCGTCGTACGTTATCGCGCCATTATCGCGAGGAGGAGGACTTGGAGTCGCAGTAATATTGGTCCAGACCCCACTCAAGAATTTCCAAGTATCATGTAAGAGAACAAGACTAGAGCCGCCCCCGGATGCGGCGACAAGATTGAAACCGCCGAAGAGGACCACATAACCATCAACTACATCGTAAGCCATGGAGGCAGCCCCTCGCGGGGAAGGGCCGCCCGTGAGCGTTATGTTGGTCCAAACCCCTCCTTGGAACTTCCAGGTATCATGGAAAAACTCGAATACCGGGGATGGGAAGGATTGGGATAAGCCTCCAAAGAGAATCACATAGCCATCAACAGCATCATAAGCCATGGCACTGGTGGCGCGAGGAGAAGGACCCGGACTCTTGCCGATTTCGGTCCATATGCCACCCAGAAACTTCCAAGTATCACCAAGAATCTCTGGGCTTTTGATACCGCCGAACAAGGATACGTAACCGTCAGCGGCATCGTAAGCGATCGAGGCGACCCAACGCAGTGGAGGACTGATAGCGGCCGTGATGTTTGTCCACGAACCTGCAACGTACTTCCAAGTATCACCCAATCCAGACGTGGTCCCCGAGGAGACAGAGAAGCCCCCGAAGAGGACCAAGTAACCGTCGGCAACGTCGTATACGATTGATGCGAGGGATCGCGAAGAGGGGTATGAGGTACTGGTGACATTCATCCAAGAGCCTGCCGAGAACGTCCATGTATCTTGTAGAGTAGTTCCTGTGTTCTGGCCTCCGAAAAGGACGAGATAACCATCAGCCGCGTCATAATCAATTGACTCGCCGAATCGTGCGGAGGGGCCGCCGCTGGTCGTGATGTTTGTCCATGAACCAGCCAGAAACCTCCAGGTGTCACGTAGGGGGATGGTGGGGAATACAGTGAATGTGCCCGAGCCGCCACCAAAGAGGACGACGTATCCATCCGCCGCATCATAGTCCATAGAAACAAGGGCACGCGGTGATGGATGTGAAATCTGTGTAACATTCGTCCAGATGCCATGAGAGAATGTCCAGGTATCGCTCAAGAATTCACTTGCGGAACTTGTACCGCCTAGACCACCGAAGAGGACGACATAACCGTCAACAGTGTCAAAAGCCATCGACGCACCGATCCTGGCTGAAGGGCTCGTGTTAGTTGTGATGTTGGTCCAGACGCCGCCTAGGAACTTCCAAGTATCCGCAAAGGCGCCGTTCGTCGAGAAACCTCCGAACAGGATCACATAGCCGTCAGCAGCATCATAAGTCATAGAATGACCAGCCCGGGAGGAAGGACTGGATCCCGTGATGCTCGTCCAGCCTACGGTTGAAGCTAACACATTGGGTCCAACCTGACCCGTATCACAATAGGCACTTCCAGATCTGGTCGAGGAGCAGTTCACTGGGCCAAGGCCGGGCGGTCCCTGTCCAGAATGAAGAGAAGTCATCGCGGCCGATATTCCGTTGCTCGCGTCTAGCTTCTGCTTGTTTGGAGCGGTCTTCGTTATCGTCAAGTGCCGTGACGACACGCCAGGGGTTGTCATGATGACAGCAATTGAAAGATATGCTAGCAACAGGGCCATGACAGAGGTCCGACTTCGCAACAGGCGATGGGCGAAAGATATCACGGAAAAAGGATGCCTCCGCATATTCAAGAGATTCATAATCAACGCTGATGACGCCTCGGCCGACCCGTATTTATCATTATCCGCCAGAAAAACGCGACAACTTAAGCCCAGGTTGAAATTGCAATCCCAAGACAGACCAAGACAGAAATTGCTCCGCACGCCTATGGCGAATTCTGCCGGGCAATTTTATACCGCAGGATTACCCCAGCTATCGCGGTCGGGGGCAAAACTATGCTGTCCTTTGGAGAGTATTCACCATGCGACTGCAACATTTCCTTTGCCCAGACAGATATAGTCAAGAAACTCCTAGAAGTTGGTCTGTCGTAAGAACCCAGGGGCTAGCTGTGACTAGATGTGCAGAAAGTTGGCGATCACTCGCGACAGAAGGACTTCTGGGACTGACAACACTATCGTTATTAATCTGGAGACGAGTTGAAGAACTAGCCACATTATCCCTTGATTCTCAAGTCGAGCTTAACTACATCGTTGACTTTGGCGGTTCCGTGTATCTCCGGATAAGGAACTCACGAATCTACTATGAGACCTCGGGCGCTGGCGAGCCTCTGCTACTATTGCACGGAGGATTCGGGACCGTTGAAGATTTCGCTTCACAGACTCCGGCACTGGCGAAGCATTTCAAGGTGGTCGCCTTCGAACGGCCTGGGCACGGACATACGGCCGACACCGCTGAACCCTTCAGCTTCGACACCATGTCAGCGTACACAATTGACTTCATCGAGTCCCTGAAACTGGGAGCGATGAACCTAGTTGGCTGGAGCGATGGCGCGATCATCGCTCTTCTAGTCACGATCTCTCGACCGGAATTAGTTAGGCGTCTTGTTAGTGTAGGCGGGCTCTTCAATGCCAACTCTCAGTCTCCAGAAGATCTGAACTGGATCAGATCCCTCACACCAGAGTACTTCAGAAAGCATATGGCGGCTCTGGTAGGGCGCTACGACGAAATCTCGCCTGATGGTCCCGCTCATTTCCCGGTTGTGTTTGAGAAAACGAAGAGGTTGTGGCTCAACGAACCCAACATTGCAACGGAAGATTTGGCAAAGATCAGTGCTCCAACGATGGTGATGGCGGGGGACCGGGACGCGATTCCCCCAGAACATACGCTGGAGCTCTTCCGGTCGATCAAGGGAGCACAACTGTGCATCATCCCCGATACTACGCATTTCCTGTTGTCCGAGAACCCGGGTATGGTCAACAGGGCGATCCTCGAGTTCCTAACCGTCGAAGGGAAACTAAGGAGTTAGACTAGGAGGACAGATTGCGCGTGTCGTCGACGGGTCTATTGTTCTGACTCAGGGCGTGGTTGCTTGGCCTCACCCTTCTTCCTCTCTAGAGCGACTTTTCTCCAGCATTCCTCGTGGAAGAATACGGACGCGGTCTCCGGGACGAAGCTGGGAACGGAATAGTGGACTTTGCCCTTTGCTAAACGATAAGCATCCTCCCCATCCGCAAAATCCTTCCCGCAAAAATCACACGGAGGAGTATTCGGCTTCCTCGCCATACGAATATCAGACGTGCTAGATGCCTTCAAGCCCCGTTGACCCCTGTCTTGAGAGGAGGAGCTGAACGGCAATCGAATATATTTGACGAGCCGTACCGTCGAATCTTACGCGACGACACGGCGCTACTGTGTGGTTCTCCTATGAGAGAGAATGGAAGAACAACCTTATCCCAGATTCAGGCGCCGAGGGAGAAATGGTTGCAAAGAGTAATCGACGCCCACACCCACTTGTCTGAACGCCGAGACGACGCCCTCAATCACTTCGCGCGAAAGAATGGGTTGAGGTACACTCTAGATGAGCTGCTGGGCACCATGCAAAGACATAGGATCGTATGCGGGTTGCTCCTCAGCCCGCCCCTGCAAGGAGGCGTCCCTCTTCCAAACGGCGAGGTCATCAGGCTGTGCAAGAGGAGCGGCCGGATGCTCGCGCCAGTGATTACAGTAGAGCCTACTGCCAAAGAGGTGAAGGCTGCCCTCAAACTTGCTGAAGAAAACAGGAAAGAGGTGAAAGCGTTCAAGGTGAGACTGGGTTATGTGAAGGCATCAGCTGAAAGCCCTGTCTTCGACAGGCTCTACGACTATGCCGAGTCAGAGAGGCTTCCGGTGCTCTTCCACACCGGGGACACTGCGTTCAGCTCTGGGGACCTCTCCCGCTCTCACCCTTTGACGTTGGACGGATTGGCTAACAAGAGGGAGGAGCTGACAATAATCCTCTGCCACTTTGGCAATCCATGGTTTGAGGATGTGGCCGAGCTGATCTACAAGCACCCGAATGTCTACGCGGACATTTCTGGGTTGACTACAGGTGGTGTGTATGCGGAGAAGTATGCGGAGTGGCTTGCCAGGAAGATCAGCGAAGCCATCTACTTTGCGGCCGGTGCGGACAAGGTGATCTTCGGAACCGACTACCCAGTCACGAAGCACGCGGATACCTTGGCTCTTGTGAGAGGGCTGGAAGTGGATGAGAGTGACAAGGAGAAGATACTCTGGCGGAACGCGAAGCGAGTGTTCGGCCTGTGACGGCCCAAGAGGATGTCGCGATTGTAGATGTCCCCAAGAGGAAGAGGGCGGGCTTCGAATGGATACTTGAAGAGAGCTTCGAAGGATGGTACCTGATGCATTCGAAAAGAACCCTTCGGGATATCGAGCTGGTCAGGGTCGCAATGTCATCAGGCAAGGCGGTAGGCTTGGTCATGCTGAAAACGCTGGCGGAAGGCGTCGGCTACGTGTACTACATCGCTGTTGCAGAGGCGATCAGAAAGAGGGGGATCGGGAAACTTCTCCTAGAAGACGCCCTGCGGCGCTTCAGAGCCCTTGGTCTAAAAGAAGTATTTGCTAGTGTAGAAGAGGACAACGAATCTTCTGAGGCACTTTTCGCGTCAGAGGGGTTCACGCGGACTAGCTTCGGCGAAGTCTCCAAAAAACATGGGAGTATTCACACCCTCAACATGTACAGAGAAATGTTGGTCGTCCCAGGCGAGGTACTTTTATGTAAAGCGATCCTCTGACAATTACTTTCGCCCAATTGTCACCGTTCCGCTCCGCGAGCAAAGATTTGATTACCGCTCGTCGCGAAGCTCTCCTGGAGTTCACTTTCGATGACCATGAAGGGGAGGATGGTCGAGTTCAAAGTAGAAGGCGGACAAGGAAAAGGATACCTGGCGTCGCCCGAAAAGCCACGAGGAGTAGTTCTTGTCCTGCATGCCTGGTGGGGACTCAACGATTTCTTCAAAGGCTTCGCTAACAGGCTGGCATCTCAAGGGTTTCTCGCACTAGCGCCTGACCTTCACGACGGCGCGTTGGCAAAGACTGTCGAAGAAGCGAAGGAGCTCCACTCGAAAATAGCGGAGGAGAGAGTGAAGAAGATCGTCCTAGGCGCCGCAAACTATCTCCAGTCACTACCGTCCGTATCGGGACGAAAGATTGGCGTTGTAGGGTTTTCCATGGGCGCAGCATGGTCTCTCTTACTGAGCACGCTGAAGCCAGAGAATGTTGGAGCGGTCGTTGTTTTCTATGGAACGTATCCTATTGATTTTTCCGAGGCGGGGGCTTCGTATCTCGGACATTTTGCACCCGAGGATGAGTGGGAACCTATTGGTGACGTGCGTGCTACAGAAGAGAAGATTCGCGGGGCTGGAAAGGAAGTAGCGTTTCACTTCTACCCGGGAACGAAACACTGGTTCGTCGAAGAGAATCGGCCCGTGGAATACAACCGGGACGCAGCAGATCTGGCCTGGAAGAGGACATTAGAGTTCCTCGACAGCAAACTAAGATAACCCGACCCGTGAGAAGCACTGGCACGGCGCTACGCCGACCACAGCCATGACCCACGTGGCCATTCAGGAACAGCTTGACGACAAGAGGGTAGACTGGATGGAAGAGGTCAGCGACGAACAGTACCGCGTCCAAGAAACAGCGCGGAAGAAGCTAGTAGGATCAGCGAGTTCTGGCTATTATCGTCTAGTCTTGGGTGTGAACGCCATTACAGGGATCGTTCTCTTGGTCTTTTGTTGGTACTGGGCGAACTGGGGGTAAAGTGAGGCTTGTTTGTTGTAGATTCGGTCGCGTTCGGCCCCGGTTATTTCCTCTGCGTGTACGTCTATAGTTTCATTTCCGACTTCGATTTTCACTTCGGGGTGGGCCTTGAGGTTGTGATACCAGTCGGGGTTGGTGACGGCTCCTCCCTTTGAAGCGAAGACCAGGTAGCGGTGGACGTCCTTGAGATACATGACTGGGTTTGTCCTTGATTTTCCGGTCCGGGCTCCCTTGTGATTGATAAGTAACAGCGGCGCGCCCTCGAAATTACCGCCTACCTTTCCATGGTTCTTGCGGAACTCAGCAATGACTCCCGCGTTCCAATCGCTCATCGTGCTCAGCTACCGCAGACTCGCTACAAGGGGGATTTATTGACTAGCACTGAGAAAATAGTAACGCGGTTCTGAGGAGAACCATGCCTCGAATACGCTAATGTGTGGCCTTTATCACATTCTTTGACTAATGTAAACTACTCCTAGTCTTGTCTCCGACTAACGCTAAGTGATCATCGGTCACGGAGCTACCTAGTAGAATATTCGCTCAACGGTCGGGTTCAGCAGACTACTTTTTCGAAATAACCAGGTCTCCAGTTGCGTTAAGGGCTCTGAAACAGTTCAGGGTAACCCATTTGCTTGGCTTCCAGAGCTCTTCAACATCCACCAGCGCCTTCCTCTTATTCTCTTGCGCCTCCGGCTCGCGAGACCAGTCTCCCTCTAACAACCACTTCCCATCTGGGGAACGTTTGGATAGGATCAGGTGGACCGCGTCCCTAACACGCTCATCGTCCCCGTACCCCAATTTTGCGAGGACCCTCAGACCGTGCAGGGCATCGTAATAGTAGTACATTGGAAAATGGAACGCTGTAGCGAATGGTAGGCTATGCTTCCAGTGATGATGGTCACTCTTGTAGACTCGATGCATCAGCAAGAACTCCGCTCCCTGCTCCGCGGACCGTTTCATCCTACGCGTCCACTTTGTACGTGGAATCTCTGCGTAGGCCCAGAGCGGTTCGATTGTTGACATGAAGCTGCTGTGCTTTACTTTCTTCTCAGGATAGTTGCAGTTCCAACCCCCATCATCGAGTTGATGCTCGGGCATCCAATCGATCGCCTTCTTCACCCTCCTGTCTTCTCCGTACCCGAACACGAGCAGGGTCCGGATCATGTTGCCAGTGAGGCAAGGCTCCTCCCAGCGATGGGCCTTTGTCCCCGGGTGCCGCCTTACCCAGCGCTTCACCTCCGGAGGGGTAGGACATGTGAAGGCGCCGTTGTCCAGCTGGTGGAGGTCAAGAAATTTCTCGCAGGCTCGCTTTACGCCGTCGTCCGGGGTGAACCCCATCTCACCCAGAAGCATCAAGGGCCAAACCGTGGATGTCCACTTGGGCGAGTAACATGTCTCCTTCGGTGGCCAGTATCCATCCTTTGTTCGAGCCCTCAGAACTTTTCGAACAGTAGAATATTTTCTGACCTGCTCCCTGGTCTCGAGCACTTCCTTGCTCTTGGGAGACCGTCCAAGGATGTCATGAAGTGCAAATAGTCGAATGGGAGGATCCTCTCGCTCAAGGAGCCAGTCTAGGCCTGGCGGTTTCATCGTGCGCGACCCAGGCGCCGATATCCTATCAAGATTTCGCTGATAAACGCGAATTACTAACTCTAGTCTGAGTGAATAATTGAGTCACTGATTGTCCCGATGAAACAGCGGGGACTTGACCTTTCCAAATATCGAGAACTTGCCGGTTAACATGTCCCTCTGTTAGAATAAGGTCAGGTCAGCAAATAAATAGACCGGAGAAAAGTCATACCGCTCGGATGCGGAATTTAGTTGGGTCATCGATTCTGCGTCCATGGTTCATCAAGGCAAGGGCTCTGCCTTCCTCCAGGAGATCCTTCGCCAAGATTAGAAGATCGGGAATGTCAGCGGTCGAGAAGTAATGGAGAATCTTCCCATATCGGTTGACCCATCGAGCGGGCGGTCCATCAAAACGTGCAGTGTCACGGAAGACAACGTCCGGTGTCCTCTCATAACCAGCCACGCTGAAAATGAAGGCCAGAATGAATCGGAACTCTGAATAGACAAGGTTGACCAAGTCACGCCTGTCATAATCATAGAGCGGCACAATCCTGTTCTTGAACCACGCTTCAGAATCAGGTTGTTGTACCATGCAGACGGGTCCGTTGGGCTTTCCCCTGAAATAGTTCCATATCTCTCGATACCCCAACTGCAACTCTTGAAGTTCTCCAGCTCTTTCCAAAGTCCGGGGAAAACCAAGTAACTCGCCGTACCGTTGAAAGATGTCATCCCGGTGCAGTTTTGTCGTAGCCTTCTCTAGACGGCTTATCACTCGTCGATGGGTCCAATTCAGACCTGCCGACAAAGTGAAAATTTCAGCCAACCATTGTGAACTAGAGGTAACCCATGCAAGCGCCGAGCGAGGATCCTCGAAGAGAGCGTTTTCAGCCCAGCCCAAGACCTTCTGTGTTCGGTCTAGCTGGGCATCGAGTGCCTTCCGAACAACTTCGTCACGCACGCGGGACTCAAGCTCCTTCGTGAGAATTCCTGAGGGATCATGAACGGGTCTCGTGTC
>VBBE01000161.1 GCA_005884605.1 Candidatus Bathyarchaeota archaeon
GGGTATGCTGTTCGATATCGGATACGCTGACGGGATCACGCCAGTACTAGCGGTCCCTGAGCGGCCGGTCCCCAACGGTGCAAATGCAGGCTGATCACAGCAACAACATCGAACAACCATATTGTGATCGCTTACTCCGTTCTTTCTGGCAAGGACCACCACCCACGAAAGTTATCCGTTCAAAGAAGAGGCGATCCTGCAGAGGCCGGGTTAGCTCCTTGTATCGTCTTCCAGATCACTCAAGCAACGAGCTTTGATGTCGTTAGCTCAAGTTTTCCAAAACACTAATCCCCTAGATCGCGATTTTGAGTTTCAGCGAGCATGTTTGGCTGAACAAATTGAGACTGAAAGGATACTTTTCCACCTGACTGTTGCTCCTTTTGAGCCGTTGACTCCTGGTAGTGGTGGGGGAGTGTTGTTGAGAGGAAGGAGAAGCTTGCCAAGGCTATTAGAGAGAGTTTCCGAGGCCCCTTTGGGTAGAGGATGAGATGAAGGGCCAAGTCTAGAAACCGGGTCAACTAGTAAGCTTGGTACAGATACAATCGTACCTGCGACAGTCGGGGCCGGCTCAGATGAGTGTGACCCTTTCCAGCCCTTGGAAGTGGTGGTCGCTTGTGATGAGCTCGGCCTTGTAGTGTTTGGCGATGGCGTAGATGATGCTGTCGACGGTTCCCAGTCCTGACTTGAGGCCTAGATCGGCGGCGGCGACTGCGGTGCGCACGTCCAGGGGGACCATGTTGGTGCCGTCCAAGTGGGCGTAGGCCTCCAGCGCCTTCTCTTCCCCCTTGTCCTTCTTGATCTTTCGATACACCTCGAGGACCACTATGGTCGGTGTGAGAATCTGGTCCGGGGCATTTTCGACGACGTGTTTCTCGTAGAGTTCGGCTTTCGGTCCCTTTCCGAGATATTCTATCCAGCCTGTCGAGTCGATGAGAATCAGCGCCGGTCGCCTTCGTCCCGGAGCCCTTTCGAGGTCACCCCTGCAGCCATCCCTTTCAGCTCCTTCAATGGACGAATCGGGACAAGGTGGACAACCCCATCCTTCTCTATGACAGCGACCTTCTGTCCAGGTTTAAGCTTCAGCCTATCCCTCACATCACTCGGTATGACCACCTGATACTTCGGAGACACTGTAACAGTAGCCACGGTTATCTCAACCTACGTACAACGATCAGTCTATCGAAATAAGGATTGTTGTACGAATGACAAGAACAACCACCCACGAATATCAATCGATCTTTAGAGAAAGTGATCCTGCAGCGGCCGGTTAGCTCCAATATCGCTAGCTCCCGTCTGTCGTCGGGCCCCTCTCTAGTTCAGATACGACCGACGCTCGTTCTCAACAAGGGAGCAGTGCTCCCAGCAACCACGACCTGATCCTTGGGTATCAGCTAGGCCGCGCCAACCAACGTAAATAGTTGAACCAATCAATAATACGAGTTGAGAAACTTGGCCCCTCGTAGACGGCGCTTGAGTGATACGATCTCTCCCGAACTGCTGCGGGAGGCTCGGACCAGACAACGAGACGAGAAATGGCTCAGCAGGGCCTCCACCCCTGTCTTGCGAAGATATCGTGGAAAGTACGTGGCTGTAAAGAACAGGAAGATACTAGCCTCCAGTCCCACCATGAAGGGCTTGTACGAAAAGATCGACAAACTCAACCCTGGAATGGTTCTAATAACGAGGATCGAAAAGCCCTCGCTTCTAGTATATGTCGAGCTTCACTAAGAGCTGGATGAGGCAGAAGACCCACACCGGGACCACTCATCGTCCCATTGTAGATCTGGTCTTCAAAGAGAAGAAAAACTACAACCTCTACTCGTTCATCGTAGACAGCGGTGCAGACATCTCCCTCGCCCCACGTCAGCTTGCAGAGCGCATCGGCCTCAACTGGGCAAGAGGCTCGAGAATAAGCCTAACAGGAATATCTCCCAAGCCAGAATGTTCCGTTGATGGTCGAATCCAAGAAGCAGCGGCATTCCTCCCTGATCTCGCTCTCAACCTGTCTCTGTCAATATGCTTCGCTGATGGCAACGCACCATACCTGATCGGACGAGAAGGATTCTTTGATCGGTTCAATATCACACTCGACAAGAAAAAGCGAAGAACACTCTTCAGATTGACACGCTAAGAAGTAAAGGGCTTGACGAAGATAGGACGAGGGTTATCGGATTATCATCGAAGAACACCATGATCCAGAGATGCAGCGAACGCTCAAACAGTACTACGCGAAAATACCAGCATGATCTTCCAGCTCCTGTATCGGAGCCTCCCTCCCGTTTATCGTCGGCATCCTCTCTGGTTTAGATGGCTAACGCACATTCTCGGCAGGGAGCAATTCGTATGTTCTTCGTCGAACAACACACCTGGCTCCTCAACTATGTCGGTCCAGGCTCGCCGGAGACGAGCGTTCATAACGCACCCGATTCCAGGCTGCGCTACCCCTGGATTCCCTACTCTCTGTCTTGCCTACGACCCGGTTTTAGTCGTACTGAATTATCTGTTCTGGGTCGGGCTCTCTTTTGCCGTTCTGACCCTGGCCAGTTGGGTTCGCACCCGCGGCGCAAAGCTCCATTCCAAGGAACAGCTTCCCAAAATCCTCATCAAGAGGTAATGACCGATCGACTCGCGGGCTTCCAAAAAACTAATCTTCTAGGTCGCGATCTGAGTCAAAGCGACCATGTTGGCTGAACAACTTGAAGCTCAGGAGATCCTCCTCGACCTCACAATCGCCCCGTTCGAGCCATTAACCCCCGGCAACGGGCAGAATACGGGCGAGAAGAAAGAGAAGCTCGCCAACGCCATCAAAGAACGAATCTCTGAGGACAATCTCGAACGGCTCAGACACCAACTGGCCGGGCGACTCGTCGGAATAACCGTTGTTTTCTTGCTCTGGAAGGGATCACCCAATATCACAAACACTCGTCCCGTGAAGGACTTGGACAATCTCCTCAAGATAGTGTTCGATGTCTTACGACAAGGACCCACAGGCCTGGGGATAATCGAGGAGGACAGCTACATCGGCGAAGTATACGCCACCAAACAACTCGTCAACAGGGAAAAAGACGAAGGATACAGGCTAATCATCGAAGAACACCATGATCCAGAAATGTTACAAACGCTCAAACAGTACTACTCGAAAGTACCCGCCTATCAAAACAAAGCTGATTCGACGTAAACTATGGAGAGGCTTGTTCTAGTTGGACCAGACGTTTCTTCGCTGAACGCACGATCATTGCTCCGTTTGTCATGGCGAGGACACCTGCGATGATTAGCCCGGTAAATACTAGGGCGAGCGTGGAAGCGAAGATTATCGTAGCCAGGATTCCGAGGACCATGAGTACAATGCCGCTGTAGACCATTCTAATTCCCTTCTTTCGCGATAGTTCCCAGCTGACAGGCGGGTTAACCATTGCCTGTTGAGGTGCCTGAAAGTCGCCGAGACGGAACCATAAGTCCGATAGAAGCTCGTTCCAATTCGCGCGAGCCTGGTCTATACGTGAGCGGACATCCGATGCGTTAAGCGAGGCCGGCTTCAATTCCACTCTGACCAGCACGTCACGGTCTTCCTGGGATATGTTGAAAATGATCGTCTTCTTGGCATCCTTCTTCCAACCCATCGGTTGGAGTGATCTACCGTGCGAAGCCTCGATAAAAGCGGGCGGCTGGGACTGTTTGACCTTAGCTTTCTGCGACCCCAACCATTCCTCGATTATCGGATAGACCCTGCCGGTTGTCGTCTCGGGTACGCGATGCTCGAACGTTATCATGCGCTCTACCGAGAGGTACCGCTTCCGCCGCTCCAGCTTATTACAACACCGCTCTGTCGAAACGAGCTCGTCTGCATCAGCAGCACGATCTTGCAGAGAACTAGCTCTTAGCCTTCCGTAAGTTCTAACTATCGCCCATTCGCGTCTCGGCTCCAAATGATTCCCACTCCTGCCGCGAAACTGGCCAGCGACTCTATCACCAGCCCGTTCAGCCCGGCTTATCGTCCGTTGGACATCGACACTCTCTACTACACGCGTTCAATGTTCACTCTTCGCTGGTCCGTTGACGGCGAGCACCTCTATTTCGAGACGAACATTACCGGCCGCTACAATATCTGGCGCGTCCCCAGCCAGGGCGGCTGGCCAGTCCAGCTGACAGTAAGCGACGAGAGAAACGATCTCGCGGATCCCTCGCCCGACGGCCACCATATCCTCTACTCGCAAGATTCTCAAGGTGATGAGAAACCCAACCTCTACCTCCTCGATCTAACAGAGTACACTACCAAGAACATCACGCGCACCCAGAAGATCGGTCATAGGGACATGAAGTGGAATCCAGACGGCCGTTCGCTATACTATGCGGCCGAACGCGACATACCTGGGACCTACCCGATCTTCCACCACGACCTCGCAACCGGGACAGTCAAGAAGATCATCAGCAGCGACACCGGCGACTGCGAAGCCCTCGAGCCTAGCCCCGACGGGAAAAAACTCGCCTTCTCTCGGACAAGAAACTACCAGTACACGGGGGTCAGCGTCCATGATATGGAGACGGGGGGCGAGACAGTCCTCGCCCCAATAGACGATCGCTCCACGAGCATCGTTGGCGGCTGGACACGTGACAATAAACGGGTCTATGTAACTAGCAACGCGAACGACAGGGGAATAGAAGCAGTCGCTCTGCTTGATATCAAAGAAAATAACGAGTTCCAGTGGCTCACCCTGCAGGACTGGGACAGTTCTCTCGTCGACGTCAGCCCGACGGAAGACAAGTACGCTTACGTCGTCAACCAAGCGGGGAACCTCCATCTCTACATCCGTGATCTGAAAGGGGAACACGAAGAGATACCGCCCGGCCATGGTGTTATACGCGCTGCCAAATTCAGTCCAGACGGCAAACAGCTCGCGATAATACACGCCTCAGGCGACAGCCCCCACGACATCTGGGTCTATGATCTCAAAGCCCGCGCCCTCAAACAAATCACCTACTCGCTAGTCGGTGGACTAAACCAGGACAACTTCATCCAACCACACCTGATCGTCTACTCTGCTCAAGATCAAACTCCTATCTCCAGCTTCCTCTACGTCCCCGCTAACATCAAGCCCGATCGATCCCATCCTGCCATCGTCTATCCGCACGGCGGACCCCAATGGCAACACTTCAACAGCTGGTACCCCAACATCCAATACCTGACGAGTCACGGATACCTCGTCATCGCGCCAAACTACCGGGGGTCAACAGGGTTCGGACGCGAATACATGGAATCCCTCCGCAAAGACGCTGGGAGAGGCGATCTCAACGATCTTATCGCAGCGGTCGACTATCTCAAGACAACCGGTTATGTAGATCCGAAGAGAATTGCGATAATGGGCGGGTCCTGGGGAGGATACCTCACACTAATGGCGCTCACCAAGACGCCAGAGATATGGGGGGCGGGCGTCAGCATTGTTCCACTGGCCAACTGGTTCACAGCCCACGAGAACGAGGATCCTGTGCTGCAGAAGAACGACGAATGGTTGATGGGTAATCCAATTACCGATCGCGAGCTCTGGCGTGACCGCTCGCCAATATTCTTTGCAGACCAGATCCGCGCACCCCTCCTTCTACTCGCAGGACAACACGATATCCGATGCCCCGTCGAAGAAACACAACAGATGGCTGAAGCGGCACGGAAGAACGGGGTAACGGTTGAGGTAAAGATCTACGAAAACGAAGGGCACGGGTTCGTGCGGAGAGAGAATGAGATAGACTCGATTAAGAGAGCTGCAAAATTCCTAGACCAGCACGTCGGACAACAGTGATCTGCCTAAAGAAACGATCCCAGAGCCTCGCTGTTCCAACCAACCCACCCAAAGTCATCTTAGACAGCGTCTACCCGAAACCGAACGGCACGGATAGCCACAATTCCAAGGTCACTATAATTGCCCCGAACCCGACCAGGGTGTAATTCACCTGATCTTTTCCTATGACTCGCGATCCCAGGACACTAGCAACCGCGAGCATTAGGCCGAACCAGGCGACGAGATGGATCAGGAACCCAACAAGCGTTGTTGCAGCGCCAAGCCAGCGGGGAATGTATCTAACCGTTACATCGTAGACTTCGAGTACTATCGCGCCGATTATCACGCCTATCAGGAACCAGCCAAAGCGTCCGGTAGTGGCCAAGACTCCTTCGCTCTTCGCCAGTGTTGTCCCCCGGGACTTTAATCACGTGTGACCACTGTCCTTGTTTCGCGATTACTGCGCTATGTCTCGCGGGCACTCCAAATCCGCGAACGCGGCGTACCCTCTCCATTTCTCGCTAGTTTCGATCCGGACAAATCCGTTAGTGTCTAGACTCTATTTCTAACGTGAAGCTCTCAAAGACGAGCGAGGACTCCTATACACCAGAATCGGCAGCCTGCTCTCCGCCACTGCACTGCTGGCAATCTTCGTCTATCAGATGTTGTACAATTACGTCATAGAGAACGGTGGCAGATATCCCTCAGCTGGCATCATCATTGTATCCCCGATTGTACTCACTTTTGGCGCAGTGCTGTCTTTCAGCGGCGCTCGCATGCTTCGCAGTCTGTTTGGACTAGTCGTTCCGCTAGTGG
>VBBE01000245.1 GCA_005884605.1 Candidatus Bathyarchaeota archaeon
CCCGTCTCTTACTCCGGTTGAGAGTGCAGCCTCCTCTACCGACGGGGGGATATGAATCGAGCGAGCCCTACGTGTTAGCTGAGCCCAGACTATCCCTGAGAAGATCAAGGCCATACCTATCCCGTAGAGCCAGATGGGCAATTGACCGAAGAGATTCAATGATCTATTACACTCGGCCCGTAGTCTAGTTGGATACAGATAGAAAGCAGTGACGTGACTATAGAACCTTATGAAAGGTGGCTCCGTTAGCTTATCGTCGGATCTCTCTCTGACATATCAGATACGATAAGTTTCTCCTCTTTCATGGTGGTTGCTAACTTGGCTCGGCCGGGACGCGTGAGGTTCGCACGTTCCCGGCCTCTCATTCCTCTAGAAGCGCAAGGCAGGGCAGTTGAAGCAATGAAAGGGAATCCGACGCCTACGATAATCTTCGGAGTCGATGCCCCGAAGCTAACTCATCAGACGAAGAGTTGACATAACCCGAATAGTCCGCGAAGAAACGTGACGCTTTCCCCTAACAAACTAGGACACGCTGTATCTAAATCGTGACCAGATTCTATAGAAAGAACACCATGGGAGGAGGAAAATGGCGAAATAGTGATTTTTGCGAACGCCTAGCTGGACCAGGAGAAGCTCCACGCGGGAATGGTGCAACCGGTTGGGCACGAATAGCCAGCACAGATGTCGAAACCCCCGGTAGAGGATAGGGTTGTAGACGTTCCAGAGGTCAGGGTCGTGGATCCCGAGCAGTCGGATGCCGAATGGGAAACATATCCGACCGAGGTAATCTCCGATGGTGGATTGAACGTGGGGGTATCAGACCCGACGGTTGTCACTGTGAAGGCCCCGCTTGAAGAGGGGCAGGTGTATCTGAGTGTACCGGTGCCCGGCGCAGGTCCACCGCTCAGAACGAGGGTCCCTCCACATGGACTGGTGGTCACAGCGTTCTGAGACGGGATGATCGTAGACGGTATGTTCAGAGTCGTGATAGCTGCCGCGGCTCCGACGAACAGGACTCCCGTCATTATCAGAACCAGTGGTTTGACGTAAGGGTAGCGGAATAATTTCCTCTTTCCCCTAGATTCCATAGTGTCGGGGTCTGCTGTTTCATTTGCATTTAAGCTTAGAGACGGTCTACTCTTCACTAGCTCGAAGGTCCTCTAGCCACGAAATGGCAGCCTTCACCCTGACCTTTATCGATCAGAAGGTACGTCTCGTCTTTTCTGTTGGGCTCTTGGGGGAGGAGGAGCTGGGCTCGGCCATGGACCAGATAGCGCATCTGACCGGTATTGTCGCGCAGATGATGCGTCCCGAGACAAGAGTCGAGGCTCTAGAGGGCGTCGAAACATCGTACGATAGGACGAGTGATAGATTGCAGGGCTTCCGGGGCGTCGGCTTAACCGACAGGAAAGAGCATGTCTTTGACGAGTCTTTGTTTCGATGGAAGACGAGCTAGGTTCAGGATTCTACGCAATTGGTTTAGGTTACGCTGACCGAGATAGTTATGGAGTGGGACAGTGTCCCGCTGGTCGCTGTGACTGTGACAACATAATTGCCGATAGACGTCTTCTTCAGAGCCTTGACGGTCAGGACAGCGTTGGTTGAGCCTCCAGACACCAATGTGACTGAGGTAGTCTCACTGAAACGTGGACGATGGTGGAGTGAGAGATGGAGCCACTGTTGCCGGCCACAGTCACAGTGTAGTCTCCTAGCGGAGTTGAGGATTGTGTTGACACGGTCAGTTTTGAGGTCTCACTCCCCCCGGCGACAAGGGTCACACTTGAAGGATTTACTGAAATGGTGGGACCGTTCGGCGAAATGGATGGAGACAGGGTGACTGTTCCAGTGAAAGATCCGAGGCTGGTAAGTGTGATCGTAGAAGTACCAGATGCGCCCGGCGGAACCGAAAATGAGGAGGGGCTAGGCGAGATGCTAAAGTCTGGCGTTTGGTTTGATTGGTGCTGACGCCACGCTGTCAATGGATGAATCTCCCATCCGCTGAAGCTGTGCCATTGCACGGTGAGATGATCTGGATCCCAGTAGACGAAGCCCTGAACATCTATGAGGGTCGAGGTTGTAGTCTGAGACCCCAACGCCATATCATTACAGGTGGTGGAGGATCCACAGTAGTGCGCAGCTTTCCAATCATGATCGATCTCCGAATGAATTCTACCATAACAGGTAGGGTCCGAAGAACTCGTGCATGAGATCGAATAGTTCGGAACAACTGCAGGGTCGTAAATGTTGAAAGTTGAATCGCAATATGACCCACCGTTTGAGGTTCCGCCGTTAATCGCGTCGTAGCTACCCGTACAGTCCTCGTTGACAATGCCTTCTCGCTTCACACCATCAATCTCGACGAACACAGCCACAGTCCCGTGAGAGCCAGTCATAGTGCAAGGTGGCCCTGGGGAGACCCAGCCGGGCGGCGTGGCGCCAGAGGTTAGCCACCTCTTATTCGGGCTCCCAGGGCTGAAGGAGCTACTCGTCTGCGATGCTGACCCGGTCTTATTGTCGGTAATATCGGTGATTCTTACAATCCAGGGTGAGGAACATGGAACACGGGCGTTCCAAGACCCCGAACCTACGGGAAACTGGGCCGATGCTACGCTAGTCCAATAGTTGGTCGCGCCCATAATCGATGAGAGAAGGATCCCGGCTATGAGAAACATCGCAACACTTCCTATGCGAATGCTGCTTTTCATGATTCGCGACCCGCGATAAAGAACAGAGTTACTAATTCCACTCGTGTTGAGTCTAGGCCTTTTTGGCTCAAGGGAGTTTGTCAACGTCATGACAGGTATTTATTCTTGAAAATATTTCGGATATAGATTGATATATTCAGCCATATTGGGGAAGAAGATGATC
>VBBE01000244.1 GCA_005884605.1 Candidatus Bathyarchaeota archaeon
GTGAGCGGTACCGCCTGGTTGAGTTTGACATAATCCAGGTGTGTTCGGGTCGACGACGAGCATGATGTCGTAGACTTGGTTGAGGATCTCTTGCTCCCACACCGTGTAGAACAAGTATGGGCTGAGCCATGTTGTCGTCTGAGACAGGCCGTGCCGCAGAGTGTTCTGTGCACATCCGGTAGACGGGTTGCATCCAGACGGATAGTAGAGCGAGTTGGTCGGTGTATATCCAGGAACAGGCTGAGTATCTATCGATGATGCGCGTCCCGTCATCCCCGAAAGGAGGCCCCAGGGTGAGTTAAGTACGATACTGGCACCTTTTCCGAGAGTGGTTTGCTGTTGGTTCCAGCCGTTAAGGCCAACGAAAAAGTTCGAGCCGCCGTAGACGGGTAAGATACCACCTCGGGTGACGAGTAGAATAGCAGCATTCAGAAACGCTGAGTACGTTATGCCGGAAACGAACTCGCCAGCGGTGGCCTGGGTATCAAAGGCGGGATCGCAGTAGAAGCCAAAGTTGTTGGGCCCGGTGTTCGCGAGCGCATTAGGGTCGCACAGATTGCCGGCGAACCTGCTGTGGTAGATAGCCCACAAAGCGTCGGGGTAATATCCTGAATTACCACCGGTGTAGAAGTTCCAGTCTTTCTGGACGCTAGTGTCGAAGACGATGCCTGCGACCTGGCTGATGGTGAAGTATACCGGTGTTAGGGAGCAGGGGAATGATGGAGGACCGCCGTAGCAGACAGTCGCACCGTTCGGTGCTGGTGTTCCGAAGAGAAAGTTGATCTCGTCAGCGATGATATCGCCGAAAGCCCGTCTGGGCGGATGGGTACGGATGTACATGACCACACAACCCGCAGCGGTTGTTGTGTTGCAGCTGCTGTTCGGGTTAACAATGTGACCCGTTCCTGCCGCGACATTCGTGCACTGTTGAGCAATTGTTCCAGCGCCCGCGCTTACAGTCGTGAAGCCTGCTTCAAGGAGGTAGACGCATGCCGCCGCTAGGTCAATGTTGCTTGCATAGCCACCGGGGGGAGGAGCCGAGGATTCGCTGGGGAAACAGCTGATACCAATTGTTCCAACGCCACAGCTCGCAGCACCTGCGACGGTGTTGGACTTGAGAGTGTATAACGAGACTGGAGCGCAGACTCCAGGCTGCAGAGCAGCTATGTTAGGATCATACAAGGGATTTCCTGGAGTACATTCTCCTTGTTGGATGGAGAGTGGAACAGTGCTTGTCCCTGTGTCACATGCATCCTGCGGGTTCGGAGGTATTAGTCCTGCGAAACCCGCAACAGAAATGTCTACGCATGCGCCGAGAGGTTGGCCGCCTGGCGGTGTCAGATAGGGGCCCTTCAAGAATTCTGACTTGTTCAGCAGGTGGCTTATCGCGCGCCCCATGTCTAAGCCTGAACCTGATGGATTGACGGTGCTGCCGCTGTTGTAGTTGACACGGAAGATGAATGTGCACGAGGTGTTGACGGGACAGTTCGGAGTGGATGTGCCAGTGAATAGAGTAGCCGAGCCGCTGTAGATGCTAGTGGATACATTATACGAGTTGATACCTGCAGCGTCTGAAAGGAACCCGAGAGTGTAGGTTCCCGTTGGCGATGCGCCACCGTCATCTCTCTTACTCGTTGTGGGAAGAGCGGTCCCAGTACCTGTTATCGTGGCGGCGACAAGGTTGTTAGCATCTAGGATAGCAGCGTTGCCCTCTTCAGGATTCTGGAGCTGGATGATTAGCTGGAACGTGCTTGCAGGACAACCAACACACGCGCTGGAGCCAACCGGGACCAGCGCAGGCGTTCCAGTGGTTCTGTTTGTCTGCCAACTATCAACAGTCCGTTATAATCGTTGTAGACCTTGTAGACGAGATTGTCAACGTTGGGTCCGTAGGCCGACCAGTAGTTGTTACCGTTCGATAGTACTGCTCCTACGCGAGGTATGGTTGACGGAATTAGCATCAAAGCTGTAAGGCAGAGAACCAGTATTACTGGTACCGATCTCATTCCGAAAGCTACTAGAAGTTTGAGTGAATATAGTCTTAACTTTATCCATTCTTATTAGTCATGAACAATCTACAGACTACCAGAGCGATACGAAGGCTTCCCATGAGTGCGGACCTCTCTCGCCAAGCCTTCCGGCCACCGATTAGCCCAACACTTCTTCATAATCTGTTCTGTAAGTCACAGTGTTTTTTTCCTCGAAGGATGACTCTGAGGAAATCCTCATAGAGAAACCCAAGATTCTTCTTTGCGGATCAAAGTTGCTGGCTTGAACTTCCACGGCCAGGTCCCTATTTTTCATGTGAAAGTGCATGATCTGGATCCGTTCGGTACGAATTCGATTAGTACGGAGTCATTACCCTAGGGTCCGTCTGGAAAAAACTGCGCGCTCAATCTTCGAAAGAGTCTTTTCGTTGAGATCTTTAGCCGCGTGGTTGGGGGCAACCAAGGATATGTTGCGCGTTCAACAGAATTCGAATTCCATGCCCGTGACAGAGTCGCGCAGTCACGCTAAGTACAAGTCTGGAATTGTCACAGCGGTCATTGTCTCGTTGGTTTTCGGGTTGGTCGCGGGGTAGGGAGCCGGAACTGTTGTTACGGGCTCGAATGACGCCTATGCCCGTGCACATGAGTCCCTTACCTCATCCTTTCTCGTCTCCGGCAACGTAACGATCGGATCTCTCGAGATTCCGAGAGGTATAAGTTTCGCAAGCAACGGAAACCCTGAGTCAAGTATGGTATTATCGGGCGATGGTTCCTACCACTACGATGTCTATCTCCAGCATTTCACGACTTATAGCGTGACGATATTTTATCAGGATTCTCTGGGCAATTGGCGCCAATGCCTGTCAAAAGATGGAAATTTCCATCCGATAGGATCAGGAATTTCGGATAACTTCTCTTGCTAGTTTCACGCTTCATCCGAAACCATGGACGAAGTGGTTCATTATGCAATTAGGTTTCATTTAGAGTGATCCAAGAAAACAGTATTGATCCGCGTTTAATGGCGGAGAGTTACATTGAGAGTCTTCGTGGCCTTGGAACTTGAAGTAGAAAGCG